>NZ_AQOD01000167.1 GCF_000513715.1 Salinivibrio socompensis S35
GGTTGGACTCGAAATAAGCCAGTTGATTGTGGCGAGAACGAACAGCTTTCTAGATTACCGAATTTGCTTGGCGACCATAGCGCTTTGGACCCACCTGACTCCATGCCGAACTCAGTAGTGAAACGAAGCAGCGCCGATGGTAGTGTGGGGTCTCCCCATGTGAGAGTAGGACATCGCCAGGCTCTCCATTACCTAATTAGAGCTGAGTATTAGGCTGTAATTAGTAAAAATTAATCATCAAAGCTGATATGCGTAAGACTTTGATGATAAAAAATAAGTAAAACGTTGATAACGATTTTGCTGATATAGCTCAGTTGGTAGAGCGCACCCTTGGTAAGGGTGAGGTCGGCAGTTCAAATCTGCCTATCAGCACCAGAATTTTCTTGGCGGCCATAGCGTAACGGCACCACCTGAACCCATGCCGAACTCAGAAGTGAAACGTTGCTGCGCCGATGGTAGTGTGGGGTCTCCCCATGTGAGAGTAGGTCACTGCCAAGAGCTATTTTAAGCCCCCCGCATTTGCGGGGGGCTTTTTCGTTTCTGGTTCTTTCTAAATTGTATCTTCTTATCTACATACCTCATCTTTTTGTCTCGCGCTTTCGGTAGATTTCACTATCCCTACCCACAAGGGAAAGTCTCAACGTTGATTATTGCTTGAGCTTCATCGGGCACTAGGTTATGTTGTTAGATATCTGGACGTCTAAACATCTTTAATCTTTAGGAGGCAGTGATGCCGATAAAAATCCCGGATCAGCTCCCCGCCACTAACATTTTGCGTCGAGAAAACATTTTCGTCATGTCGCAGACGCGCGCGGTGAGTCAAAACATTCGCCCGTTGAAGGTGTTGTTACTCAACTTAATGCCAAAAAAATAGAAACTGAGACGCAATTTATGCGTTTGCTCTCTAACAGTCCTTTACAAGTTGATGTCGAGCTTTTACGCATTGATAATCGGCCCAGTAAGAACACACCAACGGAGCACTTAGATACCTTTTATCGACAGTTTGAAACCGTGCGTGAACGCAACTTTGATGGCCTTATCGTTACTGGTGCGCCACTAGGTTTGGTTCAGTTTGAAGATGTGATTTACTGGGAGCACTTGCAAGATGTGATGAATTGGGCACATCAGCATGTCACGTCAACCCTATATGTTTGTTGGGCAGCTCAAGCGGGCTTAAAGCTCCTTTACGATTTACCCAAAAAAACGCGCAAAGAAAAATTATCCGGCGTCTATCGGCATCAGATCAATGAAGCACTGGCCACCCATCCTTTATTGCGTGGATTTGATGATAGTTTTCTCGCGCCTCACTCCCGGTATGCGGACTTTTCGCCAAGCTTTCTTGATGAACATACGGATCTCGATATTTTAGCGACCTCTGCACAAGCGGGCACTTACCTGGCCGCTACCAAGGATAAACGGAATGTATTTGTGACGGGGCACCCCGAATATGACTCACATACGTTGCATCATGAATATCACCGCGATCTTGAAGAAGGGATGGAGCCCGTTGTCCCTATTAACTATTATCCTGATGATGACCCGTCTCAACCGCCGTATGTCAGTTGGCGGAGTCATGGACACTTACTCTTTGCCAATTGGTTAAATTACTGTGTTTATCAGCTGACACCGTTCAATTTGGACGAATTTTCACAATTTAACTTTACCCTCGATGAATAAAAAAAGGCGCCTCATTGGCGCCTTATTGGGGAAGGATACTTAAACGCGTGGATTGTCCATTTCCTCTTGGGCGGCATTGGCTTTATCGACCATGCCTGTCATGGTCGAACCTTGCACCAGAATAGAGAAGACGACCACCGCGTAGGTCATGACGAGTATCAACTCACGTACGTCTATGTTTTTCTCAGGAACGACCATGACGCCAGCCGGCACTGCCATGGCCATGGCAAGGGCTAACCCACCTCTCAGGCCTCCCCAGCTTAAAATACGGACGGCCCAAGGGTTGTATTGACGAAAGCGGTTGAAGCCGAAATAACAGGCTTTCACACTGAGATAACGCGCGAACAGTACAACAGGCACAACCGCGACCATAATGATCCAGTCTTCCTTATGAAAGCCAATCTGAAGTAGACTGATCCCGATCAATAAGAAAAGTAAGCTATTAAGAAACTCGTCAACCAATTCCCAGAAGTGATCTAGGTGATCCTCACTCTCTTTGGAAAAACCAATAAAGCGTGTCCAGTTGCCGATCATAATCCCAGACACCACCATCGCGAGCGGACCTGACACATGTAACATATCGGCCAGCACATACCCTGCGCTTGGAATAGCCAGTGTCAGTAGCAGTTCCATTGAATGGTCATTGGTCGCGCAGATTAAGCGGTGGAATAGGTAACCTAATATCAGACCGTATACAACCCCACCGATTGCCTCTTGCAAGAACAATGCAATCGTACCGCCGAGTGTCGGGTCGCTGTCGCCAAATGCCAGGGTAAAAAGCGTCACAAAAATAACAATACCGACCCCGTCATTAAACAGCGACTCCCCTTCAATTTGGGTGGTGATCCGCATTGGTGCCTGTAACCGCTTGACGATTGCCAACACGGCGATGGGGTCGGTTGGAGAGATCAGCGCGCCAAACAGTAAACAATAGATAAAATCAAACGGAATACCGATCAGTTGGAAGATGCTCCAAATGCCGGCACCCACCAAGGAAACAGACACCAAAAGCCCGCCGAGTACGAGCGTTGTAATTTCCCATTTTTGATCAGAAAAATGAGGAAGCTTGACACCAATACCACCTGCGAACAAAAGGAAACCGAGTACGCCTTTGAGTAAAAAGGTATCAAAGTGGATATCAGTCAGTATTTGTTCCGCCATTGCTTTTAACGGAATCGCTTGATATTGACCGATTATGACGATGATAAGAGAAAGGAGCAGAGAGCTGGCGGTGATCGCGATCGTTGTTTGTACCCTGCTGATTTTGCTATTAATGAACGCGATGATGATGGCGGCGGCGGCCAAAAAGCTGAGGATAGCGTAGGTTGACATACATCATTCCTAATGCGGCTAGAGAGTGGAAGAAAGAGTGTCAAAATATTAATGGAAATCGTCGCCAAAACGAACAGCAGATTTGAAATAGATCAATATTAATTCATTTAAATAGACGTCTAGATTTCCAAATTGGCTGTGATAGGATAAAACTATCGCAATCAGGACGGTGATATCACGGGGTAAGAATGGATCGATTAGCACAGCGTCTCGCTGAGTATATTTTGGTGATCGATGGTGGCATGGGCACCATGATTCAGGGATTGGCATTGACGGAAGCTGACTATCGAGGGAAACGCTTTAAAGATTGGCACTGTGATGTCAAAGGTAACAATGATCTTTTGGTACTGACTCAGCCAGAAAAAATTGCGGGTCTGCACAGCGACTATTTAGCAGCCGGCGCGGACATCATAGAAACCAATACCTTTAATGCGACCCAGATAGCGATGGCCGATTATGACATGCAGGCACTGAGTGCGGAGATAAATTTAGCCGCTGCGCGTCTTGCTCGTGAGGAGGCTGACCGCTGGACGGCGAAAACCCCAGAAAAACCCCGCTTCGTGGCTGGCGTTCTCGGACCCACAAACCGCACCTGCTCTATTTCGCCGGATGTGAACGATCCTGGCTTTCGCAATGTGAATTTTGATCAGTTGGTTGAGGTGTATGCAGAGTCGACCGAAGCGCTGATCGATGGTGGTGTGGATCTCATCATGCTGGAAACCATCTTCGATACCTTGAACGCTAAAGCCTGTGCGTTTGCAGTAGAAAAAGTCTTTGATGCCCGTGGTGCTCGCTTACCGATTATGATCTCCGGCACCATCACGGATGCCTCTGGGCGTACCTTGTCCGGACAAACAACTGCGGCGTTCTATCATTCTTTACGCCATACTGAACCGCTATCTTTCGGTTTGAACTGTGCTTTAGGGCCGGCTGAATTACGTCAATACGTCAAAGAGCTCAGTGAGATTTGCGAAGGCTTTGTTTCGGTCCATCCCAACGCGGGCTTACCCAATGCGTTTGGCGAATATGATCTCTCGCCTGAAGAGATGGCGACACACATTGATGAATGGGCCGCCTCTGGCTTTATTAACTTGGTGGGCGGTTGCTGTGGTACCACACCGGAGCATATCCAAGCCATCAGCGAAGTGGTGGCCAAGCACGCGCCTCGCACACTCCCTTGTCACCCGGTTGCATGCCGCTTGTCTGGGCTCGAGCCACTGACCATTGATGCTGATAGTTTGTTTGTGAATGTTGGCGAACGCACCAATGTCACCGGATCGGCGCGTTTTAAGCGTTTAATCGTCGAAGAACAATATGACGACGCGCTTGAAGTGGCGTTACAACAAGTGGAAAACGGCGCACAAATCATCGATATCAATATGGATGAAGGCATGCTGGATGCGCAGCAGGCCATGGTACGCTTTCTCAATCTTTGTGCGGCAGAGCCCGATATTGCCCGTGTGCCAGTGATGATTGATTCGTCGAAATGGGAAATTATCGAAGCGGGGCTTAAGTGCATTCAAGGCAAAGGGATTGTGAACTCTATTTCTCTTAAAGAAGGGGAAACTGCCTTTATTCAACAAGCTCGACTGGTGCGCCGCTACGGTGCTGCTGTGATTGTGATGGCGTTTGATGAACAAGGCCAAGCCGATACCCGTGAACGTAAAGTTGAGATTTGTACGCGCGCGTATCATCTGCTGGTCGACCAAGTCGGCTTTCCGCCTGAAGACATTATCTTTGATCCTAATATCTTTGCCGTCGCCACTGGGATTGATGAACATAATAACTACGCCGTTGATTTCATCAATGCCGTGGAGGACATCAAACGCACCCTGCCTCATGCGATGATTTCGGGTGGAGTGTCAAACGTCTCTTTCTCGTTTCGCGGTAATAACCCAGTGCGTGAGACGATCCATGCGGTGTTTTTATATCACTGTATTAAAAACGGCATGGATATGGGGATTGTCAACGCAGGGCAATTGGCGATTTATGATGATCTCCCGGAATCATTGCGGCTAGCCGTCGAAGATGTGGTACTGAACAAGGATGACGAAGCGACCGAGCGTTTGTTGGCGTTGGCTGACAGCTACCGAGATCGCGGCGAAAACGACGTAGCAGAAACCGCAGAATGGCGCGGCTGGCCGGTGAATAAGCGTCTTGAACATGCATTGATTAAAGGCATTACTGAATTTATCATCGAGGACACGGAACAAGCACGCCAAGCCGCGAGTAAGCCGCTAGAAGTCATTGAAGGCCCGCTGATGGCAGGCATGAATGTGGTAGGGGACTTATTTGGTGAGGGTAAAATGTTTCTCCCTCAGGTGGTGAAATCGGCCCGAGTGATGAAGCAGGCAGTGGCCTACCTGGAACCTTACATCAACGCGGAAAAGCAGCAAGGCCAAACCAACGGTAAAATCTTACTCGCCACAGTAAAAGGTGATGTGCATGACATTGGCAAAAACATTGTCGGCGTGGTGCTGCAATGTAATAACTTCGAGATCATCGATCTGGGTGTCATGGTACCAACTGAAAAAATACTGTCGGTCGCACGTGAAGAACAAGTTGATATTATTGGCTTATCCGGCCTTATCACACCGTCTTTGGATGAGATGGTGAATGTCGCCAAAGAAATGGAACGCCAAGGGTTTAATATTCCGCTTCTGATTGGCGGTGCAACCACCTCCAAAGCGCACACAGCCGTCAAAATAGAACAGCACTACCAAGCACCTGTGGTGTATGTATCCAATGCTTCGCGTGCAGTTGGCGTCTGTGCGTCGTTATTGTCGCCAGCCCAATTTCCAGACTTCGTTGCGCGGTTACAAAAAGAGTATGTCTCGGTACGCGAACAGCACCAACGCAAAGCGCCTCGTACTCCGCCTGTGACCCTGGAAGCGGCGAGGGCGAACAAATGGCAAACCGATTGGGCGAACTACACGCCGCCACAGCCATTGAAGCCGGGGGTGCATGTTTACGATGATGTGTCGATTGCCACGCTTCGCCAGTATATCGACTGGACCCCCTTCTTTATGACCTGGTCCTTGAGTGGAAAATTCCCGGCGATTTTGGATCACGAGTTGGTGGGCGAAGAAGCACGCCGCTTGTATGCGGATGCCAACGCCTGGCTCGATCGGTTTGAGCACGAAGGCTTGATCGCCGCAAAAGGGGTGTGTGGCGTCTTTCCTGCCAATAGCATTGAAGATGATATCGAGGTGTATACCGACCCATCACGGCAAGCGGTGGGCACGGTACTGAACCATTTACGTCAGCAAACCAAAAAGCCGCGTGGCGCCAACTATAGCCTTGCTGATTTCATTGCCCCCCATACCAGTAAGCAACCCGATTGGATCGGCGCCTTTGCGGTCACTGGTGGGGTGGGCGAGCATGAACTGGCCGCTACCTATAAGGCACAAGGTGATGACTACAACGCGATCATGATCCAAGCGGTAGCTGATCGCTTAGCCGAAGCCTTTGCGGAATACCTGCATCAGCAAGTCCGTATGAAGCTTTGGGGTTACGCGCCCGATGAAACGCTCGATAATGATGCATTGATCCGCGAACAATACCAAGGGATCCGGCCGGCCCCGGGTTATGCGGCGTGCCCAGAGCACAGTGAAAAAAGCAAAATCTGGCAGTTGCTCTCAGTAGAAGCGTACACAGGGATGACACTCACCGAAAGTTATGCCATGTGGCCGGGTGCGTCTGTCTCGGGGTGGTACTTCTCGCATCCAGACGCTCGCTACTTTGCGGTCGCCAAGATCCAAGCGGATCAATGCGATAACTATGCCGCCCGTAAAGGATGGTGTCGCGAAGAAGCGGAAAAATGGCTTGGGCCTAATTTAAACGGCTAACGAAAAAAGCCAGCACATTGGTTGTGCTGGCTTTTTTTACTCAAATAAGTCAGCATGTAGCCGCTGAACCACATCAGTGGCGTCGTGATCCTCGACCACCACACATACATTGTGATCGCTGGCACCATAGCAAATCATGCGCAGTTTATGTTGAGCAAGGGCGCTAAACACCGGGAACGTCGCGCCCGGCGTATGATTCATGTTGTTACCAATCAGCGCAACAACCGCCAGATTCGTGCAGATATTCACCTGGCATAACCGGGTAAGCTCGGCGACGGCAGCCTCCGGCAGCTGCGGCGCGTCACCCTGGGTATGGGTTTGATCTAAGGTCAAAGAGACACTGACCTCTGAGGTAGTGATTAAATCCACTGAGATTTCAAAACGTGCCAAGATCTCAAACACTTTGGCCAAAAACCCATAAGCATGGAACATGTTTAAGCTGGTCAATGTCACCATGGTTTGGTTACGTCGCAAGGCCACGGCGCGAAACAGCGGTGCCGTATGCGCTTGCTCGCGAATCCAGGTCCCGCCTTGTTCAGGGGCGTTCGCCGCCCCGACAAACACCGGAATATGCTGGCGCACGGCAGGGACTAAGGTCGATGGATGTAAGATCTTGGCGCCAAAGGTCGCCATTTCCGAGGCTTCGCTAAAGCTAATTTCACTGATAGGACGAGCACGGTCAGCAATCCGTGGGTCCGTGGTATAGATCCCGGGTACGTCGGTCCAGATTGCCAAGCTTTTTGCACCAATCGCCTCCGCGAACAAGGCGGCACTGTAGTCACTGCCGCCACGGCCTAAGGTGGTGGTTTGCCCGTTGGCATCGGCACCAATAAATCCTTGGGTGACCACGAGATGTGTCGCTAATCGGGGGAGTAACTGGTCTTGGCACTGCGTTTTGGTTTGCTGTGGGTCAGGCAGGGCACAGCCGAATTGACTATCGGTGCGCAGTAATGCGCGTGCATCGGCCCTCACCGTTGCCATCCCTCGGCTGTTGAGCAAATGGGTAAAAATATGGGTTGAGATCAGCTCACCACAAGCGACCAACGCATCCGTTAACGCCGAGCTGGGGGTAGAGGCCGCGGTGTTTGCATGCTCCGGTCATCGCGTGGTGCCAGTGATCAACCGCCACCTGCGTGTCTTGGCAAGCGGGAAGCTGGGTTAATATGGCTTGATGGATAGCGGTGATGGCAGCCAGTTTGTCTTGACGTGCTTGCGGGTCGTTGACGCCTTGAGCCAGTGCGACTAAGTGATTGGTGACGCCTGCGCATGCACTGATCACCACTAAGCGTGTGTGTGGGTTTTGTTCGATAACATCGGCGCTTCGCTGCATCGCATCTAGCGTTCCGACACTGGTGCCGCCAAACTTAGCGACCGACATTGGTGGTAGTGGGTTCACGTCCTTTTTCCCCTCTCATCATAAAAATGGGTCTCAATCAATTCATCGTGGGGAACATCAGAAGTCACATCGTGACCGCGGTAGCGGACCGCAAAAAAGAAGGAAGAGCAAACGGCAGGCAGGTACTGCCAGAAGCGCTCCACCTGTCTTCCTATATGGATGACAAGTGACAGCCTGAAGGATTCAGCCTTCTAGGCCGGCAGCGTTTCGCCCCCAAGCTTACGCCGCCTCGGCATTGTCTCCCCTGATTATCACACCTTGGAGTGGGGCTCCGTATGATAACTGCCTGAGAAATGCACCTCTTCTGCATGTTCAGTCACGGGTCATCCCGTGAACAGTCTTTACATTACGGGCGAGACAACGGGGTGTCAACTGAGTTTTATCATCGTTAGCGGTTTGGAAAATTGTCCTGCGATCACACAGTTCGCGTGCTAGATGATAGGGATGTGGCGAAAAAATATGCTATAACGGTCAACCCTCTGTACCAACAACAAGGAAACGTTATGGCGCGTTCAATTTCTGATATTCAATCTTTTCAGCCCGTTGCTCGTACGCTGATGGGGCCGGGTCCCTCAGATATTTATCCTGCTGTGCTACAAGCATTAAGCCGCCCTACCGTGGGACATCTTGATCCTCTATTTATTGCCATGATGGATGAAGTGAAACAACTGCTTCAATATGCATTTCAAACCGAGAACCCTTTCACCCTTGCGATCTCGGCGCCAGGCAGTGCCGGGATGGAAGCCTGTTTTGTTAACTTGGTTGAACCGGGTGAAAAGGTCATCGTGTGTCGCAATGGCGTGTTTGGCGATCGCATGCGAGAAAATGTCGAGCGTTGCGGCGCGACGGCGGTGATGGTGGACGATGCCTGGGGGGCGCCCGTTAGCCCGGAAAAAGTGAAACAGGCGCTGAAAGATCATCCGGATGCCAGCACGCTTGCCTTTGTTCACGCTGAAACCTCGACCGGTGCTTGCTCCGATGCGCAAACACTGGCTAGATTGGCACGTGAGCACGGCTGTTTAACCATTGTGGATGCAGTGACGTCACTCGGCGGCGTGCCATTAAAGGTCGATGAATGGCAGTTGGATGCAGTGTATTCCGGTAGCCAAAAATGCTTGTCGTGTGTCCCTGGCTTATCACCCGTTACCTTCTCATCGCGTGCCGTGGCCAAAATGCAAGCGCGTACCCATAAGGTACAAAGCTGGTTTCTCGATCAAGCTTGGTGCTTGGTTATTGGAGCGGGGAAGGTAAACGCAGCTATCACCATACCGCGCCGGTCAATAGCTTGTATGCCTTGCATGAGTCTTTATTGCGGCTTTATCAAGAAGGGCTTGAAAACGCATGGCAACGTCATCAAGACATGCATCAACACCTCAAAACGGGGCTGGATGAACTCGGGATCACGTTTGTGGTTGAGTCGCCTTATCGGTTGCCGCAGCTTAATGCAGTCACTATTCCCGATGGTGTGGACGATGCGGCCGTGCGCCAGCATCTACTCAATACCTATAACCTCGAAATTGGTGCTGGATTAGGCGATCTCGCGGGTAAAGCGTGGCGCATTGGTTTAATGGGCTATGGGGCACGGCATGAGAATGTTGCGCTGTGCCTTAAAGCGTTAGAAAGCGCATTACGCTAATGCGTTGACGCGGCGGGCAAGGTATGGCGAGTGGTCCAGACTTTGCTCGCTTGCGGATATAAGTAGCGCGCTTCTTGTTGAATATCCCGCGCGCGTTGATGATCACCAATTTGTAATGCAATCTGATACGCGTGCTGATAGCCAGAAAAGCGTGGGCGCTGGGCCACTTGACGGAGTAAGTCATCTAAGTGCTGGTGGCGTTCGACATCGGATAGACGCACTAAATTAGCTTGAAAGCGACGGTCTTGTTGTGCCCAATGCAGTTTTTGCTGCCACCATGGGTGCTGCTGATATAGAGCAAAGCGCTGTGAACTTAATAAGGAGTCGCGCAGATAGCGATTGGCCAAATAAACGGATGATAGGCTCAGCAAAGTGGCGAGCACTAACGCTGTGATCACGGTACGACTCGCAACACGCTGGCTATAGCGGTGAGAAAACATGGGATAACGGCGATATTTACTGGTTAAATTGTCTAACCAATATAACCAAATCAGTAATAGTACGCCGTTAAACCATTGTGTGCCGCTGGCTGGATAAATCATCAGGCCTGTCAGAGGTGGCAACACCAGGGCGATCAATATCCTACGAGTGCCTGATGGTGCACGTAAAATGCGAAGTGTCAGCGCGGCCAACACCACCAAGTAACCGAAGGCTACGAGCATCCCCCCTTCAAGTAACCACAGCAGCAAAGCACTGGGTAACGTCACTGGACCAGGGTGATGAGGTTGTGAGGCGGACAGCAATAATAGGGTAGACGGACCATTGCCCATGCCCACACCAAAAAATGGCGCCATTTGCCATTGCTGCCACGCGAGCATGAGTGCGCGTTGATCGTCGGCGGTGAACCATTGCCAATTGTCTTGGCCACTGAGACCAAATACCGCCAATAATGCCCCTGCCGAAATAGCGATCATCACATGCGATGTTGGCGTCGAGAGGCAAATCGGGCTAAGGATGACACTTWGTTGTTAAGCCAATTCGCGACCAAGAGGGCGAACACCGAATCAAATAACGGCTT
>NZ_AQOD01000168.1 GCF_000513715.1 Salinivibrio socompensis S35
CTAAGGTAATGATCTGATTTCCCGGGATCGACTTCTGTGGCACTGGCGAGCACACGGATAAATTTTGGCTAAAAAAGACCAGAAACAACACAAATAAAACCGCAACTTGTGTTTTAACTGTCTCCCGGATCAAATATCGAACAATTATCAAAGCGAAGGCACCTAATGGAAAACTTGTTTTTTTACTCGAATAACTATAGTTTCTGGTTTAATTAGTTGTTTTCTAATCTTTCGGCCATTTGTTGACCGCCGGCTGATCCGGGCGCATATAGAGCGTTCAACAACATATAGAGGCGGCATTATCCAACATTTGGTCCCAATTGTCTTTAGGATCTAGGAGTACAAATGGAGTTCAGTGTAAAGAGCGGTAGCCCCGAAAAGCAACGCAGTGCCTGTATTGTCGTTGGCGTGTTTGAACCTCGCCGCCTGTCCCCAGTGGCCGAGCAACTCGACAAAATCAGCGACGGCTACATCAGCGCCCTACTACGCCGGGGTGATCTTGAAGGTAAACCGGGTCAGGTGCTCCTTTTGCATCATGTGCCGAATGTGCTGTCAGAGCGCGTATTGCTGGTGGGTTGTGGCAAAGAGCGCGAGCTCGGTGAACGCCAATATAAAGAAATCATTAAAAAAACCATTAATACCCTCAATGAAACCGGCTCCATGGAGGCGGTCTGCTTTTTAACCGAACTGCATGTCAAAGGGCGTGACACTTACTGGAAGGTACGTCAAGCGGTTGAAAGCACCAAAGATAGCCTCTATACCTTCAACCAGTTCAAAAGTGTTAAGCCAGAAATCCGTCGCCCATTACGCAAAATGGTGTTCAACGTTCCCACGTCGTGAGCTCAACTTGGGTGAGCGTGCCATTGCACATGGCTTAGCCATTGCCTCGGGCGTGAATGCCTGTAAAGACCTCGGCAACATGCCACCTAATGTCGCCAACCCAGCCTATCTGGCCTCACAAGCACGCCGTTTGGCTGATGACTATGACGCAGTAACCACGCGTATTATCGGCGAAGAGGAAATGGAAAAGCTGGGCATGCATTCCTATCTTGCCGTCGGCCGAGGCTCCAAGAATGAATCGATGATGTCGATCATGGAATACAAGGGCAGCCCGGACCCAGAAGCAAAACCGATTGTGCTGGTCGGCAAGGGCCTCACCTTTGACTCGGGCGGTATTTCCATCAAGCCGGGTGCCGGCATGGATGAAATGAAGTACGACATGGGCGGTGCCGCATCGGTATTTGGGGTGATGCGTGCCTTGGCCGAGCTTAACCTGCCGATCAATGTGGTGGGTGTGCTCGCCGGCTGTGAAAACATGCCAGACGGCCAAGCGTATCGCCCAGGTGACATCCTAACTACCATGTCAGGGCAAACGGTCGAAGTCCTTAATACGGACGCCGAAGGTCGCTTGGTACTGTGTGATGCCCTCACCTATGTTGAGCGTTATGAGCCAGAGTGTGTGATTGATGTCGCGACCCTCACCGGGGCCTGTATTATGGCACTGAGCCATCACATCAGTGCGCTCATTGCCAACCAAAACCCTCTCGCGCACGATATTATCAGTGCCTCAGAGCAAGCCGGTGATCGCGCGTGGCGTTTGCCAATGACCGATGAGTTCCAAGAGCAACTCGATAGCCCATTCGCGGATATGGCCAATATTGGCGGTAAAGGCGGTGGTACGATCACTGCGGGCTGCTTCTTGTCTCGGTTTGCCAAGAAATACAACTGGGCGCACCTAGACATCGCTGGGACCGCTTGGAAGAGCGGCGGCAAAGAAAAAGGCTCCACCGGCCGCCCCGTGCCTCTGCTGGTGCAATTTTTACTCAACCGCTCCGGCCTTGAATTGGAAGAGTAACCACGAAAAGGAGGCCACCGGCCTCCTTTTTTTGCTCAAACTTTTGCCGACACTGGTGTCTGTACGCACAATCGGCTATGTTGAAGGCTCCGCGCTACCCGGACACCCCACTTTTGGGACGGAGGCCGTTTCTCACTTTTAGGAGCGTATATGCCCACCGCCACCTTTTATCTATTGTCGCCGCCAGCGCCAGTAGACGACAACAACAGCCTGGGGCTGACACCTGAACAGCAAGCGCGTGAACAACAAACACTCGTAGACACCGCCATTGATCTGGCTTTTTACTACTATCAACAAGGGCAACGCATTTATCTGGCCGCACAGGACCAAGCCCAAGCGCATCAACTCGATGACGCTCTATGGCAACGTGACCCAGATACCTTCGTGCCTCATAACCTGGTCGGTGAAGGGCCGCGAAGCGGCGCACCGGTAGAAATAGGTTGGCCAGGTGTGCGCCATACCGGTCATCGCAGCGTGCTCATCAATTTGGCGACAGAGGCATCAAATTTTGCGCCTTCGTTTGCACAAGTGATAGACTTCGTCCCTTGCGATGAGACGCTCAAACAGCACGCGCGTCACCGATATAAAGCATACCGACTGGCAGGCCTGCAACTTCATACCCTGGCCATCGACCAATCGCCCAACCCTTGACGATCTTTCAAGAGCGCTATGGAAAAGACATATAATCCACAATCAATTGAAAAAGCGCTGTATCAGCGCTGGGAAGAGGCGGGCTATTTCCGACCTCATGGTGATACCAGCAAAGATGCCTTTAGCATCATGATCCCACCCCCGAATGTAACCGGTAGCCTGCATATGGGCCACGCGTTTCAGGATACCATCATGGATACCCTGACCCGTGCCGCGCGCATGAAAGGTAAAAATACCCTTTGGCAAGTGGGTACCGACCACGCGGGTATTGCCACACAGATGGTGGTGGAACGTAAGATCGCAGCCGAAGAAGACAAAACCAAGCACGACTATGGCCGTGATGCGTTTATTGACAAAATCTGGCAATGGAAAGGCGAATCCGGTGGCACCATTACCCAACAGCTGCGCCGTCTCGGTGCCTCTGTCGACTGGGATCGCGAACGCTTCACCATGGACGACGGATTTTCCAATGCGGTGAAAGAAGTGTTTGTGCGCCTGCACAAAGAAGACTTAATTTATCGCGGCAAACGCTTGGTTAACTGGGATCCGAAACTGCACACGGCAATTTCGGATCTAGAAGTGGAAAACAAAGACAAGAAAGGCCACATGTGCATTTCCGTTATCCACTTGCTGATGGTGCCCAAACCGCAGACGGTAAAGACTACATTGTGGTTGCCACCACTCGTCCAGAGACCATGCTGGGTGATACCGGTATCGCCGTGAACCCTGAGGATCCGCGCTACAAAGATCTGATTGGCAAACACGTCTTACTGCCGGTGGTGAACCGTCGTATTCCTATTGTGGGTGACGAACACGCCGACATGGAAAAAGGCACCGGGTGTGTCAAAATCACCCCAGCGCACGACTTCAATGACTATGAAGTGGGCCAGCGCCACCAGCTACCAATGATCAACATTTTGACCCTGAACGCGGATATCCGCGACAGCGCAGAGGTGTTTGATCACAAAGGCCAGCCCAGCACTGCCTACGCGAGCGACATTCCAGCCGCCTACCAAGGTTTGGAACGCTTTGCCGCGCGTAAAGCGATCGTCGCCGAATTTGATTCTCTCGGTTTACTGGGTGAAATCAAAGATCACGATCTGACCGTGCCTTATGGCGATCGCGGTGGCGTGGTGATTGAGCCAATGCTGACTGACCAATGGTACGTGCGCACCGCGCCGCTCGCCGAGCCGGCTGTCAAAGCGGTAGAAGATGGCGACATTCAGTTTGTGCCCAAGCAATACGAAAACATGTACTTTGCGTGGATGCGCGATGTGCAAGACTGGTGTATCTCGCGTCAACTTTGGTGGGGTCACCGCATTCCGGCCTGGTATGATGACCAAGGCAACGTTTATGTGGGCCGCGATGAAGACGAAGTCCGTCGTGACAACCAGATTAGCGACGACGTCACGCTGCGCCAAGACGAAGACGTGCTCGATACCTGGTTCTCTTCAGCCCTTTGGACCTTTGGCACCCTCGGCTGGCCAGACAATACCGAGGCACTGAAAACCTTCCATCCTACGGATGTATTGGTGTCAGGCTTCGATATTATCTTCTTCTGGGTGGCGCGCATGATCATGATGACCATGCACTTCATCAAAGACGAAAACGGCAAGCCACAAGTCCCGTTTAAGACCATCTACATGACTGGCCTTATTCGCGATGAAAGCGGCGCGAAAATGTCGAAGTCGAAAGGTAACGTGCTTGACCCGCTCGACATGATTGACGGCATTGGCATTGATGATCTGGTTGCCAAGCGCACCGGTAACATGATGCAACCGAAGCTGGCTGAAAAGATCGAAAAAGCGACCCGCAAAACCTTCGAAAACGGCATCGAGGCGCATGGCACCGATGCACTGCGCTTTACCCTGGCGGCACTGGCCTCTACCGGCCGTGACATCAACTGGGACATGAAGCGTCTGGAAGGTTACCGCAACTTCTGTAACAAGCTTTGGAACGCCAGCCGCTACGTGCTGATGAACACCGAAGCACAAGATTGCGGCATGAACGGCGGCGAGATGACCTTCTCAAACGCCGATCAGTGGATCGAGTCTCAGTTCCAGCAAGCGGCCAAAGACTTTAACACCCACCTCGACAACTACCGTCTCGATATGGCGGCGGGTGTACTGTATGAGTTTATCTGGCATCAATTCTGTGACTGGTACTTAGAGCTGACCAAGCCCGTATTGTGGAAAGGCAACGACGCGCAACAACGCGCCACCCGTTACACCTTGATCACCGTACTGGAAAAAACCTTGCGTCTGGCGCACCCCGTGATCCCATATATCACCGAAGCGATCTGGCAGAGCGTTAAGCCGCTAGTGAACGGCGTGGAAGGCGACACCATCATGCAGCAGCCACTGCCGCAATATGAGGCAAGCCATGTTAACGCACAAGCGTCAGAAGACATCGAGTGGGTGAAGCAGTTTATCGTCAGCATCCGTAACTTACGTGCCGAGTACGATATTGCCCCAAGCCAACCGCTTGACGTGATGCTAAAAGCCGCGGATTCACGTGATGCGGAACGCGCCACCAGCAACAGCACTACCTTGAACGCCCTAGCCAAACTGGGTAGCTTCAAGGTTCTGGACGGCAGCGAAACGCTACCGGCCTGTGCGTCTGCCTTGGTTGGCAGCGCTGAGATCTTGATCCCAATGGCGGGCTTGATTGATAAAGATGCCGAACTCGCGCGTCTGGACAAAGAGATTGCCAAAATCGAAGGTGAGATCAAGCGTGTTGAAGGTAAGCTTGGCAATGAAGGCTTCGTCGCTAAAGCGCCCGAAGCCGTGGTGGCCAAAGAGCGTGAAAAGCTCGATGGCTATCGTGATACCTTAACCAAGCTCGGTGAGCAAAAGGTCACCATCGCCGCGTTATAATTCATCGGTACAGCCGGTTACCCCGAATAAGCCACGCTAATCTGCGTGGCTTTTTTTATGCTGATGGATCGACATTGATAGCTCTGCTCTATCTAAAAGATAGTGAGAACCGTTTTTATTTATCGACATTGGATGTGCATACTGTCATTGTTGAATAAACGCGTGTTGCCGCGAAGGAGCTACACCATGAAAAAGACACTCAGTTTTGCCGCCATCCACTTTTCGATCGCCTTTACGGTCGCGTATGTGCTCACCGGCGATATCATTCTAGGTAGCTTAATTGCCATGACCGAGCCAACGGTCAACACGGGTGCCTTTTATCTGCACGAAAAAATCTGGAAACTAAGCCGTCAAGCGCGTCCGGTGATTAAAACCGCCAGCTTTGCGGTGATCCACTTTAACGTCGCTTTCTTGGTGGGCTATTTGATCAGCGGTGATTGGTTAGTCGGTGGTGCATTAGCGCTGGTTGAACCCAGCATCAATACATTGGCTTACTTTTCCATTGAAAAATCTGGCAGCGCCGCCATGGGGTAAAACCCGCACCGGTGCACTTGGGGCACCACCACTAAAACCACACCGGGATAGTGACGCCGAACAACGCGCAATGATCGCCGCCTTGCCTGTATCGCGATTGAGTTGTGAAAGCCAACCCAGTGAGATAGATTACCGATAAATCTATTATCCGGAGTATATTCATGGCCAAGGGTAGCCCCCAAGACTTACAGGAACTCGGCTTACACAAACCGGCATCCCTTACCGTGCGTTTAATAGAACCCAAGGATAATCTCGCCATTGCCGAGGTGATCCGTCGCGTGTCTGCCGAGCATAGTCTTAGTGCCGATGCCGGGTTTAGCGTCGCCGACGCCACCCTCGATCATCTCAGCGAACAATATACTCACCCGCACGCGGCCTACTGGGTGATTGAGAAAGACGGAAGCATCCTTGGCGGTGGCGGTGTCGCCCCGCTACCCGGGCACGATGGCGTGTGTGAGCTGCAAAAAATGTACTTTCTACCGGCATTACGGGGCAAAGGCATCGCAAAGCAATTAGCTATCCAGGCGATGGAGACGGCGCGGGAGTGGGGATATCAACGCTGCTACCTCGAGACCACCGCCAACCTCACCGCGGCTATTGCCTTGTATCAATCACTCGGCTTTACCCCGTGTGAGCGCATGGGCAACACTGGTCACGACAGCTGTGAAGTCACCATGATAAAGACACTCTAATCCATCCAGGCACAAAAAAAGCCACGTTAGCGTGGCTTTAAACAGCATTTTTTATTCGGTGTGATCGCGCGTTACTCGCCCTCAGGGCCTTCGTCTTCATCCGACTCGAAATAGGTGCCCCAGCCGTCGTAATCAATATTATGCTTATCGGCCAACGCCACTAACTTTTCTACTTGCTCATCAATGCGCTCGGCATTCAAGGCGGTTTCCATCACCGCATCAAAGCACACAATCGTGCCGCCTTCTTCCAGCTCAAGCTCTTCGGCCTCAGCCACCTCAAAGCCCATTTTAAAGGCCTCGACCGCGGCATCTTCCAGCGCTTCAAAGGTATCGGCACACAAATGGTGCTCAATGGTATACAACGCATCCGGATCACTGCCGTCGGCGAGAAGCTCCTCGATGATCATACGAGTTTCTTGGTGTTGTTGTTCGATCAGTTCAGCCTGTGACATAAACGCGACTCCAGAAAATGAATACGGGCGCAATATGGCACGGTTTGGCAAAAAATGCCACGTTCGGTCATCGTATCACTGATGAGAAAACCGCCAAGTTGATGAATTTTCTGTGACCTTGCTAGTTTGGTGAGATTGTTAGTGATTTGTAACATTGACCTCCTCTCGGAAGGTTGTCATTATTCGAGCATCCAAGGAAGACATGAGACACGCCTACCCTGTGCAAATAGCCTGCATTCCCACCTTAACGGTGAATACACCCCGAGTATGCAAAACGCTGTTTGTCTCATTACCTGGCCCGTATTAAGGAAAAAGAGGACCTATCCATGAGTGAGTTTTACGTTGGATCCGAAGTTGGGCAACTGAAGCGCGTTCTGCTTCATCGCCTGAACGAGCGTTGAACCACCTAACGCCATCTAACTGCCACGATTTGTTGTTTGATGATGTGCTGGCGGTCGAGCGTGCCGGCGAAGAGCATGATATGTTCGCCCGCACACTCACCAACCAAGGCGTGCAAGTACATCTACTGCACGACTTACTGGTTGAGACATTGGCCGAACCTGACGCCAAGCAATGGCTGCTCGACACCCAGCTCAACCAATACCGTCTTGGCTATCAGTTTGCCAACGATGTACGCGCCTACATGGCCGATATCGACCACAACACACTCGCGGAGATCCTGCTCGGTGGCTTAAGCTATATTGATTTGCCCGTGCAATCGTCTTCGATGATGCAAGCCATGCATGACAAAACCGACTTCGTGATTGAACCACTGCCTAACCATTTGTTTACCCGCGATACCTCTTGCTGGGTCTATGGCGGCGTGTCACTCAACCCGATGGCGAAATCCGCTCGCCAGCGTGAGACCAATCATTTGCGCGCCATTTACCGCTGGCATCCTGAATTCGCGGAAAGCCAATTTGTGAATTATCTGGGTGATGAAGTCCGCGATTACGACAACGCCGCGATTGAAGGTGGCGACGTGCTGGTAATTGGCCGCGGCGCGGTCTTGATTGGCATGTCCGAACGCACCACCCCACAAGGAGTCGAGCAGCTGGCGCGCAGCCTGCTATTGAGTGGCCAAGCCAAAGAAGTGATTGCGGTGCAACTGCCAAAAAGCCGCTCATGCATGCACCTTGATACCGTGATGACCCACATGGATATCCATACGTTCTCAGTCTACCCCACGGTGATGCGCCCCGATTTGCCATGCTGGCGCTTAACCCGCAAAGGGGAAGATAGCCTCAACGTGGAAGCACAGTCTTGCTACCTCACCGCGATTGAAAAAGCGCTGGATGTCGGCCCGTTAAACATTATCACTACCGGCGGCGACAGCTATGCTGCTGAGCGTGAGCAATGGAACGATGCCAACAACGTGCTGACCGTACGCCCCGGCGTGGTGATTGGCTACGAGGGCAATACCTACACCAATGAAAAATACGATAAAGCCGGCATTAAAGTGCTCTCTATTCCGGGCGACCAACTCGGCCGTGGCCGCGGTGGCGCTCGCTGTATGAGCTGTCCGCTTGAACGCGACGGTATCTAACTTTCGCCGGTTTCAGTTTAGCCGCTGCCTCGCCAGCGGCTTTATTTTACCGGCTACTGTGAGGTTTAATCGCTGATCGATCGCATTTATCCCCGCCTTCCCTGCGCACACAGCCTTGTCTCTTCTTATTGATTATCAGAGTGTTATTAAAATCCGGCTTTACGGGTAGCAAAAAATGCCCATTCACTCTCATGCTTTTTAATGAGAGAGCATTTAATCTACTTCCAGAAATGATTAACGTCGCATTAAGGTGACATGTTTTTTGTGAACGGCACTCTCAACCCGCGTCTTTGCCAATAGCGGATTGAGAGTAAGACATCGCACTATACAAACGTTAGTCCGCTAACGTCAGTTGAAGTATATCAAGAGGACATGCGATGAATAAAAAAACACTGATTTCGCTGCTATTGGTCGGCTTTACCCATGCTTTTACCCCCGCTTTTGCCGGCAATGCAGATAACCAAGTAGTCAAAATCAAGCGCGACACCGCCAAACAACTGAGCCAAGACTACGCGCAAATCGCCCCTACGCTACAGCGCAACATTAATAGTTATGGCTTAAATGCTCCGTTGTCTGCACTGACACAGCCTCAAGCACGCAGCTCACGCAGCAAACGGAGCCTAGATTCACAGCTACACAGCGCCGACCGCGCGCTGCGTGAAGCACAAGGTGTGGAGCAAGTCGCCGATCAACTGCTCGAAGTGCGCTTAGCTGACCCCAGCATGCTCGCGCGTTGGCAGGCCGGCCAAGCCCCTTGCTTTGTCCBTTGAACCGGCCTGGCGCGATGAAAAGAGCTGGACCCAGATTGAGGCCTTTGACACCGAGGGCAACACCCATTGGTTAGACGTTTATCAAATGCCTGACCGCCCGGTGTTAGTGATTGATACCGACGGCAAAGCCGCATTAAAAGCCGGACTGGAAGTGATGCGCCGCACCTTGGCCGAGCAAAACCCTGCACCACGGATGCGTCGTAGTGCGCGCATGATGGCACAAGCCCCAGCCCAACCCATTGACACCACGGTGCTAAAAACCATTCGCCTGGAAGACGATAAAGAACCCTGGATCTCCGGCGCGGCAGAAGTGTATGCCATTGTCACCGGCGTGAACCCCAGCCGTGATGAACCGACGCTCGACATTGTCGATATGCCGTATTTAGATTACGACAAAACCACCTATTACCCCAACCAGGTAATGATCCATTGGGAGCGTTATCGCTGGGGCGCGGCGGACGTTATCTTGATGGAGCAAGACGACGGCACCAACTACAAAGAGTTGGCCTTGAAACTTAACGAGGTGGCCAGCGACATCCTTGCAGCCATTCCCGACTTGGAAGCACAGGCGTATGGCGTGGTCACACAAATCACCGGCAAAATCATTGAAGCCATTCCCGACGGCTGGCTGACTAACGATGATGACTTTGTCGATGTGTACTACACCCTGCTTAAAGGCCGTGAATACCCAGACCAATACGGCGCCAGCGGCAACGCCACCGCCACCTGGGAACCACTGACTATCGAGCCGACGAAGTAATGGTTGGTCCGGTATAGAGAGACAAAACGCAGCCATGGGGCTGCGTTTTTTGTGTCGGAGCTGACTCACCTAGCCGTGGTCTCGATCGCTCAGGTGATCAAGTAAGTATTCGGTGTAGTAAAGCGGCATCACGATGTGCTCTTTCTCTGTTGCTGGCGAGCCTTGCGTGCCTGTTAGTTTGATCGTCTTGTGGGGCTTGCACTTATCGATGTAAGACTGCAATGATTTTGCACGGGTTCGCTTACCGCTCTTAACTTCGACGGGCACGATACGACCTAGGTCATCCGCGATGATGAACTCTATCTCCGCTCTTGCATCCCCCCAAGAAAAGCTTGGCTCAATACCTAAGGCAGCGATTTCCTGCTGAACATAGTTCTCGGCGACATATCCCTTATACTCATAGCCTTGCTGTTTGATTTCACGGAACCCTGTGCCGAGCATATGGTTCAATAAGCCGATATCAAAGAGAAAGAGTTTAACCGTATTGTCCTTCTGATAAGCCGCTAAAGGCGAACGAGGCCGTCCTTCAATCGGATAATTCTTTAGCGCAAGGCGGCACTTGTGAAGCCATGTGATTGCACTTTCATATTCCGCATAGCGCGACTTACGTTCGTGAACGCCCTTAAATTTGAACCGCTTTACGGAGTCGTCGTAGATCGAAGATAGCTGAGCAGGAATGCTTCGAAAGACAGACTCGATTAACTGCGCATCCACTTTGCCAGCGTACTTCCCGAAATCCCGCATGTAGCCCTCAATTAAGTTTCGATGGACTGCAGAGACGGCGTCAATGCGTTCAAGAATGCTGCGCTCTGCGTCTTCGAACCACGAGTTCACGGCTTCAGGCATGCCGCCAACGAAGTAATAATCGGTTAGCAGCTCGATTAACTTGGAATGAGCCGCAGAAGAATTCATCTTTTGAGCAAACGCTTTTTGCAGTGCTTGTTCTCCCGAGGCCCACAAAAACTCCCGGAAAGTCAGTGGCCTTAAGTTGTGCTGCTCAACTTTTCCAACGGGAAAGGAGGTGAGCAATCCGATGTTTGAGCCACTGGCAGCCACATAGGCATTAGGCGCCTTTTCTGCAAAGTACTTAAGCGCGGTAACCGCTCTTGGGCATTCACCAATTTCATCTAAAATAAGGAGATCGGTTGATAGCTCGACGATCTGTCCGGTTAAGAGTTCAATGTTGGTGATGATATCATCGGGGTTAAGAGATCCTGAGAAAGCGTCCATTAACTCCGGCTTTCGAGAAAATCGAGCCTGACGACCTTGTCGAAGGCACTGCCTAACAGTTCTTGCAATAGGAAGGTTTTGCCCGTTTGTCTCGCGCCGTCAATCAGTAAAGGCTTCCTATTCGGCTTGTCTTTCCAGGCCAGTAGGTTTTCAAGTAGTGCTCGTTTCATCTAACCACCCAGTTTAAGCGCTCATCTCATTGGTTGTTTATTACACAAAAACGCGCAACAAAATGCAATACATAACATTTTTACGCGCATAAAAATGTAAATATAGACAGTTTTATGCGCATTAAAGTGTACTCTCTTATTCTCACGCTCCTACGTGGGAATGCATACGGGATTTGAACCATGGCATAAGCGTTACAAAACCATCAGTCTGAACTTGTCGAGTTTGGTTATTCTGATTTTGCTGAACGGATCCCTGTTCTTACACGCTCTAACACCGTGGCCAATTTGGGGCGGCCACAACAATGACCAAATTTATACATCGATGGCGCCATTGGCGTAGGTGACACAAGCCCCGGTAAGATGTCAATAATGATGCACTATGCCGCCTGGGCGCCAGTTGCACTGCGCCTGTTACGTTTGGCGCCAAATTTAACATCGAGGTTAATCTTTGGCTTTAATGTCCGATGGCGCCGTGCAACGGGCGCGCGGCGGAGATCACACCAAGCTTGCGCGATCGAGAAGGCGCTTATGCCGACCTACGCGTACTTTAACGTCGGTGGTGTCATTGGCGACGATTACTCGTTCCCACGCTCCTGCGTGGGAATGCATACGGATTTTGAACCATGCCAGAAGCGTTACAAAACCATCAAGCCGAACTTGTCGAGTTTGGTTGCCCTGATTCTGCTGAACGGATCTCTGTTCTCACACGCTCTAACACCGTGGCCAATTTGGGGCGGCCACAACAATGACAAAATCTATACATCGATGATGCCATTGGCGTAGGTGACACAAGCCCCTGCAAGATGTCAACTATGATGCATTATGCCACCTGGGCGCCAGTTGCACTGCGCCTGTTACGTTTGACGCCAAATTTATCATCGAGGTTAATCTTTGGCTTTAATGTCCGATGGCGCCGTGCAACGGGCGCGCGGCGGAGATCACACCAAGCTTGCGCGATCGAGAAGGCGCTTATGCCGACCTACGCGTACTTTAACGTCGGTGGTGCCATTTTACTCGTTCCCACGCTCCCGCGTGGGAATGCATACAGAGCTCGACCCCTGAACAGAAGTCGTGACAAAACCATCAAGCCGAACTTGTCGAATTTGGTTGCTCTGATTCTGCTGAATGGATCTCTGTTCTCACACGATCTAGCACCGTGGCCAATGTTAGTTGGTCACTACAATGA
>NZ_AQOD01000169.1 GCF_000513715.1 Salinivibrio socompensis S35
TTACAACGCTTTTGAACCGTTACTCTTAATAACAGCCACTTGTCAGGTGGTTTAAAGCCGACTTCCGACAGTAGACTTTGAAGGGCCTACC
This sequence comes from Salinivibrio socompensis S35, assembly GCF_000513715.1. Classification (GTDB taxonomy): domain Bacteria; phylum Pseudomonadota; class Gammaproteobacteria; order Enterobacterales; family Vibrionaceae; genus Salinivibrio; species Salinivibrio socompensis. The sequence goes on from NZ_AQOD01000169.1 coordinate 92, forward strand.
TTCATCTCTTCTTAAGCTTACGCTCAAATGGTTAACCTTGAGTTAACCTCTGTGCTCCACGGCACACTCGTGCGTTTTCCCTGACAGCCGATACGAGGCAATGCCAGATTCATCCATGTTAAATTTTTCATCGGTATGTGTAACAACGCTGCGATTAAAGAAGGAAAGTCGTGATCTTGGTTTCTGCCACCGCCATTTGGGCACGCTACCGCCATGAGGTGTCGCTCCTCCCGTGCGCAGTAATGGCTTGTTTTATGCGTTAATCCTCGGTTGGATACGCTACCGCCATGAAGTGTCGTTCTCCCTGTACGCGGCTGACTCAATGTTGCTGTCACTAGATTGATTCCGCACTGCGCTACACAGTGACAAGCATTTGCTTCATCATTGTCCAGCGCGGTGCGTCAAATGTCTGACGTATTCTACATAGCTCAGCGGTCATTTAAAGTGGAAATCAGTGAGAAATCACTTGATAAGATCAGTTTGACTGATTTGTCGTCAATTGTGTCGTAAAAAAAGGGATAGATCACGGAATGTGGGACTAGAGGCTAGAAAAAGCAGCCTCGTGCTCGCATCGGGGCCTTTGCTCTTTCTGTACTCTGTATTCAGTCATCTGTATTCGGGAATGGGAATACGGAATACGGAAAGAGCAGCCTCGTGCTCGCATTGGGGTTCTTGCTCTTTCTGTACTCTGTATTCAGTAATTAGTATTCGAGAATGGGAATACGGAGCGCTGCGCTTACAGACTACTGATTACGGAGAAGAGTGCCTAGCGCTTGCTGGCTGTCCGGTTCGCCATGAATCAAGTGGATCTGTTTAGGCGGCGGTTGGATGCCTTGCACGAAGCTGACCAGGTCATTTTGGTCGGCGTGGGCGGAGTAGCCTGAGATTGTGTGGATTTGCGCGTTAACGGTGACTTGCGTGTTGTCTATCCACACTTGTTTGTTGCCTTGCTGAATGTCGCGGCCAAGGGTGTGTTGGGCTTGGTAGCCGGCAAAAATTACATCGGTACGTTTGTCTTCAAGTAATGCGGCGAGGTAGTTCATAATGCGCCCGCCTTGGCACATGCCGGAGGCGGCGACCACAATGGCTGGCTCACCGGTTTGTTTTAGGCGGTTCACCAATGCCATGTGCTGGCTATGTTCATCAATGGTAATGCATTGCTCAAACGCTAACGGATGACGGTGTTGGTTAAGCTTGGTTTTGGCCTCTTTGCTCCATAGCTTTTTAAACTGGCGATAGTGACGCGTGACTTTTTGCGCCATTGGCGAGTCGAGAATGATAGGGAGCGCATCATCAAGCTGTTTTTGGTGAATAAGCTGCTCAATATCAAACAACAGCTCTTGGGTGCGGCCGACACTGAACGCGGGGATCAATATCGCGCCACCGTCTTCGAGTGACCGTTGAATAATCGCCTCGAGCCGCTGGGCACGGGTGGCGAGGGATTCATGCGTTTTATCGCCGTAGGTGGATTCTAAAAACAAAATATCGGCACGGCTCGGCGGGGTTGGATCGGGCAACAATGGCGTGTTGCTTGGCCCTAAATCACCCGAGAACACTACGCGTTGTTGGTCCGGCAGTTTTAATTCGACATAGGCCGAGCCCAAAATATGCCCCGCCGGTTGCAAGCGCAAATAGGTTGCTGGCTGCCCTTTTTGCTTGGGCTTTAGCCGGTGCCAGCTGTTGTAAGGCAGTGTCACCATCAACTGGCGGATACGGTCGAGTACCCGCTGACGATGGCCATAATCCATGTTGAGTTGCAGTTTTAAGGTGTCGTCAATTAACAGCGGCACCAAGGCGGCGGTGGCTTCGGTGCAATAAATGGGGCCATTGAAACCGGCCGCCAATAGCCAAGGCAATAAACCGCAGTGGTCGATGTGAGCGTGGGTAAGGATCAGCGCATCAATACGTTTGCCATTGAGGTTTACCCTCGCCTCTCGCGCGTCATCACCTTGGTATTGGCCGCAGTCAATTAACAATCGTAAGCCGCTTGGTTTTATATCCACTTGGTGACAAGAGCCCGTCACGGTTTGATAGCCACCATGGTGGGTCACGGTCAGGGTGTCGGTGTTGATTGAGGTTTTTAGTGAAGTGTTGGGCATGGTTACGTCCAGGTTGTTAGTTCAAATGTTGTTATCGTCGCTCGTGGTATCTATGTACCTATCATCTTACTCATCATTTGTTCTATCAACGGGCTTGGGTGGTTGTTGTCGTCGGTAAGAAAATACGTATGGCCCCAGTTGGGGTCGAAGTGGTCGTTAAAGGCGTCGCAGTCGGTTACCGTCACTTTGTTGGCGGGAAGCGCGTCGAGGTTTTCGGGGCCGGTCATGCCTAGGCGGCGGGTGACGGTGCGGTGGCGGACGTTCACCACTTTTGAGGCGGCCATGGCGATATCATCAGCGGCATAGTAAATATGCACTTGTTTGGCGGCATCGAGTACGGCTCTGCCCGATTGGTACGGCTCTAGCGCTTGGTTATCAACATCGGCGGCGATCATAAAGATATGCCGAAACCATTGTGGCATGGTGTCGAGCCCGGCGTATTGGTGCCAATGGGTAAAGGTGCTGATGAGCGTGCGGTTGCCCATGGAATGCGCGAGCAGGTTCATGCGCCGTTTGCACGGGTTAGTTTGTTGCTCGGGGGCGCGGCGCCAGTCATCAAACATCGCCAGTAAGCGACTAAACGCCAAGCCTGACGCGGTGGCGGCAAGTTGGTCGTCCCAGTAATCATCAATCGCGCCGAGCCGGCTATCGTCATCACAAGGCCAAATAATCGGCACCACCAGTATGGCGTTGAGTGCAAGTCGATCAAATTGGTGTTGTAAGATCTGCGCCATCGGGAAAATGTTGCGCTCCATTTGGTTGTTATAACCGTGGAGCAAAAAGAGTATTTGGGTATGGCTCGGTAAGGCTTT
>NZ_AQOD01000170.1 GCF_000513715.1 Salinivibrio socompensis S35
TGACAGCTTTAAATTATGGATTGAGCGTACGATGGGTGTTATTCTTTGTGGCTTAGCATGAAAATTGATATTAATGTAAAAGTTTCACCTAAAATTTAATAGGCCATTGTCACAAAACCACATACGGACTTGGCCTATTATCTTTAAATTCATTGCTACATGTAAGCATAACCTTGTATTTTCGGGTTATTTGGAGCGCAGCGGAATTGCCGTCCAGCGCAGCGCCTTGTTAGACCATTTTATACACATTTAGGTTTTTCCAGATTACACTTATTATCCTGTTTGGATGTTTCAACCTGAATTGTCGAATGCTCAATTCCGAAAAGATCGTGGAGTTGTTCCTGAAGACTTTGTAGGAAATCATTATCCAACGACTCGTTATTAACGACTATATGAACGGTCAACGCTATTTCGGTAGTGCTCATTGGCCAGACATGCAAATCGTGTATGCGACTGACATTCTCGAAACTATGAAAATATTGATTTATTCCAGCAATATCAATGTTTTTTGGTACAGCATCGATAGAATAGTTGATAGAATCACGAAGTAATCCCCAAGTTCCGATAAATACAACAGCGACTATCGATAGACTGACAACAGGATCGATCCACAACCAACCTTTGTATAGAATAAATATGCCAGCGATCACCACACCCAAGGATATCCCGGCATCAGCAGCCATATGAAGGAAAGCACCTCGAATATTCAGATCTTGCTTTTGACCTTTGACAAAAAGTAACGCAGTCAAAGTGTTGATCACGACGCCTATTCCAGCCACGATAATAACCGTCATGCCTTCAACAGGCTGCGGGTTGAGAAAGCGCCCAACGGCCTCCCAAGCAATACCTCCAAGAGCAACAAGTAAAAGTATCGCACTGGCCATAGAAGCCAAAATGGTAACTTTTCGAAGGCCATACGTTCTATTTTCTGTTGCAGCTTTTCTGGCGAGTATGCTCGCCCCCCAGGCGAGCAACAGACTGACCACATCACTTAAATTATGTCCTGCGTCCGCTATCAGTGCAAGTGAGTCAGCAAATATCCCATAACCAGCTTCAATCGCAACGAAGACGATATTTAATATAACGCCAATAGCAAATGAGCGATTGTAATTACCTACCTTATGACTGTGATCATGACTCATATTAACTTCCTTATACAGGGCTAACGCTTACCACCGGTCCACCGGCGGATGGCCTGGTTAGCACTATTCGACCGAACGCCATTGGTTGAAATCAAAACGGTATGCCATCCACAGTCGGTGGCCGCTTTATTCTGACTTGCTTGCCGTTCATAAAGACCCACTGGTATTTCTTTTGTCGCTCGGCCTTCGCGGCTTTCTTCGCACGCTTTTGAGCCGGAGTGAGCTTTTTCTTAACCTTTGCCATATCTCAACTTTTTGGTGCTAACGCCCTGTTAATGTGTACCGCTTGCGGGGTCACCATTGAGCGGCTTGTTAGCAGATTCAGCTTTGAGGCGCTCAACTAACCATACTTTGATGATGGATTGCCGCGTAACACCTACACGCGCCGCTTCACGATCCAAAGACTCGACTACCCAAGACGGGAAGTCGACATTTATGCGTTTTTGCTCTTGATTGGCGCGCCGTGCGGTGGAAAGGTCAAGATCATCAATGATGTCTTGTTTTCCTTCGTCAAACTTCTTATCAAAGTCTTTAGCTTTCATATAGCTCTACCTCTTTCTTGCGGGAGCGCCTGACAGAAATCAGACGAACTCTCTCGCTTCTGTACGTGACGACAGCAGACCAGTGCTTTGCACCAATAAGCCCTATGACAAGGAACCGCCGCTCGTCATCAGACTTGGCCCGGATTTCCAGAATATCAGGGTCATTCCAGAGCTCCTGCGCAGCCTGAAAGTCAATGCCATGTTTTTCAAGGTTGGCTTTGCTCTTATCGTCATCGAACTCAAAATCGATCATGAGTATAATCTATTCCTTTTTTACTCATTTGGCAAGACAGTGGGATAGAAGGGATTGCTAACGCCGCTCAGCACGCGCGGCTACGAAATGGAGCAAAGCCGCAATGAAGTGGACGTCGCAGTGGCTGGCCTGGTTATGTGGATCGTGAAGCATTGGCAAGAACCTTCCTTTGTTCAGCGTGTAAAATCACCTATTTCGTCATAGGCCATGGCTGAAATTCGCTCGCCTATTTTTCGCATCTCGACCATTTCTGATGGATTCTCAGAACCCCAAAATGCTTTCCAGCTCTCCATTGAATCCCATTTTGCCACTGTGATTACTTCGGTTTTGTCTTCAGCGCTGCGAAGCATGAAGCTCCCCAGTGCCCCAGGCACCGTCTCATGTATTCTGTTTGTTGTGCGGCTCCAGATTTTTTGAAAGTTCTCGAAGTTCTCTTCTTCAACCTTCCAACGATATACCACTCGAATCATGATTAACTCCTGCACACATACGCCCGCTTAAGGGGCTGACAACGCTACTACCAACTTTCCGCATAACACCGTAACCACCAAAATCAACGCATAATAAAAATGCCACGCGTTGGAAGTCCCTCTTGAAGCGTTTGTATGCCCTGTGCCGATTAGTACATATAACCCAACCAGTCCAAACTGACCATTTGCCCACCTCTTTGCCACTTACTGGTTTGATAAACAAATTATCAATATGCTCAACTGCCACACCGTAGTTTGTATGCTCATTAATCCGTAACCAAGAATGGATTGTCTCGACTTTGCTATAACCATGCTTCAGATAGAAGCCATCTAGCTCGGAAATGAGCATTATGAAATCAATCCCTTTTCCCTGTGCAAACGACGACACTTCAGAAAGCATGAGTGACCCAATACCTTTACCTCGATATTGTTCGGCAACACAGAAATCAATGATACCCATTACTTTGTACACTTCATTACCGACTTTCACCATCCGACAATCTAGTCCCAAATAGCCTACAAGCATGTCACCTTCATACGGCGTTGTTTCCTAAATCATTGAACTTATCATTCGAGCCGCGATCAGATCATCAAAGACCTCAAAACAGGTCACAGATGATGAGCAAAGCCAAGTACAAAATCAGCAACTAGAAACAATACAATCAGGCATTAGTTAACCGTGGTTCGATTACTTTTTTACTCGTTCCCACGCAGGAGCGTGGGAACGAGTAAAAACCAATCAGCGACCCGCTCGTTGCCTACCAATCAGTTCCTGATGTTGATACTTCAACATGTTTTACCCAAAGGGCTACAACGCGTGCGTGACTATGGCTTATTGCATGGCAGTGCCAAGCGCAAGCAACACCATATTCAACGTCTGTTACTTCACATGGCACACCAGACTTTGCCCGTTGACGGCACCCCCTGAGCAGCATACAACACGATGTTGTCCGACGTGCGGGGAGCGGCTCATGGTCTGCGTGGGCGTGACACGACCGAGGTAGCCGAAAGGCGAACAGAATAAGGAGAATGGCGTTCACTTAAACACAGGAGGACGAACCGACAAAAACCACATCGTTAACGTAACATATTGAAGTGGCAACCTATCTGCTCACTTCTTGGCTGCGCTCGCGCTAAAAAAAGTGCCAGGCGCAACACCTACCTATGCGCATTCGAGCTATTTACTTAATAAAGCAACGGGCTTGTTCAACACCCAAATAAAGTGTCGGCTGCGCGACACTTATTCTTATTTGTTATGCCTATTGGTTTAACTGTTTGATAAACTTAATTTTACTAGTAGCAGTACAACCATTATCTTCGTAACCTGATATTTGATAACCACTAGAAATAAGCAACTGCAACATCGCTTGATACTGGTTCATCGATTTCACACTAATGGCACTATAACCGTGATTAAGGCCCATAATTCTTGTTGCTCTCGTAGCTTGGTGGCAACACCTTGTTTTCTATAATTTGGATCAACTCCGCCAAGCCAGCTATAAAACTCAGTATTAGAAATCTCATAACCAATTTTGTATGCCATTGGCTTTTCATTGTGGCTTGCGATTAGAATTAAGTGCGTTTTACCCGTTAATTTAGCCATTAATTTACTTGCTGTTGTTCTACCATCAAATTCAGGTATTTGAGCATCAACCTCTAAAACTTCATCTATCGTTCCCAAGCGGAAATCAAACTTCATACATATTTACCTTTCGGAGCATAACGCCCGGCTCTACGTCAGGCAGACGTGGAGGCCTTTTTTTGGCCGAAGCTTTTGCCTGTCCGGCAGCAGCCGTTTGTTAACAGTTTATTGCCATTCATTATTGCCACTCAATTTTTAGGTCTTTGTGTGACTGTGCACAGTCGCGCAGATATAGGTTAATGAGGCTCTGATACGGAAGGTCTTTTTTCTCGGCCAGATTCTTGAAATATGCAACGGTATCCTCATCCAGCCGGATCGTAACCTGCTTCTTGAGCTTCTTGGCGTATGGGTTCTTAACGGACTCTGTAAAATCGTAATGATCACGCATGTCTATACCCTTCATAAGTCTTTCGTTCGCACTTGTCCGCCTTTCGCGCAGAAATGATTGTTAGAAGGCGGTTTCGGGGGAGTCTGCACAGTGATCTGCAAGCCGAGCGCCTTTGCGACTTTTGCGACTGTACTGAACGTAGGGTTACCTTCCGGTGATAAGGCTTTGTACAAGCCTTCTCGGGTAAGTCCTGTATCTCGTGCAAGTTGGCTCATATTCCTGGCGCGCGCGATAACACTCAACGCATGCACAATGAATGCAGGATCGTCACCGGCTTCCTCGATACAGGCCTCAAGATACAGTTGAATATCTTCTTCTGTTTCAAGGTGCTCTGCTGAATCCCAGCGCGTAGTTTTGATACCCATAGCCTTATACCTCCAACTGCCTGGCAATTTCTTTGGCTTTGGCGATATCAGCTTTCTGAGAACTTTTGTCGCCACCGGATAGAAGTATCACGACAACAGCGTCTTGCTGTACAAAATAGACTCTGTAACCGGGCCCGTAGAAGATTCGCAACTCACTCACGCCTTCCCCGACGGGTGCCACATCGCCGAAATGGCCCATTTCGACTCGATCAATCCGGGCCTGAATTCGAGCCTTTGCCCTTCGGTCCTTGAGGGATCTGAACCATTTCGTGAATCTCGCTGTCGTCCTGACTTCTATCATATCGCAACTGTAGTTCTAATAAGGTAGTGTGTCAACTGTGGTTCACGCTCCCCTTCTAACGCGAAGCTTTGCGGCAATTTTGGAACTGCGCAGCAGTGGAAAAATTGTCCGGCAACAGCGGCTGGTTATGCATTATTCGTAGTGGCTCCAGAGCCGGAGAACTTTAACCACCCGTTCATCTTCAAGAACCTGGTACACCAGACGATGCTGAATATTGATGCGACGTGAATACGCTCCCGCAAGATCACCGATAAGCTTCTCAAATGGAGGCGGCTTGCGGTATGGATCTTCCGCAATCAGTTTCAACAATTCCTGGGCTTTTGGTTTAAGGCCGCTCGAGGCCAACTTCTTTGCATCTTTCTGGGCTTGCTTGGTATAAACCAACTTCCATGTCACCAGTCCAGCTCCTCATCGCATTCGTCCACGGGGGTATCCATTCCCTCAAGAATAGACTCCCGCATACCTGGTACGGAGAGAAGGTAAAGTGTTTCCTGAATAGCTGACCAGTCCTCTTCAGACACCAAGACAGCTTTGTTCCTCTTACCCATAATAACGATTGGTTGGTGGGATTCGGCAGTTTCATCAATCAACCGATAAAGGTTACCGCGCGCCTCAGTTGCTGTAATTCCGGTCATGACGCACCTCTTGCGTGTTCAACTTTTCACCAATTGTACGCTTTTCGGCACGTACGTCAAGACGAACGCTCTGCATAACGCCAGTGGTAATGGGCGCCAACGGAGCCCAGCGCAGTTAGCGCCCCGTTGACCACCTTGTTATATGGCTAGAACTCAACACTAGAAGTCAGAAAAAGAAGAACCTTCGTTAAGCGCCTTTTCTAGTCCGGCAGAGAGAGCATCGAAATCGGTTACGATGGTTTGGTAACCGTCCTTAGTCGGCCATGGGAAGCCTGAGCATGAACTGTAGGAAGGCACACCTTCGATTAACTCGAGTTGAAGTCGTGCCTTTTCATCCTTACTCTGGAATCGAACATGATATTCAGTTGAGCATCGATTCGTCGCAAGATACCAAGTTGCTGCTCCACGACCTATTAAAGTAGCTTCCTCTCGATCCTGAACTCGCAAAACAGACCTGCTGTCTCCATAAGTTTCTGCGAAATAGTCTCGCGCACGAACCCAAAGATCTTCTTGGTTGACGGATTCGACCTGATAGTCATATGTAAAGGTCTTCTTCACATTCTTCTCAGCTGGCATCATCCCCGCACAGCCCGACAAGAAAAATGCGGCAATAATCATGACCAAAAGCTTTTTCATACTTCTCTCCATTTAATCTAAAGAAACAAACGACCGAGCCATATAACGCTTTGCTAAGCGGAAAATAATGGTTGACTATAATCGCGAAGCGTTGGCCAACTGTTATTTTTCCGTTTAAGCAACTTGTTATGTGCCTTTATTCGTGTTCACCGTAATCAGGCTCTAATGTACCAAAGTCTACCGAAGTTATAGGACTTACCACCTCAACTTCTTCAATTTCTAGCTCAGATAAATCACCGGTTAAATCACCACATACAGTAACTAAGATTTCAGAAGTAAACTGTTCTTCAACTGTAGCTGTAACACCACCAATATAGACATGGTCGCGGTCTATAAAATCGTATTGAGAAAGCGAAAATTCACCCTCAACTTCAACAGTGATATTGGCACTTATCTCTAAGACAATATAATCTTCAGAATGATCGACTATTTTAAAATTATTGTCAGATAACTCAAATTCATTTAACCAACCATGGCAACCATCAGGTTCCCAGTAATGGAAGGAGTCGGCTTCTTGATCTGGCGTAAAGCATTAAAGTAGCTTTCTACACCACTACGTATTTTTTCAATAAAGTCTGCTGCATCATCTTCTTCTTGTTCAATTTTCGAAGTTAACATAGATAAGAATGCAAAAGGAGAAGTTTCCTTATTGAACATACTTAGAGCATCTGCAAATTCTTCTGTGTAATCAATGTTGCCTGATGTTTCACAATAACTTTCCCAATCACCATCACGAGCAACAGCCAAAACCTTAATATCATTTTCTTCAGCCAAGCTTCTGTGGCTAAAAGGACAATAGCAATCAGGAAATTCGTTTTTCTTTTTCCCCGTTTCTG
>NZ_AQOD01000171.1 GCF_000513715.1 Salinivibrio socompensis S35
TAACCATATGAATAGCAGCTTGGTCTGTTGCTCGATTATATGAGCCCCTTAGTGTTTTTCCATCAATGGCAACCACTTCGCCATCCGTTAATTCATGACACGATTTCATCCATTCTATAAAGGCTTTTTGTAATGCCTTTGGACTGATGGTTCCCATCACTCTTGCGATCGTATCTGCCGACGGTGACGTTTTACCTGAAAAGCCAAAACGTAATAAGAAATCGCGCTGCTTACGGCCATAATCACTAATGCCTTTCCAAGTATCATGGCCAGAAAGCACCGCACAGATCGTTATCAAAATAATATCTGATAACGTATGTTCAACTTTACCTTCTTGGCGAATATCTTTGATGGAGACGAAATGCATAAATGGACTTTTTTCTTCTGTCATTTTTAATCTCCTAAACGTTAGGAGACCATTAAATCGCACTGAAAATGATCAACAAATTGATCCTTTATTTTCACTCATTTTAATTAATAAACATGGTACAACGCACGGTTTTAAGCCTTAATTGACAACTAAGTCATTAAATCGCTAGCCCAGTAATGGCGCGGATCTTCATGCGTTTTCCCTGGGGGAAGCGCTGTCTCATCAATCCCAGCTTCTTAGAGAAAGTTTTAGTCGAAGGCATACCGGCGATGGTTGAAAAATGAACACTCATGCGCTCGCCCTGCCTCCTAGGGTTATGGTAGCTGACCTATATCATCACGTAAACGATTGACAAAGGATTCTAATTGTTTTTCTAGCCCAGAAAACTTCTCAAAAAAATCGTTTTTGTCCTGTTTTATTATCGCGATGATTTGATCAATAGCTTTTAAGTCAACAATCATTTTTGTTTCTAGGAAGTATTTATTCTTTGACTAGTTTAAAATTCTATCWTAAACATGACTCCCTGTGTTGGTAGAGTTCTATAACATGGCACCGATATTTTTCTATTGATGGTTAGTCCATAATCGCAGCCTCGCCCGTCTTGCTCTAATAAATAGGAATATTTCCTTCGCTTTAGCATAGAAACATGTCCATGGACTCTAAACCCTACGTGCAAGTCTGCGTCATCGTAGATACTAAGCCCATTTTGTTTATTCTCATATATTTTTTGGTAAGATATGTTTCTCTTATCAGCGAATTCGCGAGTTATACTTTCATTACCGTGTAATGCTATTTTTAATTCAGCTTTAGGAAACACTTTCAATATATCATCAACCAGTTTCTCTAGTGCACTCAGATACTGTCCTGCGTAGTGTGGATCTGAAATAACAATGTTTTTGACATTAGATCCTATTTTAAAAGATTCTTCGGACCATTCTTTGTCATAAAACGCTATGTCCCCAGTAAAGTGAGATCGTGTTGACCCAACCTTTTCCATGAACAATTGGGAAAGATATCCTCTTGTTCCGAAAACAACAGCGTTTTCATCAAGAGCTTGCAAGCATTCTTTTGTTTCTAATGAAAGATCCGATATAACTTTTTTATCTATAGAGTTTATTGGTAAGGCCGTCCCGGCAGATATAATATAAAGTGGGATTTTAGAGTCAATTAAATTTTTAATATAAGGATACTGTTTAGTAGTCATTTCGTTGCGAATAGCTAAACAAGCAAAGATAACAGCATCACACCTACAAAGACTTTCCTTAATATTGCTCCAACAGTCCTCCCTCCAAAAAGTCTCTATAATACAGTTATCCCCCTTTATATCTTTAATTGCTTCAACTAATGATTTGGTTATTAATTGGTCACCTATGTTTTTTGAACCGTGCTCTGGGTAAGTTGATATTATCGCATATCTTTTCATTTTAGTTATACTCTTCCTTAGTGTTTGTTAAGGTAAAAAACACACCAACATTCTATTTTATGATTTTTTAGAAGGCGCATTAGAATTATTGACTTCTATGGTAGATTTATAATGTTGCATTCGAGGGTTAAGAAAGTTTAAAAACTAAATTAAAATCAGACCATTTAAATACATTCTATTCACTATTTTAAAGAAGTAAAATAAAGGTGAAAACCTGTTTATAATAGCATAGTACTTTTCATATATTTACTTATCCAAAATTATTGGTTTAAATAAAGGTTCTTCGCCACTTGAAATAGACATTAAGATTCGCGCTACTAACTTACCCTCTTTACCAAACCATTCAGTTTCATAAGTTGAACTGAAGTAGCGAATATTTTCACTTTTAATATTCAAATTACCCGATTCAATTTTTGAGATGTAAGACTCAATTTCATCTAGACACTTGCACTCGATTGAGATACCTTTTTCGACATATCCGTAATAGTCTTGTACTGATGACTTCGTGATTTGATAATAGATTGGCGTTAGGCCTGCAAGTGCTGCTTCAAGAAGAATACTACTGTTACCTGCGATTATACTAATACTTTTATTGAAAAATTCACTCAGGCTATCAAACCTCGGGTCTGAAAAATTAACCATATCACCTAATGTAGACTTTAACTTCTCGACTTTTCGTATCCCTAATCCGGGATGCCATCTTACTAGTGGTTTGTAGCCTTCTTGAATTAACTGTTCAACTAGTCGCTTTATATCGTTATCTTTATCTAGGGCGTTCGGGGCTATACCAATTAGTTCTCGACCGTAACGATCTGCTTGCCTTATTGTCTTTTTTTGTCCAGAAAGAAACACTTGTCGGTTTCTTTTAATTTCTAAACCTGGAGGACAGTTACTTTCGCACTCTTTGTATGTTTCTAAAGCAGAGATTCCGTCTAAAAATGCATAGTCAAAATTTAAAGTTGGGAAGATATTACTGACAGACGCATGCTGTAAGTAAACGGTTTTGATCCCCTTGTAATGAGCAACTGCAATGAGCGCTCTATTCATATTATTGTGATCATTACTCACGATAACATAAGATGGCTTTATCTCTTCAATAACTCGATTAAAGTATAATAAATAGAGATGAACCAAAAAAAACTTATCTAGCTTATCTGCTAATAGTTCATGGTCTCTTTCTCTGAATGCTCTTGAAATATCTTTATATCGCATTACATTAAGAGCAAGAGAGTTAATTATATCTTTTATCGAAAACTTAAGTGGTTTGAAATAGCCAGCATGAATATCTTTTTTTTCTATTTTGTCTTCTGGTGAAATACAAACGATAGGTCTCTTATAACTTTTCAGACTATTCATCAAACCCGTTAAGGCGGACTTCTGATTTTGAGTGCCAGCCAGTATGAGAAAATCATGACTTTCGCGAGGGGGTTCATTAAAAATCTTAATGTTTTTTATAGCATTATAATAGAGGCTCACAACGCGTAATAGCTTCCCCTTTAGTCTTGGGCGTTCCTGTAAATGACTTAACTCTTCGTACTTTTGTCCATGAAGATAAGATATCCATTGTTCTGGTTCTCGCTTTAATATTTCTAAGGACTGAATGATTGTATTCATTTTTCTAAAAGCTCAAACTTTAACGGTGTTCCGCGCGCAATATCTTGCGTTGCCTTCTTCCCTAATACTGACTCTAAATGTTTCGGCGCTAAACCAAACCCTGGTCGAATACTGCGCACATGCTCCTCGGTTAACACGTCGCCGGCTTTGATATCTTTCACTATATATAACGAGCGGCGGAATTTTACATTGCCTTTTTCCGCCTCAGTCCGTTCATAGTTCACTTTTCCCAATGCTTGCCATGCCGTTTTTGTATCACGACATAATGCAGCCAGCTCTGCTGGTTCTAGTGAAAAGCTATCATCAGCACCACCGCCATTGCGATCTAACGTGACATGCTTTTCGATTAAACAAGCGCCCAGCGCAACAGACGTGACCGCTGTCGCATTGTCAATGGTATGATCGGATAGCCCAGACAGTACGTTGAAGCGCTCAGCGATGTCTGCGATGGTGCGCAGATTATATTGGTCAGCCGGGGCGGGGTAGCCACTCACACAGTGCAGTACTACTAGCTCTTGGCATCCATTGTCTTTCGCTGTTTTAATCGCGTCAGCAATCTCTTGTTCGTTCGCCATCCCTGTGGAGATAATCATGGGTTTGCCCGTTTGCGCGACCCGCTTAATAAGCGGCAAATCAATCACTTCAAAAGACGCAATTTTATAAGCTGGCGCATCCAGCTCTTCTAATAAGTCTACGGCGGTAAAATCGAAGGGAGAGCTGAAAATGGTGATACCCAACTCTTTGGCTTTCTCAAACAGTGGTTTGTGCCACTCCCACGGCATGTGTGCACCTTTGTACAGTTCGTACAAGGTTTGCCCATCCCAAAGGCCGCCATGAATTTGAAAATCTTCACTATCACAGTCCAGAGTAATGGTGTCATGCGTATAGGTTTGCAGTTTTATCGCATCAGCGCCCGCTTTTTTCGCTTGTTCCATGATTTGAAAGGCGCGGTTAATATCGCCATTATGGTTCGCGGACAGCTCTGCAATAATATACGGCGGATGATCTGGGCCGATTTTCCGGCCGTCTATGGTCATAAATGGGTTCACAATGGCCTCACTGAATGGGGTATCGAATGTAAGTTTCTTCGTCAGTTTGTTGGTAACCAGCTTTTTGGAAAAGCCGTTGCGACGGAATATTTTCTTTCAAAACGGTGGCATGCACAGTGACATCGGGATGAATGATGTCAATGATCGCTAATGCTTGCGCGCCAATCCCCTGTCCATAATTATTGGGATGAATAAAAATGGACACAAGGTAGTGATCGGCACGCTGTCGATCTAGGCGTATTGCACCGACTTTTTTTCCACTATGCCGCGCTGTGATCATGTAAAAATAGTCATTGAACGCTTGGAGTTTTGTCGACATCCATGAATAATGCTCTTCCCATGTAGGCGTATTGGGGTTAAGCGCATATTTTCTTGTATTAGGATGACATTGCCATTGATAAACCAACTCAATATCTTGTTGGCTGCATGCGCGCTCAAGACGATAGCTATTCACATTATCAACGCACAGTTGTTCGAGCTCAAACACGGCTCTTTTTACACCACGGCCATCACACAATGCTAGGTTAGCGGATTTAAACGCTTCCCACTGATTCAAGGTGCTCTGGTACGCGTGCAGTAGGCGAGTTGGAATCTCATCGAGCGTCACTTTTATCGCCGCATTATGCTTCACCAGTTGCTCACAAACCATCTTTTGATTATCAGCCAAGGGAACAAGGATATTGGGAAGCCCTAAGCATGCTCGCTCCCAGCTGGTTGTTCCCGGTGCGCCAATAGCCATA
The DNA here is from genome assembly GCF_000513715.1 of Salinivibrio socompensis S35. Lineage (GTDB taxonomy): Bacteria > Pseudomonadota > Gammaproteobacteria > Enterobacterales > Vibrionaceae > Salinivibrio > Salinivibrio socompensis. The sequence continues at coordinate 5,197 of NZ_AQOD01000171.1, forward strand.
TCATGGCTCATCATAAGACTGGCCATATCGGCCACAAAGTCTACATGGCTAACATTGTCATGATTTGAGCACCACTGTTTTACCTCATGATAATGAGGCGCTCTTGACGAGAGTAAGACCGTAAACGTTACATTGACGTGAGGGTGTATAGCCTTTAGCACAGTTAGCGTGGCATTAGGGGCATCAATGCCACCCATTGAGATAAGGACGCGAGGCGGACGGCACGTCAATGTTCGAGATAGCGCACATTCTCTTTGTCGGGAAAACGGGCGTGATAATAATGCATAATCGCTGCCTGCGAGCACGTTAGCGCTCAGTGCCTGATAATCTGATGCTTGACGCCCCAAGGTTTGATCAATAATGATGTCCGCGCTATGGGTGCGCACAAGATCATCAATGGCGACAATGTTACAGTTAAGCCTCGCGCGAACGATTTCATGCCACTGTTTTTCAATCGCATAGTGATCGGTGACAACCACCTCTGCTTCATGCACGTGATTAATAAAATCGTGCGCATCGTCGGGGATTAGCTTTGGCAACCATGCGACGTAGTCAGCATCGTGCGCCGGTTTCACGACGTGATCGGGTGCCGTCAGCGTGATGACGTTAAAACCCCGCTCACCGATAAACGCACGCATATCGCCTTCTAACGGTAAACACGCGAAGGTTACATCATGGCCATTTTTTGCTAATTCATCCGCAAGCACTAAGCACCGCATCACATGCCCACTGCCAATCCAAACCGAGGCATCAACGCGAAATACCACTTTCATCATTTTTGCCACGCTATTTATTCGATAGTTTTAAGGCTGAAAAGAGTGACTCGGCAATGTCCCAGTCTTCAGGCGTGTCGATATCTTGGACACGATGACGTGGTAAAAGTACGGCCTTAGAATGTGGTGAGAATATCGACAGCTTATTGAGAAACGCACTGGCTTTACCCCAATAGAACTGGCCAGCGTCGTGATAGGCCTCTTCCAGATCTTGTGATCGGACTTGCTCCTGCTCTGGCGAGAACATAGACACAGCACCGTTTGCATCTAATTTAATCGCACGCTGGATAGGAAACGGGAAAGAGGTAGCACTAAAGGCAAACTGGACGTTTTCCGTGTTTAGCAACTGATAGCCAGCCTTGAGATCGGCAGCCTGAACAAACGGCGCAGTGGCATATAAGCAGCACACAGCTTCAATATTAAAACCTGCATCTTGGCACCACTGAATCGCGTGAGCCATCACATCCATCGTGGTCGCATAGTCATCGGCAATCTTTGCCGGGCGCAAAAATGGCACCTCCGCGCCGTATTGCGTCGCGACATCTGCGATATCTTGATCGTCTGTTGACACAATGACCTTATCAAAACAGCCCGAGGCGATCGCCGCTTCAATCGAATAAGCAATCATCGGCTTACCATGAAATGGCTTGATGTTTTTTCTCGGGATTCGTTTACTGCCGCCACGCGCAGGAATAATCGCAATATTCATGTTACTCCGCCAGTATCGCTGCTAAGACATTACTTACCGTGTCTTGCTGCTCATCGGTCATGGCATGAAACATCGGTAACGATATCGCTTCTTGGTAGTATTGCTCAGCATGTGGGTAGTCGCCTTGACCAAAGCCGATCTGCTGGTAATACGGTTGGGTGTGGACAGGAATATAATGCACGTTCACACCGATGCCGTGTTGCCGCAACGCATCAAACACTTGCTTGTGGGTCTTTGACAGTTTAGCCAATTGAAGACGAATGACATAAAGATGCAACCCCGAATAGGTGTCGCTCAACTGGTACGGCAATACCACGGGGAGCCCTTGCAATTTTTCATTGTAACGGGCGGCAAGGCGATGGCGGGCACTGACAAACTGATCCACGCGCTGCATTTGGCTTAGCCCGAGTGCGGCTTGCAGCTCTGTCATCCGATAATTGTAGCCAAGCGCCACTTGCTGATAATACCAGTCTCCGTGGCTCTCACCTTCCATCAGCGACAGATCGCGTGTCACCCCATGACTGCGATAAAGCGCCATATACTTGGCTAAGGTGTCATCATTCGTCACGGCAACCCCGCCCTCTGCGGTCGTCACAATTTTTACCGGGTGAAAGCTGAACACGGTAATGTCTGAATACTGGCCACAACCGATGGGCTTGTTTTGATACTTGCCACCAATGGCGTGGGAAGCATCTTCTATCACTTTAAAGCCATATTCGTCAGCTAGTCGCCCTATCGCTTGCATATCACAAGACTGGCCACACAAATGCACCGCAATCAAGACTTTAGGTAGTGTGCCATTTACTTTTGCATGTTTGAGTTTGGCTTCAAGTTGTTTCGGGCACAGGTTGTAAGTGGCCGGGTCGATATCGACAAAATCCACCTCTGCGCCGCAATAGCGCCCACAATTGGCTGAGGCCACGAAGGTAATCGGCGTGGTCCAGAGATAATCGCCATTACCAAGCCCGAGCGCGAGACAGGCGATGTGCAGAGCAGAGGTCGCGCTATTGACGGCAAGCGCGTGCTGTGCGCCGGTATACGTTGCGATGGCTTGTTCGAACGCAGGGACCTTTGGCCCCTGGGTGAGAAAATCCGAATGCAGCACATCAACCACTGCATCGATATCATCTTGCGTGATGTCTTGCTTGCCGTAAGGGATCATTTGCTTGCTACCACCTCAAAATCAGGGTCAATATATTGCTTTATCTTTTCACGTAAGCTGTCAACGCTTTCCCAATCTTCATTGGTGCCCGAGTTATATTTAAACCCAACGGCACTTTTTCCGCTTTGTGGTGCGTCATGTATGCTTGTTCGGTATGGGTATGAGACACAGACGGGAGGATGGCGTAATAATTTCCCAGATCAATGGTGTTGAGCGAGTCGGTATCGGTGATCATTTCTTCGTGCAGCTTCTCGCCAGGGCGAACACCAATGACTTTAACTTCACAATCAGGTGCCACGGCTTTGGCCACATCCAAGATTTTGTAGCTTGGGATTTTCGGTACAAAGATTTCACCGCCGAGATGATTTTCAAGCGCGTACATCACCATATCGACGCCATCTTGTAGCGAGATATTAAAGCGGGTCATGTCTTCATGGGTGATTGGCAACACGCCCTCATGGCGCTTTTTCAAAAAGAACGGGATCACTGAGCCGCGAGAGCCCATGACATTGCCGTAGCGGACCACACTAAACTTTAGGTCACGCGAACCTTTGATGTTGTTTGCCGCCGTAAACAGCTTGTCTGATGCAAGCTTGGTCGCGCCATAGAGGTTTATCGGTGCGCAAGCTTTGTCGGTAGAAAGTGCCACCACATTGTTCACCCCGCACTTCAATGCGGCGTTAATCACATTCTCTGCACCATCAATATTGGTGCGAATACATTCGGTCGGGTTGTACTCGGCGGTGTCAACCTGCTTGATCGCTGCCGCGTGGATGATCACATCTACCTCTTCGCACGCTTGCACCATGCGCTCTCTATCACGCACATCACCGATGAAAAAACGCAGCTGTGGGTACTCACTTTGCGGATACAGCTGTTTGAGCTCAAACTGCTTTAGCTCGTCACGCGAATAGATAATAATTTTCTTTACGTCGGCGTAACGAGTAAGAATGGTTTGAATGAACTGCTTACCGAACGAGCCGGTGCCGCCGGTGATAAGGACTGTTTTGTTGTTTAGCATTGAGATATTCCGATAGATTTAGCTATGACTAGCCATTTTTTTAAATTCGAGATTTTTATTTAGTAACTCAGCATACGTACCGTGATCCACCACTTTGCCCTGTTCAAGCATATAGATACAATCACACTGCTGAACAGTACTGAGCCGGTGCGCGATCATAATGATGGTTTTATTGCCAGCAAAATCATGGATGGCATCCATCACCAGCTTTTCAGTAATGCCGTCTAACGCACTGGTGGCCTCATCAAGCACTAATACATCTGCATCATCATACAGTGCGCGAGCAATGCCAATCCGTTGTCGTTGACCGCCTGACAGCTGCACACCGCGCTCCCCAACTCGGGTATCTAAACCGTTTGGCAGCTGTTCGAGTAACTCTTCTAAATGCGCCATCTTGGCGGCTTTTAGCACTTTCTGCTCGTCAATTTCGTCAACGGGTAAGCCAAAGGCGATGTTTTCACGAATAGTGGCATCAGAAAGGAAAATACTCTGCGGCACAAAACCAATATTATTCTGCCATGCACGCACGTTATCGGCAGTGATTGGCTTTCCATCGACCTTTAAGCTACCTTGGCTAGGCTCAATAAGGCCGAGCAAAATATCAATGGCTGTTGATTTACCTGATCCTGACGCACCCACTAAACCAATCACCTGGTTAACGGGTAGGTCGAGAGACAAACTGCGCAGAGCGGGTTCTTCTTTTCCTGGGTATTGAAAGGTCACATTGTCAAGCCGCACCTGATACTCAGGCTTGAGCTTGTCACGCGTAGGGCTAATTTCAGCCACGTATTGGCTCGCAATAAGATCGGCCTCAAGGTTATCAAACGCCGATAAGTTACCGCGAATTTGTGCCACTCCCGTATAAATCTGCTGAAATGCGGGGAGCAACTTGAAGCCGGCTAAAGCATAAACCGATAAAATGGGTAAGATTTGTCCTAAATTACCATCGTGTGTTTTAACTAGATAAAGTACGAGGAAAATCACCGTGCCAAACGCGACAAGCTCCATCGCATAACGTGGAACTTGTGATAATCCACGGTTACGACCTTGCGCATAACCAAAGCGTTCACTAGCATTTTGGTAGCGCTGGTTAAAGTCAGTTTGGCGGCCCAGTAATAACGTATCTTTTATCCCACCAAACCCTTCATTCATTAAGGTGAAACGTTGGCGATTGGCATTGGTAATATTAATGCCGTTTTGCGATAGTTTTTTACGTACCGTCCGATAGAGAATGATGTAAGCAAACGCAAGGATAGCCAAACCAGCCAAGGCAACCAATGGGTTATAAATAAAGATGGCCGTTGCCATTACTATCGCAAGAACTGATTTAGAAACCAGCTGCATCGTTGGTTGAATTATTGCCTGGGTGACCCTATTAATCTCTTGCGCAACTTTGTTAGTTAGCTGACTACTACTGCCCGCCGCATGAAAGAGCCAAGGCTGACTCATGTAATAGCGGTAAAGACGCGTTGATAGCTCCGCACCGACTTGCTGTGCATACAACGAAAGGCGCCAAATAGTGTACATAGAAATCATTGCCGCAATGGCAAGAGCAACAAGTACAATGACACCTACCCAAAAGATAAAGTCACTTGGATTGGCTAGCCCGCTGTAGTGATAGAGCTGTGCGAACTTGCCTTCTCCTTGAAGTTGGCTGATATCGCCAACTAAAGCCATAAAAGGGCCAATCGCGACAACGCCAGTTAGCTCAGCGAAAGCCATCAACACAACCAATAATTGTAACCGGATGAGCTTTTTGCGTTGATTCGCTGTTAATAAATTAAATAGCGTTTTTAAACGGTTATACATCTTCTTTCCTAAACGCAAATCTCACCAACACAATCGCTACCCCTAGCATACCGCCAAGTAGCGTTGCCAGCACACAGATCAATGCGCGTTTGGGGCTGGCTTTTTCTTCGGGGACAATGGCCGGGTCGACGGTTTTAAACACAAATTCGTCTTGCACTTCGGCAAGCATCAAGCTTTTGGTTTGCTCTTCAATCAGCTGGTAGAACACATTCTGCATTTGGGTGAGGTTGGTGTTTTCTAGCTGTTGGCGTAAGTAGCCGATATTGGTTTTGGTTTCGGCCAGTTTCTCTTTTTTAACATGAGCGTTGATGTTATTCACTAACAGCTCCACCACTTGTTGCGCAAACACCGGCGACTGTGACTCAAAGCTAATAGTGATTAAGCCGTTGTCTTTTTGGGTATTGGTTTCTAGCTTGGATGAAAACGCTTTATATAATTTCCAATCCGTTGGCATCGCTGGCTGGTCCGCGGGCGCATCGTCCGATTTTAACCAGGTTTGCGTCTCTGGGTTATAACGGTCTGCATTAATCAGCCATTGATTGGTTTCTGCATCCCACCCTTCGGTCGCCGCCAACGGCACCGCTAACTGGTGCTTGTGTACAAAATTGCCAATAAACTGGCGTGATTGCAAGGTCGCCAGCGCAATTTGCGTTTCACTGCCCCCGCCGCTGCCAAGGTTCACTCCGGCTAGCGAGGCTAAGCCGCCTAACTGCCCGGCCATACTGGCCAAGCCCCCGCCGCCGGATTCATTCGCCGGCGCCAGCAAGGCTTCAGATTTGTAGGTATTGGTAGAGAGAGTGAATACCCCACCCCACCCACGGCAAACACAAAGGTGATCGCAATGATCAGCCACTTGCCTTGCCATAACGCGGCGAATAGCTCGCGGAGGTCGATTTCGTCAGAATCTACCTGCTGCGAGATGGGAGGATATGGGTAGTGTTCTTTTAAATTTGAGTTCATAAGTTTGATTCAATGATTACGGAATACAGAATACGGAATACAGAATACAGAAAAAGACTAGTTATCGAGGTGCATATAGTCAGCGGGGTCTTCGTTTACCCGCGTTTGCTTTGTTTTGGATAACCGCCCGATACTCGCTGCAATGGTTTCAGTATCATTTATCCATGATAACCCTGCCGTTTTTTCTATATATCCAATCTCTATGCCTATATAAATTTGAGTAATGAGCTCTGCCGTTGACGACTTTGCAATATTGAGAAATCTCAGTTGGTCTTTAACAGACTCTCTTTCTTCGCCCTCTGCGATATTCGATGGTATCGATAAACCAGAGCGGGTGATTTGATCTTTAAAGCCGTAGTCGTTACAGGTACGCATTGTCTTGTAAATATCGCAAGATAAACGACACGCGCTTTGCCAGACTTTTAACTTTTTGAATCTCAATAGATGTCCTTATCTAAGAATCCCTGTTATTAAAAAGCAGCCAGTGCGTGCACTGCGGTTATTGCTCTTCTCCGTATTCCGTAAGCGAAGCGCTCCGTACTCTCACTCCCGATTATCGATGAATGAATACAGAGCACGCAAAGAGCAAAAAAACCAATGCGTGCTCTAGACTGCTTTCCCCACTTTAATCCTTAACCGCTTTCCAGGCTACGCCCATTTGGTATGAGGATTTGGGTGGCGGTGGAGGCGGTGCTTAGGCCGTCTAGGTAGTCGGTGTCGATTGGCACGATGATGGTATCACCCGGTTCGAGTTGTTTTTGACTGCGACTAAACCAAAAACTGTTGTTGGGCATCATCACTGAGCCGTCGGCGCGGACCACGTAGATGCGGTCGGTGTCGGCTTGTTGCTTGGTGCGCCGGCGGATTCAATGTAGTCGCTGACGGTCATGCCCGGCTCAAACAGCTGGTTTGAGGTGAATTGCACTTCGCCCATAATGCTGACCACCGGGTTTTTCGGTGGCACGTAAAGCTTGTCGCCGCTTTCAACCATAATGTTGGCGACTTCATCGCCTTTGAGAGCCCGTGGCAGTGAGATCACCATGCGGCCCACCGCTTCGGCGTTTTGTAGCTCTTCGGCTAATGATAAGGCTTCTGACGGGCTGGTTGTATACTGAGCGCTGCTGGTTTGGCGACGCAGGGCCAGGCTGCTGATCTCTTGTTGCAGCTGACGGTTGAGCATTTTAAGGCGCTCTTCTTCTTGGCGTTTGAGTCGTTCACGGCTAAATACCGACCCTTTCGGGTAAGCGAATTCGGTCAGGCCACCAGCGCGTTCAATCACATCTTGAATGGTCTCGCCACGCTCAAAAGCATACACACCAGGGAAGCGCACTTCACCTTGTAGCTCAATGGTGTTGTTTTTATGCCAGTTGGGCTTGGTTTTGATATTGATTCGGTCTTGGCGATGAATGGCAAACTGCGGGCCCTCGCCTTTGATGGCTTTGTCGACATTAATGGGGTAATGACGCACGGTTAAGCGGCCCTCCACCACTTGACGGCGGGTGATTTCGGCTTGGCGCAGGTAGGCGGCTTCGGTTAGCCCGCCGGCGGCATCCAACAGTTGCTCAAACGAGCCATTGGCCAGTAGTGGATACACGCCTGGGTATTTCACCGCGCCACCCAGTTCAACAATCGCCGCGTTGTACTGGTTGTTAGCTTGATCTTTTAAGCGCTCAATAATGGGCTCAAGCTCTTGTTCACGTAGCGAGCGTTCGCCTTCGTCATCGCGTTCAGAGAGTTTTTTCGCCAGTTTTTTTTCGTTTTGTTTGCTTTGGTTTTGCACTTCGGCGCCGGTTTCTGCATCAATATAGGTATCGCCACTGGTTTTGTTATTGAGGCGTGACTTGTCCACTTTTGCTGATTGACGCTGATCCCAATATTGGCTATCGATGCCGTTGTTAAACACAAACACCTGATCGCCTTGTTGCAAGCGCAAGTTATCGGATGAGTTGGGGTGGTCAATGGCTTGGCCCAGTTTAAATTGCAACACTTCAATGTTGCGCTCAGCGTCGATTTCGCGTACCACCAGCGCATAATTGAGATCGGCGGTGGGTTTTAAGTCACGTTGGGTGTTGCTAACGAGATCGGCGATAGTCATGCCCGGCTCGAAGTTATATGCGCCTTGGCGCACCACCTCGCCACGCAGCACCACGGCGTTATCGAGTGCATCGTTACTTTTAGCAATTTTAATGTCATCACCGTTTTTCACGGTAAAGCCTTGGCCTTTGGCGGTGCTCATGTCCAAGCTAAACTGCTGAATGCCCGATTCGGTCACGCGTTTAACGCTGATGCTAGACAGGTACCCTTCTGGCAGGGCGCCACCGGCCATGTTGATAGCCTTACTTAGCGTGGTCGAGCCGTTAAGCTCATACAAGGCCGGGCGTAGTACTTCACCCTCAACGGCCACTTGGGCACCGCGCGCTGGCACAAACAAGGTATCGCCTTTTAACAGACGCACGTCGTTGCTGCTATCGCCGGCAAGCAGCAGGTCGTAAAGATCTAGGGTTTCAATGATCTTGCCATTGCGCTTGAGCTGAATATTGCGTAATGAGCCACTGGTTTTTATTCCACCACTGGCTAGCAAGGCTTGGGTCACTGTGGTTAGGCCGTTAACGGTATACGCGCCGGGTTGTTTCACATCGCCCGCTAGATATACCTGCATGGTGCGCATGGCGCCGATGTCAACGGTGACATTCACCCCAATGACGCGCTGCTCGAACATGGCTTTGATTTGTTCACGCACCTTGCCAAAGGTTTGTCCAGCGACTTGCATGGGGCCGTATTTGGGGAAATGGATATTGCCATCACGCTTTACGGTCAGTTGGTACTGCTGGTTTTCTTTACCGAACACTTGGATATCGAGGGTGTCACCTGGCCGATTTGATAATCGCTTGGCAGCGGTAAATCATCAATCGAGGCCATAGAGGCAGGTTTGCCATCAAAAAAGGCATAGCCAAAGGGTTTTAGTGCATCATCATCTTGGTTTGAGGCCTTGCCTGGGTGCCGTACGTTATCCGATGGGCTTTGCTCACCGCCGATGCGCTCGGGGGTGTCGGGCGCTGTATTGGCGTTTTGGGCGTCTTTGTCACTGTTGTTGGTCGATAAGCTATCTAAATCCACCCCGTATTGACGGGCAAGCTGCTCTTGTTGCGCTCTTGGCAGTTGTTTTAACTGCTGAAGCTGGCTGGCGGTTGGGGTCGCTGCCTCGGCGTGCGGGGCCGTTGTAAGCATCGCCGCGCCAAGTAATAGTGCCGGTGCACAGGACAATAGCGCGGGGGCACAACGGGTCAGACCGCGCATAACGGTAGCGCCGAGCGGCCGAGTAATGGAAGATGAAAGCGTTAACATAATGAGCGTGATCCGTACTTATTATTATCAGTGATGGCTGATGTCGATGACTGCCGTTAAAACCGCAGCTGGTATTTTAGCCAGACGCGCGTATTGGCCTCTGATACATAAGGCGCAGCGTCGTCCGTTCGGCTGGCGCCTAAGGTGACCATGGCGGTTGCCACGGGCAGACGATAGCTGGCTTCTATTTCTTGCCAGTTGTGAGTGGCTTGTTCACGATCGGCTAACATTAGCTTGATGGCGTGATCATTGCTGAATTGGGTATACACCGCTACCGACCGGCTGTTGTCTAGCCCATACGTGGTGCTGTTGCCCCCTAATTGATCCGAGGACACCTGTTGGTCAACGGCTGGCGTGTCTGCTAGCGAGGATTCAAAGCCATCGTGCGTGGTTTGCTGCTCAAGCACCAGGCGCACGCTTTGCCGCGCGATCTCTGTTTGCCCACTCCAGCCGATTAAGCTGGTTGCGAGTTCTTGGCCTTGGTAGTTACTGGCCAGTTCAGTGTACACCGCGTGAGCGACGGGCCAATCAAAGGCTGGCAGAGCGAGCTTGGCATCCCATGCCCATTGTTCGCTAACTTGTCGTGTGCCGTTTGGATCTTGCCATTTTTGATAGCTGATCCCGTGTTGAAACGGCCGAATCGGCTGGCTGACCAGACGTGCTGCCCAGTGGGTGTCGTAACCGGTTTTGTCGGGCAGCTGGTAGACAGCTTCAAACGACCAAAAGCCCAGTAAAGGCGTGTGATCACCTAAGTAGCTCACAGAGGCGCTGGGCGCGGGAGACGATTGGTTGCCCCAGATTAGGTTATGTTGCCAACCTTGCCCCCACCAGCGGTCGATTTGACCGAGGGTAAACAACCAGCGGCCATCGTTTAATGCCAAATAGGAGCCTTGCCAGGTGTAGTCTTTATCGCCATTGGCATCACGGCGGTATTGATTGGCCACTTTAAAAGCAAAGCGTTTGCTCATGTATTGATACGCCGACCCAATCAGCCATTCGTGACGTAAGCGGCCATTTCTCCCCACATTCAGATAACCACGATGACCTGATATTGATATAGCCCCTTCACTATCGGAGCTATATCATGACACGCGAAGACAAGATGCAACTTTGGCAAGAGCGCCTGCAGCACCACAAAGACAGTGAACTCACCATTGCTGCTTGGTGCGAGCTGCACCAATTGCGCAGCATCGCAGTTCTATTACTGGCAGAAAAAGCTCACAACACCCTCCACCGAGCCCGAGAG
>NZ_AQOD01000172.1 GCF_000513715.1 Salinivibrio socompensis S35
ATTATGAGTGTAGCAAACGGGCCCTTCAGCGTTCTGCTCAACCATGCAACACTGTCTTTTATACAGTGTTAGTTACCAGCGCCACGGGCCTCGGTCATTAAGGGTGTGTATTCTGCGCTATTTACACCAAAAAAGCCAGAAAAAGTTGAACAAGTTCACAAAAAACGGGCTTGATGGACACATATGTCGCAGCTTGTTGGCAAAGCCAACAAATCGCGGACAAAAAACCGACGGAAAAACAGAGTCTGGCGTGAGTCACAGGATTTTATTACCACGGGTTGGTTTTGAAACAGTGAATACGTATAGTGTGGCGATCCGTTAATCGAGACCCAAGTTATGTTTCAAGACAATCCTCTGCTCGCGCAGCTAAAGCAACAGATCCAAGAAACCCTGCCTAAAAAAGAAGGACAGGTAAAAGCCACCGAGAAAGGCTTCGGCTTTCTCGAAGTTGACGACAAAACCAGCCTTTTCCATTCCCCCCCCTTATATGAAGAAGGTACTACACGGCGACCGCGTAGAAGCCATTGTTCGTACTGAAAAAGACCGGGAAGTGGCAGAGCCAGAAACACTGGTTGAACCAAGTTTGGATCGCTTTATCGGTCGCGTGCAGTGGGTTCGTAACCGTCTGAATGTCGTGCCTGATAATCCACAAATGAAAGATGCCTTACGCGCGAAAACAAAGCGTGGTCTGTCACAAGATGGCTTGAAAGAAGGGGACTGGGTCGTCGCATCACTGACCAAGCACCCCTTAAAAGGCGACGATAACTTTTTGTGCGAAATCAGTGAAAAGATCACTGACGCAGACGACAAGATTGCGCCTTGGTGGGTCACGTTAGCCAAGCACAACCTTCCTAACCAAGAGCCTGCCCCTAAAGACGCATGGCCGATGTTAGAGCAAGGGTTAGAACGTCGTGACCTCACCGATCTTCCCTTTGTCACCATTGATGGTGAGTCCACCAAAGACATGGATGATGCCCTGTATGTGAAAGCCAATGAACAAGGTGGCTTTACCATGACAGTGGCGATCGCCGATCCGACTGCTTATATCGATGCGGATGATGAGCTCGATCAGGTCGCACGCGAGCGCGGGTTCACTATTTATCTGCCTGGGCGCAATATTCCCATGCTACCGCGTGACCTCAGTGACGATTTATGTTCTCTTCGCGAAAATGAGCAACGCCCAGCGCTATGCTGTACGTTTAGTATCGATGCCGACGGCACGATCGCCGATGAGACTGAATTTTTCTCAGCATGGATCCAGTCACATGGCCAACTCGCCTATGACAAGGTGTCAGATTATATCGAACAAGGTGAGCAAGCCGATTGGCAACCGCAAACATCGGCGATCGCTGAGCAAATTCATCAGCTCCATCAATTCGCGTTAGCGCGCATCCAATGGCGTGAAACCCATGCAGTCACCTTCCCTGACCGCCCGGATTATCGTTTTGAATTGAGTGAAGACAACGATGTGATCGCGATTCATACCGATCAACGTCGTATTGCCAATCGCATTGTTGAAGAGTCAATGATCAGCGCTACATTGTKTGCGGGCCGCAAATTGCGTGATGCCTTCGGCTTTGGCGTCTTCAATACTCATGCCGGATTTAAACAAGACAAACTGGATGACGTCGTCGAACTCGTGCGCGCTCATGAGCACGAAGCTGACAGCGACACGTTAGCCAGTGTCGAAGGCTTTAGCGCGTTGCGTCGCTGGCTGAACAGCTTAGAGACCACCTATTTAGACAACCGCTTACGCCGTTTTCAAGCTTACAGTGAAATTGGCCACGAGCCAGCACCTCATTATGCTATGGGGCTAGATGTGTACGCGACCTGGACATCACCAATCCGTAAATACGGCGACATGATCAACCACCGCTTACTCAAAGCGATTATCCGTGGCGAAACGGAAGCCAACGCGCCTGCCGATACCGTCGGTGAAGAACTGGCTGGCCATCGCAAGCATCACCGCATGGCGGAGCGTGACGTGGCTGATTGGCTTTATACCCGCTTGCTCACACCTGAAGTTGAAGCACAAACCCGTTATACGGCGGAGATCTTTGACATTAACCGCGCAGGTATGCGCGTTCGTTTGCTGGAAAACGGCGCACCTGCGTTTATTCCTGGCTCACTGATCCTGGACAACAAAACCCGGATGGTGTGCGATAAAGAGACAGGCACAGTGACCATTGATGGCAACGTTGAATTTAAGCTTGGCGATAGCCTAGAAGTGGTCATAACCGATATCAAAGAGACCACCCGTTCGATTGTCGCCAAACCAACACAGGTATTCACTCTCTCGGACACGTCTGAAAGCTAGTTTTATCGCTTGTGGTGTATTGCTGAGTGTTGATCGTTTACGATAAACACGAAAACGTTAAGAGAGCCAAGTCATTGCTTGGCTCTCTTTTTATCCACTTTCTTTTTGCTCATAAAGTGATAATCTAGTTATTAAATGGCGTTTATCATTAAACCATTGCAATTATCACATTCTACGTGCCTGGCGACCCCCTAAAAAGCTATCAGTGGTATGTTAATGGTGTTACCTCAACCCGTTTAAGAGGTTTCATGGGGCTTTTACGTTCATCTGTGGTCCGCATGGGGACTCCGATTGCTTTATTGTTACTCCTCGCGGTTGGTTATCAGCCTCTGATCACCTCGCTCGCGCCCTATTATAACCTGGTATATGCCGCCCCCTATTTTCTCTTGCTCAATGCCCTACTTTTAAGCCACTTGTTTAAAAGCGCCCGCGTGGGCATGATGGTTATCATCTTATTGGTGGGATATACGGTTATTCTTACTCGGCTTCAATCGCCGCTTGATCAAGGCACCACCTATCTTGAGTACTTACTTTTAGCCGTTGCTCTACCCATTAATTTGCTCTACATGATCATCATCCGCGATCAAAAGCTGACCTCGCGATTCGGCTTGTTATTTTTTCTCGTTATTGGTATGGAGATCGGTTGGTGTGCGCTGATGGTGCAGCAATTTGGTGAATTGTCCCTTTACCTGCAACACCATCCGGTTTTAGTAAGAGCTACGTCAATCAGCCCCATGCCACTGCTGCTTATCGTGCTGCTTTCTATTTTGGTTTGTGTCGGTACCATCCGCCTTTGCGCAAAAATAGCATTGAAGATCACGCGGCTTTCGTTAGCGTACTGTGCGCCACCATCACCTTAGTCTTTTTCGATGTGCCATTCATTTCGTCACTAATATTTTCACTTGCCGGGCTGCTATTGATTGCCAACCAAGTATCATTTAGTCATCAATTAGCCTTTATCGACGGGCTCACCGAAATTGCTGGACGGCGCGCCCTGGAAGATGAGCTTAAACACCTTGGCCGCCGCTACACCCTCGCCATGCTAGATGTCGACCACTTCAAACAATTCAATGACACCTATGGGCACGAAACCGGTGACGATGTGCTTAAGCTTGTGGCCAAGCAAATGGCGCACTGTGAAGGCGGTGCCAGCGCCTTTCGCTATGGCGGCGAAGAATTTACCTTGTTATTCAAAGGCAAAACGACCGAACACTGCTTACCGTTTCTCGACGCACTGCGAGAGGGTATTGCCAACTACCCCTTAGTGCTGCGTGATCAATCTCGCCCACATGATGATAAACAAGGCCGACAAAAGCGCGGACGCGTGAGCGATACAAAGCCCGTTAATATTACTGTCAGTGTTGGATATGCCGATGCTTCGCAAGCCGACACGCCCGACGAAGTGTTACAGTTGGCAGATAAAGCCTTGTATAAAGCCAAAGAGGCAGGACGGAATTGTATTAAGGGCAGTGCGTGAAGAGACTTTTATTGATCAGTGTTCTTAGCATATTGTTAATCGGTTGCGCGACCCAACCCGATCCATCTTCAGTATCGCCTTTGCCATCGTCAACCAACCCCCTCAGCGACCAAGCATTGGATCATGCGCTTACTCAGCTTTATCGTCAGTGGCAAGGCACTCCCTATCGCTGGGGAGGCACAACACGGAGCGGTATTGACTGTTCGGCCTATACACAGCGTGTTTATCAAGACGCACTCTCAACATCCTTACCTCGCACCACACATGGTCAAGCCAAAACAGGGGATGCCATTGATTATGCGCGCGCGAAGCAAGGCGATCTGGTGTTCTTCCATATCCGCCCGGGCTTGCGTCATGTCGGTGTTTACCTTGGTGAGCAACGATTCATGCATGCCTCGGCATCAAAAGGAGTGACAGTGTCACGCTTAGATAACCCTATTCGGCAAGCTGCATTTTTTTKGGCAATTCCGCCGTTATTTCTAAGCTTGGGCTTTTACCGAGTCGGCGAGTTCGCGACAAGGTTGATACCGAGGACAAGTGACAACATGATCGTTGACCATGCCCAGCGCTTGCATCAGCGAATAGCAAATCGTCTCGCCCACAAACTTAAAGCCTCGTTTTTTTAAAAACCGACTCATGCGAGGGACTCATCCGTTGCCGTGGCCACGTCAGCATCCGATTGGTGTTGGTTCACAATCGGCACACCGTCAGTGAACTGCCATAAAGCCTTAGCGAGCGAGCCGTATTCCTCCACCAGCGCCACCGCTGCTTTGGCGTTAGTGAATACCGATGCCACCTTCAAACGGTTACGAACAATCTCATGGTTAGCCATAATGGCAGTGATATCTGGCGCTTCCACGGTAGCAAGATAATTAAAATCGAAGTTGAAGAAAGCATCACGATAAGCCTGTCGCTTTTCCAGTATTAGCCGCCAGTTCAATCCGGCCTGCGCCCCCTCCAGGCAAATAAACTCAAAAATGAGTCGTTCATCAAATGTCGGGACACCCCACTCGCTATCGTGATACACACGCTCAGATTCACTTTGCTGCGCCCATTGGCAAATTTTCATCTCTCATTGTCCTCGTCGTCATACACCCTATTTTAGTCGCCATTTCTGTTGCATATGGCAAGAAATCAGCGACTTAACGATGTAAAAGCTATCGTTTAACGCGATATGACGCTATCTTTGATCGCGATAAGTCCATGAAACGTAATAAAGTCGTTAATCCTTGTTATTGATGCCATCCAGACATACAAAGGAACACGCGTGACAAAAAAGCATATATTGATTACCGGCGCCGGACAGCGCATTGGCTACGCACTCGCTTGCCATTTTCTTAATCAGGGTCACCAGGTAACGATATCTTATCGTACCGAACGCCCTCAAGTGGCCGATTTAAGATCGCAGGCGCGCGTTGTCTGCAGGCAGATTTTTCAACGGATGCGAACATTTATGCCTTTATTGATGAAATTGATGCGTTGACCCCCACTTTCGACACACTGATCCACAATGCGTCATCTTGGGACAGTGAGAAGCACAGCCAAGATCTTGCATTATTGTTCGATAACATGATGCAAATTCATGCAAAAACGCCTTACCTTATCAATATGGCCGCCCGTCGCTGGATGCAGCAGGGTGACATAATCCATCTCACCGATTACGTCGCGCAAAAAGGCAGTGCAAAGCATATCGCCTACGCCACCAGCAAGGCGGCGCTCGAGAACCTAACCCTCTCGTTCGCACAAAAGCTGGCACCACGAATCAAAGTAAACAGTATTTCGCCAGCGCTGATCATGTTCAACGAGAGCGATGACGATGCCTATCGCGAGAAAGCACGCCATAAATCCATTTTAGGCACCGTGCCAGGCGAGCAAGAAATCGTGAATGCCTGCGAATTTATCCTCGCCAGTCAACACATGACCGGCCAATCCATCAAGCTTGATGGCGGACGCCATCTTGTCTAACTTTCGTGACCAGGAAACGACTATGAACGACGCTGTGATTAAAGTAACTAACCTGCGCCTGCGCACTTACATCGGTTTTAATCCTGACGAACAGGAGAAAAAACAAGATGTAGTCATCAATGTCGAGATTCATTACCCCGGCCACAAAGCCTGTGAAGACGACAATGTAGATGATGCTCTCAATTACAAAGATATTACCAAAGCGATTATTGATTACGTTGAGAGCGGGCGGTTTCTATTACTCGAAAAGTTGGTTGCCGGCGTGTTAGAGATTGCGCGTGACCATCACTGGGTGCGCTACGCACAAGTGACCATTGATAAGCCGCATGCACTCAGATTTGCCGACTCTGTCTCATTAAGCCTTAGCTGGACCGCCAACGAGTCGTAACACTGTTCAGAGTTCGTTAGAATTATTCGAACATCTTGTTCAAGGTGAATAGCTTCTATATTGCTATTCACCTTATATACTGTGTTGTATTAGTAATTGGGAGCGGGAACAAATGACACCGAAAAATAGCTACGATCGCGTTATGCGTACGCTACACTGGCTATCGAGTCTCGTTATCGTTGGCCTTTTCGCTGTCGGATTGTGGATGGTCGACTTGAGCTACTACAGTAGTTGGTATCAAACTGCGCCACACTGGCACAAATCGATAGGCATATTGTTGGCGATAACGACAGTCGGCCGGCTAGTGTGGAAAGCAACACATACCATGCCCACCGTTGAAGGTAAGGCTTGGGAACGCAAAGCCGCAACAGCAGGCCACCATACCATCTACCTGCTTCTTGCGACCTTGTTTATCTCTGGGTACTTGATCTCAACCTCAGATGGACGCGGGATTGATGTATTCACCTGGTTTACAGTGCCGAGTGCCGGGGAGCTGTTTCCCAATCAATCAGACATCGCTGGCGATATACATTATTACGTCGCCATCACCTTGATTGTGTTAGCAGCAGGCCATGCCATCATGGCACTGAAACACCACTTTAAAGATAAAGACAATACGTTACGGAAGATGATCGGAGGAAACCCGAAATGAAGAAACTCATGTTAGCCATGGGAATGAGCGCCGCGACACTCTTATCTGGGCCTGCATTGGCAGACACTTATATGATTGACACCAAGGGCGCACACGCCTCGGTCAACTTCAAAGTGCCACACCTAGGTTACAGCTTTACCAAAGGCCGTTTTAATACGTTTGATGGTCAGTTTGAATTTGATCCGAACAATATTGGTGCCTCGACTGTGTCTGTCACCATCGATACCACCAGTATCGATTCTAACCACGCAGAGCGCGACAAACATATTCGCAGTGGCGACTTTTTGAACGTGGGTAAGTATGGTCAAGCATCATTTGAAAGCACCAATGTAACCGATAACGGCCACGGCTCTATGACCATTGCGGGTGATCTCACCTTGCATGGTCAAACCAAGCCGATTGAAATCGACGCGGAGCTCGTTGGCCACGGTGAAGATCCATGGGGCAACTACCGTGCCGGTTTTATGGGTAACACCCGCCTTGAACTGGAAGACTTTGGTATTCCCACCATGGGTCCAGCGACTTACGTTGATATGGAGCTGCACGTAGAAGGCATTCGCCAGTAAACGGTAAGCGCACATCTGAATAAGATCGCCCCAGCATCTTCGCTGGGGTTTTTTGTCTATCGTTAAACATTCACTATACTCATTAAGAGCTAGGCTTTAATGCGGCTGTTGCGTGTATTTATCGATAAGGATGACCGTCCATGGGACTAACCTCATTTCAGCGTCTTTGCTTTGTTTTTGCCCTATTTACCTTCGCGTTTCCAGCGCAAGGCTCAATGACAAAAATAACCGCCGTGAATGATGCTTGGCCACCCTACGTGACCCGCGATAAAGCCAAGCCTGGCTTTTCTGTTGAACTGGTCACCGCCGCACTCCGTACCCAAGGCTATGACACCGAATTCTTACTCTTCCCTTGGGCGCGTGGCTTGTACGAAGTCAGAAATGGGCGCATCGATTTAATTACCACCACCTGGTACACAGACGCTCGCAGTGAATTTCTGCTATTCAGTGAGCCTTATTTCGCGACCAATGTCGATATTATGATGCGAAAAGACACTTTTTTTGAGTACGCTGGGCCCAAAAGCCTAACCGGAAAACGGATCGCCAGTGTGCGCGAATACGGCTATGAACAGTGGTTTTTAGACGCGGAAGATTTTCAACGGGTGGAAACGACATCATTAGTATCAAGCTTAAGAATGCTCGCCGCCGAGCGTGTTGATATTGCCGTGGGGAACCGCTTTGTCATGTTACAAGAGATGAAACCGCTAAACCTAAACGCCGATGATTTTCATTTTTATCCCGTCCCGATGATCAGACAGCACATCCATATTGCCGCAGGAAAAACCAACCCCAACGCGAGCGAGTACATCCAAGCCTTTAACCGCGGATTAAAAACGATCAAACAAAATGGCACCTTTACCGATTTAATAAAAAAATACGGGCTAAAATTACCAAATAATATCACCGAGGAGTGAAACCCTATCGTCATAGTTATTAGTTAAGATCGAGAGCAATATCTCAAAAAATCAGTATGGCTATGACTTATCCAATTAACATCGTCATTTTTTGATCTTGACGAAACCCTTGTCGCCACCGATACGAAGCAAGCCTGGCTTGAGTACCTTTGTCAGCGCGATCTCGCCCCGCAAAACTTGGTCGATCAAGAAAAACGAGCGTATCTGGACTTTAAAAAAGGCCGCATCAACCTTGAGCAATATATGCAGGTGCAGCTGAACCCAATCAAAGGAAAATCCACTCAAACCGTGGCTGCATGGGCGACCGACTTTATCGATAGACTCGTTGCCCCTGTGGTGGTGCCGCAAGCATTAGAACGTATTGAATGGCATCGTCACCGCGGCGATCACTGTGTGCTGGTTTCTAACACTGCGGCACATCTGGCTCGACCGATTGGCGAATTACTGAAACTCGACACCGTGATTGCGATTGAGCTTGAAACCATTAACGGCGTTTATACAGGCAGTATTTCTCATTGCGTGCAAGATTTTCGTGGCAAGCATGACTATATGCAGACATGGCTATCCGACCGCCATGACACCGTTGGCCACACGTACGGCTACAGTGATTCGCACTGGGATGTGCCGCTTCTCGAGCAAGTTGATAATGCCTTTGCGGTGAACCCCGATCCACACCTAAGTCTGCATGCACAAAAGAAAGATTGGACCATTATGGAGTGGGCGAGACATGATACCATTCGCGATTAATCTGTCATGCACCTTGCGTGGTAAATACAGAGATTTAATCTCACGGGCGCTACCGGCGTCCTTTTTAATAATACTTACTTGAGAATGATTATCATAACCGTTATCTTTAACCTATGATCGGCTGGCGGTATCACGTCGTAGCCACACATATGATGAACGAGATAAACGCTTATGAGAAAACATCTTCTACTTATTGTGGCGCTCTTGCTCTCGCCGATGGCGCACGCCGACAAACTAAAACACGCCGATAAATTAAAAGTCGTGACCAGCTTTACCATCTTGGCCGATATGGCGGCTAATGTTGCTGGCGACCATGCCGAGGTGGTCTCACTCACCAAGCCAGGCGCAGAGATCCACAACTACCAACCCACCCCAGGTGACATTGTGCGTGCCCAAGGTGCCGATGTGGTGATGTGGAATGGCTTAGATTTGGAACGTTGGTTTGAACGGTTTTTCCAGCATATCGAAGACGTACCAAATGTGATCTTATCAGACGGCGTTGAGCCGATTGTGATTGCATCAGGCCCCTATCGTGGCAAGCCCAATCCTCATGCGTGGATGTCGCCCTCCGATGCCATGCATTATGTCGACAACATCGAGCAAGCGCTGTCCAAGTACGATCCCGCCAATCAAACCCACTACCAAACCAATGCCAAAGCCTACAAGGCACAAATTCAGGCCGTGTTTGCCCGTGCTCAAGACGCCTTATCTGCCGTCCCCGAATCACAGCGTTGGCTGGTAAGCAGTGAAGGCGCGTTCTCGTACCTAGCGCGTGATTTAAACCTTAACGAAGCGTATTTGTGGCCGATCAATGCTGAGCGCCAGGGCACACCGCAACAAGTTCGCGTGCTGATTGATACCGTACGAGAACACCAAGTGCGTGCGGTATTCTCAGAAAGCACCGTATCTGATGCGCCCGCCAAACAAGTGGCTGCGGAAACTGACGCGCAATACGGCGGCATTTTATATGTCGATTCGCTCAGCCGAGCTGACGGACCGGTGCCTGATTATCTATCCTTACTGACAGTCACCACAGAAACGGTATTAACGGGGTTACGCCATGACGCACTATGATCTAACCGACGGCACACCCAGCGTGTTGGATGTCAACGAGGTGCGTGTCGTGTATCGAAACGGCCTATGCGCCCTTGAACACGCCAGTTTCTCACTGCCAGCGCAAACCATTACCGGTTTGGTCGGCGCCAATGGCAGCGGGAAGTCCACCTTGTTTAAAGCAATCATGGGGTTTGTGAATCCCGGCAGTGGCGCCATTACCGTTAACGGCACCCCGATCAAACAAGCGCAGAAAGCAGGTTTAGTGGCCTACGTGCCCCAATCTGAGGAAATTGACTGGTCATTCCCCGTGCTAGTAGAAGATGTGGTGATGATGGGCCGCTACGGAAAGATGTCGTTTATGCGTCGGCCTAAAGCGGCGGATCATCAAGCCGTCAGTGACGCCTTAGCCCGCGTTGACATGACAGCATTTCGCCAACGGCAAATTGGTGAGCTTTCCGGCGGACAGAAAAAACGGGTCTTTATCGCCCGCGCCCTTGCCCAGCACAGCCCGCTTATCTTGCTGGATGAGCCCTTTACTGGGGTGGATGTGACCAGTGAAGAATCCATCATGCGTTTGCTGCTCGAGCTCAAAGACGAAGGCAAAACCATTTTKATTGCTACCCATAACCTCGGTACCGTGCCCGACTTTTGCGATCGCACCGTGCTGGTTAATCGCGCCGTGGTAGCCGGTGGGCGCACCGAACATGTGTTTACCACCGAGAACCTCAGTGCCATTTTTGGCGGCAAGCTGCGCCAGTATGTGATGCCCAGCGATCAACTCCACCAAGACGCTGATCCGCGCGAGTTGTCAGTAATTTCCGACGACGAACGCCCCTTGGTGGTGTACGGCAAGCGCGATCAGGATGCGAAGGAGCGACGCGAATGAGCTTACTGGACCCGTTAGCCTATCAATACATGCAAAAAGCGCTGCTGGTCACCACCTTGATTGGCGGTGTGTGCGGCTTGCTCTCGGCCTTTTTGATGCTCAAAGGCTGGTCACTGATGGGCGATGCCCTCTCCCATGCCATTGTGCCGGGCGTCGCCGGTGCTTACATGCTGGGTCTGCCCTTTTCGCTCGGCGCTTTTGTCGCCGGCGGGATGGCGGCCAGTGTGATGCTGTTTTTGCATCAACGCAGTCAGATAAAACAAGATGCAATCATCGGTTTGATCTTCTCCAGCTTTTTCGCCTTTGGCCTGTTTTTGGTCTCAATTTCGCCGGTGGCGGTCGATATTCAACAAATTATGCTCGGCAACTTACTCGCCATTGCCCCGTTTGATGCCATGCAAATGCTGATCATTGCCCTAGTCAGCCTAGCGGTGTTAGCACTGAAGTGGCGTGATTTTATGCTGACCTTTTTCGATGAAAGCCATGCACGCTGCATCGGCTTGCCAGTGGTAGGGCTCAAAGTGCTGTTTTTTGCCCTTTTAAGCGCCTGCACCATGGCAGCGCTTAAAAGCGTGGGGGCCTTTTTGGTGATTTGCTTGGTGATCGCCCCCGGCGCCACCGCCTATTTATTGAGTGATCGCTTTGGGCCGGTATTAGTGCTTAGCGGACTGATTGGCACCGTCACCTCATTGTTTGGAGTATACATCAGCTATTTCGCTAACGTGAACGCGGGCGCACTGATCGTGCTGACGCAAGTCGCATTATTCTTAGCCGCCTTCATGTTGGCACCTAAACACGGCCTATTTGCGCGGCGCGCCAAACGTCAGGAGGCACTGCAATGAATCCGTATCAACTGACTTTTATGCAAGATGCATTGCTGATGGCCATCTTAGTGGCGCTGCCTTGTGCGCTGCTCTCTTGCTATTTGGTATTAAAAGGCTGGTCACTGATTGGCGATGCGGTGGCACACGCGGTGCTGCCGGGGCTGGTGCTGGCAAACTTATTTGGCCTACCGCTGATTGTCGGTGCCTTTGCCGCGGGCTCCGCATGCGCTACCAGTGTGCATTGGCTCAAACAAAATAGTCGTGTGAAAGAAGACACCTTGCTAGGGATTGTGTTTTCTGGCTTTTTCGCACTGGGGCTGATTTTGCAAGGCCAGTTCCCGTCTGATTTGCACCTTGACCATATTCTATTTGGCAACCTGTTGGGGATTAACCACCAACAGCTGCTCACCGCCGCCATCACTGGCTTAATCGTGCTCGCGCTCGTGTTCCTCAAAGGGCGAGATTTAATGCTGCTATCGTTCGACCCCGCACAAGCCAGCGTGCTCGGGCTCCCGGTGCAAAAACTTCACTGGCTCCTGCTCTCGGTGATGATTGCCACCATTGTTGCGGGGTTACATGCAGTGGGGATTATCTTAGTGGTGGCGATGTTGATTGCACCGGGCGTCACCGCCTTTATGCTCAGCAAACAATTTAGCCGCATGCTATGGATTGCCTGTGCAATCGCTTTAGTCACCGCCGTGGGCGGCGTGACCCTGTCGTTTTACCTCGACAGTGCACCAGGCCCGACTATTGTATTGTTACTGACTGGCTGTTTTGTGGTGACCTTTGCGTGGCAGCAATATCAAATCCACCGCAACCAACAGCGCCCGCAGCCGACGCCCCACGTAACGCACCAAGCGACGAAAGAAACACGCCCGTCCACCACGCAATCGCACTAATCGGCATCGACGGACACGGCGGCATCCCAACCTCAGCAGTGTGCGAGATAGAGCTCGCGCACATTGCTCGTAGCATAGGTTTGTCGTTCCTGGCCGTCATCTTGCCTTCACGCACGCCAAATTTCAGCGTAGTGGTATGCTTCGTAAGTGCTCTTCGATAGCCTTAATCATCGACTTAGTAAGTGGTAAATGCGCTTTTTCTTTCGCCCATACTTCATGGAAGCCTGCGACAGTTTGCTTTGCGGTATCTAACACCAATTTTTCTGGCAACATGGCTTTAGCTGCTAAATGTGATAGCTCATCCAGCGTGAAGTCACTGAATTTCTTGCTACGGCTAACCTTTAGCGACGCACTATTATCGGGGATATAAGGAATGGTCGAGACAAAGTCATAAGCAGGTGCAATCGATGCTGTGCGCCTATCTTTATAGATCACAGACCAATTCTTCAAATGCATATCGGCATTTCCAATTAGAGTATTGAACACCAATCGGCGAGTAAATTCTGCAATGTCTTCGTCTTGCCCTTCAATACCGATAACCTGAGCAATATTCCGCATACTGGCTTTTTTGTATTTATCTTGAGGATAAACGCCGAATACTTGCGCAAAGTCCTCAATGTGCACAGTTTGACCATCTGCACGATCAAAACGCTTGATCACAAACGCACTGTCACCAAATTTTCCAATGCCATTTGGGATATTAGCAATCCGATTAATAGGGAGTAACTGCGTTTCTGGCACGTCCATTCCCAACATTCGAGCCAGTTCCATCATTGAATATTCATTTTCTGGCACAGCTTCAAATCGAGACGACGGCAATTTTACAATCCAAGAACCACCTTGACCGGTTGCTGGGATCGTCAAACCGCCATTTGCCTGCTGCACAGCTAAAAACTTCAATTGCACTCCCGCCAATGAAAAACGCATTGGCCATCTGTTTTCGTTTCATCTTCTATGTCTTGATGCACATTAGGTGGTAAGACTTCACCATCCGCTGGCTCAACCGTGATCGCGCCTGCTAAATCCTGTCCCAGTACCCACAATAGAAAAAACTCCCGCATAGGGTTCACACCGGCGCGCTCTGCCAGGTAATTTCGCATGCTTTCTTCTGGCAAAAGGTTAGAGAAAAATGGAGTTAACTTGGTTTGGGTTGGTTTAAAGTTAGTCAGCAAGCCACCCAGTGCATCTTTAAAACCAAGCCCTAATACAGGCCGCGATTCGTCATGAATGTACGAATCCATAAAGGCAAAAAGTGTTCTATCATTGCCTACGTTGGTGATCGTTGCGATGGGCTCACCGTAGAGCAACACGTTGAGCGTAGAAACATGATTAGTCATCATCGTCTTCCTCTAACTGATAAGCGGGCGACAATGCCTCACCTTTATCGCTGATCCCTTGGCTGCTTCGAATGATCGACTTAATGGCAGGTACAGATTTTTTGGTTGCAACAAATAACTCTAGGTCGAGTGCACGGGCAAGTGCAATCAAACTGGATACTCTTAAATCAACACCGCCAGACTCGATTTTCGAAATATGGCTTTGAGGCACACCCGAACGAGCACTTAACTCTCTCTGGCTAAAACCTTTACTTACCCGAGCGTCTCGAAGGCTTTCTAGTATCTGCTCTGTTACATAGCTCATTTCGAGACACCTTAATGTATCGCTGAAGAAAAATTATATATTAAATTATATCACATCAACTCAAAGAACATAAATATGATTATCTATTGCATATCAAAAACCATAAGTTGATATATAATTGCATATGAAAAGACAGAAGTTTTTTCTCGTTTCCACGCTCCCGCGCGGGAAAGAGTTAACAAACATGGCAAGCCTACGACGCCACTGTGCTACTCGCCCAAGACCTCACCGCCATACCGATGCTGGTGGACCAAGGCGACAAAGATGGCTTTTTGCGAGTAGCTTAACCCGCAAGCCCTGAAACAAGCGGCAGAGAAACATAATTCCCCCGCTTACTTTGCGCATGCAAGCTGGCTACGGCTACAGCTACTTTTTCATCAATACCTTTATTGATAAACACCTCGCCCTCCACGCCACCCGCTTTGCGCGGTAAGACACAAAACACGTCGAGACCCAAGCGGCCACCCAGGCCGCATTTTTTTGCACCCATTTCACAAAATATGGCTTACCTAACACTTTGGACAATAGCGCACGAAAACCAAAACAGCCCTTGATACACTAAGTCCAAATCTGCCAACTCAATGGCGTGTTAGGTGCCGACAACTGACTGGCGGTAGCATGGCAAAACACAGGATGGTTAACCTGTTTATCGGTAAGCGGCCATTTCTCCCCACATTCAGATAACCACGATGACCTGATATTGATATAGCCCCTTCACTATCGGAGCTATATCATGACACGCGAAGACAAGATGCAACTTTGGCAAGAGCGCCTGCAGCACCA
>NZ_AQOD01000173.1 GCF_000513715.1 Salinivibrio socompensis S35
GCAGTTGTTTGCTTGAGATATAACCCGGATATCCAGGCACAATGTCGGCGCCTAATGGAAAACGGTAAAAGTAAAATGCAGGCTTTAGGAGCTGGAATGCGCAAGCTGGTACAGATTTGTTTTGGTGTGGTGAAACATCAAAGCGAATACCACCCGCAAGTGGTTACATAACCCTTTACGGATGGTTCGGAGAGATGGTATCTACGCACAGGCAGCGACGATGACACAAGCCCCAGCGCAATGTTGGATATGGCAAATTGCCAACGGGCGCCTGTCACGATCAGTGCCAATTTTAACGACGATGTCGGATGGCGCGCGGCGTAAGTCATACCAAGTTTGCACGATCGAGTTGGCGCTTATGCCGACCTACGCACAGGCAGCGACGATGACACAAGCCCCAGCACGGTGTTGGATATGTGCAAATTGCCAACGGGCGCCTGTCACGATCAGTGCCAATTTTAACGACGATGTCGGATGGCGCGCGGCGTAAATCACACCAAGCTTGTACGATCGAGTTGGCGCTTATGCCGACCTACGCATAGGCAGCTTAGATACTGAAAATAATTGTTTTTTATGTCAGTTCATTGTTAGTGGGTCGTGGCATCGAGGAAGTAGGGGGATGGTTCAAGGTCAATAAAAGCGTATGACTAGCAATGACTATATACGTTAATTTGACGCATGTTTATAGCCAAAGTTAAGCTTGCAATTGCATGCTTTTGCATAGCTAAGCAGGGTTTTAAGGGTTGGATTACCTTTCCCTTTTTCAAGTCGAGAAATATTGCCTTCTTTCGTCCCCATACGTTCTGCAACCTGCTGTTGAGTTAGCCCGGCCTGCTTACGCATACTGAGTAACATATCGATCAATTCAAACTCAGGCGTCAATTCATCGTATGCTTGTTTCACGTCTGGGTTTTGCAATGCTTTCGCTTTTAGTGCTTGTAGGCTATTCACTTTTCACCTCTTTCATACGCCCTGTTGCCAATGCTAAGTCTTTCTTTGGTGTCTTTTGGCTTTTCTTCACAAATGCATGAAGGATATAGATGTTGGGACCGTCTAAATAGCAGAATAGACTTCGTCCGATCCCTTCTTTTGCTTTGGCGCGAATTTCAAACAGGCCGTTACCTATTGATTCTGTGTGAGGAGGACCTAAGTTTGCGCCATGTTTTTCTATTAGTTCAAGCAGCTTGAGCATTCGCGCTTGAATCTTAGGAGGCATGTTGAGAATGCTCTCCTCCACGCCTTGGTAAAAAACAATGTTCCAGTTCATCTTTCACTTCTTATTATCATATATGATAATTTTCTGTGGGTCAAAATCCACTTATCATACCGAGTCATCTCGAGCAACCTTGTGCGATTAGTGTTATCTGATTCGCATAACAATCACACAGACAGCAGACTGCGATCTTCCTCCAAACATTAAAGTGTGCCTTGTTTCACGGGCAATCGATGCGGTTTGTGTTACTTTTCTTGCTCTTGAGAGTGATCTGTTTTGTCACTCGGGACAATCACGAAAGGGACACCCATGGACGATCTCTCGCCCTCGGATCTTAAAACCATCCTTCATTCTAAACGCGCCAATATGTACTACCTCGAGCATTGCCGTGTGATGCAAAAAGACGGGCGTGTGTTGTACTTGGCGGAGGCGAAACGCGAAAACCTCTACTTTAATATCCCCATTGCCAATACCACGGTGTTGTTGCTCGGGACTGGCACATCAATCACCCAAGCGGCGATGCGTATGCTGTCGCAAGCGGGTGTGCTGGTTGGCTTCTGTGGAGGTGGCGGTACGCCACTGCATATGGCAACTGAGGTTGAATGGTTTACACCGCAAAGCGAGTATCGACCCACTGAATATCTGCAAGGGTGGTTGTCATTTTGGTTTGATGATCAAAAACGATTGGACGCAGCGCGAACTTTTCAGCTAGCTCGTCTGAGTTACTTAAAGCAGGTCTGGCAAGCGAGCCGTGAACTTAAGCTTGAAGGGTTTGATGTGGCCGAATTAGCCGGCGCACTCGACACCTTTGTGGAACGAACCGACAAGGCCAGCAAGCCGGCTGATTTATTGCTTACCGAAG
>NZ_AQOD01000174.1 GCF_000513715.1 Salinivibrio socompensis S35
ATGCGCAATCCCGGTGCCGCCAGTCGGGTTAGAGGCGGCAACCGCATCGGAAAGTGCAGCACTTTGCCCAGACGACGGACACGGGTTAATTGCCCCTGAGCATTGGTGATCGCGACGCCGGCTGAGTCATACCCTCGGTATTCCAAACGGCGTAAACCTTCTACTAAAATTTCAGCCACGTCGCGCTGTGCCACTGCCCCTACAATTCCACACATAGTCTTTCCTTAATGGGTTTATCACGTATCGGCACAGATCACGTCTGTGCCCGTTTGTTCGATGGCGCGCTTGAGATCATCGTCGAGTTGGTTATCGGTGATAAGGGTATCGATATTGGACCACGCAAGCTCCAAGTTGGGAATGCGACGACCGATCTTGTCAGATTCAATCATCACCACCACTTCACGTGCCACCTCTGCCATCACTCGCGTTAGGCCAGTCATTTCGTTAAACGTCGTGGTGCCACGTGTCACATCGATGCCATCGGCGCCGACAAAGAGCTGATCAAAATCATAGGCGCGCAGGGTTTGCTCGGCCACTTGACCTTGAAACGATTCAGAATGGGTGTCCCACGTGCCTCCTGTCATCAGCAAGGTCGGTTCGTGTTCGAGCTCGCGAATTGCATTGGCGACCTGCAATGAGTTGGTCATCACCACTAAGCCACGTTTTTTATCCAGCAAAGGGATCAAGGCTGCAGTAGTGGTACCGCTATCGACAACGACTCGGTTATGATCACGAATACGTGCCGCCGCCGCATCGGCGATACTTTGCTTTTGCGCCGACACTTTCACTGCCTGCTCCGAGACCATTTCTTGTGGCACGGGAACCGCACCGCCGTAACGGCGCAATAGCAGGCCATTTTTTTCCAGCTCAGCTAAGTCTTTGCGGATAGTCACTTCGGAGGTTTCAAAGCGTTGTGAGAGCGTATCAACACTCACCTGCCCTTGCTCTGTTAGCAAGGTCACAATGGTATGGCGGCGTTGTTGAGTATTTCGTTTCGACATATAACCACTTAAGTTTCGATTCGAAACTTATGATAGAGAAAACAAAATAAAGTTCAAGCTAAAGTGGCGAAAAGTGTTGTAAGATCCAAGGTAAGCGTTACTGGGAGGCGATAGAAACAAAAAAAGCCACCAGCTAATGCTGATGGGCTTGATATGGTGCGGAAGGAGAGACTTGAACTCTCACACCTTGCGGCGCCAGAACCTGGTAGTGTTCAGAATTCTGTGTCATTTCGTTAGAATGGTCGAAAGAGGAATGATACATGACCGACAAGAAAATAGAACTCGATATGGAAGCTGCCCAAGAAGCGCTTCGTAGTGGCAAAGGTGTTACTGGCAAAGATGGCGTCTTAACACCTTTGATCAAACAGCTAACCGAAGCTGCAATAAAAGCTGAGCTAGACGCGCATTTAGAGGCAGATCTAGAGCCTAACCGAAAGAATGGCTATAGCAAGAAGACGATGAAATCCTCCGC
>NZ_AQOD01000175.1 GCF_000513715.1 Salinivibrio socompensis S35
ACTGGCGTTTACTATAATGTGGCTGCCGATGTAATTGCTGAATAAAATGTGTACAGCAAAGATCAACACGCCCTAGGGAGTATTTAAATGTCTGATAAGTTTTCTTCAGCGCCTGCATGCGATGGCAAAAAGCTTCTTATTGAAGTGACAGGAATACAGCATGGAGCTGAGCAGGATTTTGAATTTTATGATCTAACAGACATGACGCAGCAACCTTCTCTTGAAGCCAAGAAGAAGATAGACCCCGAACTCGATGACACCACGATATACAGCTGGGACTGGAGCGACGAGAAAGAAAATCGTAACGTCTGGTTGAAAGTGGATGCAGACGATGGGCCGATTAAGCTACCGTTATTTGAAAATGTAACAGTGACTGAGAGAAAGCAAGACGAGCAAGATTACTTGGTTCACTCAGTGCTTCCGCTCACTCTTTTGCCGTCATATCAGGAATCCGTTACCAATGCGGATTGCGTGGCACCTGTTCGCGCGGGTTATTTATATGTCTTCTATAACCACAAAGCATGGCGAGAGATCCACATTACACCTGAAGACGGGGAAATGTGCCTAAAAGACGTTCATCTCTATCGTTATCGAGAGGGGCGAGATCAACCCTTTAAAGATGAAGAACGTGTGGCGACAGGAATGTCCTTGGGCGAGATTTGGTCCCCGCCAAAGCAAAAAACGAGCAATCCGTTGTTCATATTGCATTTTCTGAAGTGCAATGGAGTGCGCCCCGTCTGAACTATCTTGAAGCACATCCAGAGCAGTTAATGCAACGTGCTAAACCGCTAGACAGTCTTAATGCGGTTGATGGGTCAGACATACTGAAAGTCTCAGCGTTACCTGCTATGCGAGTGAGGGCGCCTGAGTTAGAGTTCTTCCTTGCCGAGCCGATGCAGCTCAATCGCGATCTATCCGGCGCTTGGATTGAATCAAACCTATCAAACGGTGAAGGGAGAGCTTGAGTCCATGAGGGAAGATGGCGAGTCCGCGCCGAATATGCTTCGGTATTATGATCATCAACCTCACCGCTACGAGTATGGACTCAGACACTCTGCACTGATGGATATTCTTTCTCCCGACGCTGGAGAGAGCGAAATGTGGGAGGCTGAACCGACAGAAGACTATCTCACTAAAGCCAAGCAACGTCACTTAAGAGCCATCGTGCTGGACGATCCGCTTTTTGACCTTAGACACCATACATACCTCGCGCGAAGTGGTGTGGCTTACATGCAACAAATTTACGTTGATATGAGCCAACAACCGCACTACCGCTCTGCGGAGTTAGTGCAAAAGCTCGTTGTTCCTCCCAAGTTTGGCGAGAATGAAAACCCGTCACATGCTGCGTACGATGAGATGGATACTTTCTTAGGGGGACGCTTTCATCGAACACTGCGTACCGTAGAGCGTCAAATATGCTGCACCGATATAGAAAATTTGCAAGGTTACGTACAAAGCATTATTGAGGAACCGCGGCTGGCTGTGGTGATCCGAGATATCAGCTCACTCAACGATATCAATGCAGCGGCAGCCCAAAAGCTGATAGGAGAGGCGGTATCTGCGCTTTGCGTGAATACGAAAAAGCTTGACCAACTCTCTCACTATGAAGATCGGGGGATGTCTCCCTATTTAGATACAGCAAAGAATATTCTACTGCCCAGTGGCGGATCAGCTTTGCACCCGATACTTTTCCCTGCAGAACAAAGCGTCAGCTTGGACGAGTCTTTGGAAGAGCCGCCAGAGCCAGTTAATCTAGGCGATGGGTTGGCAACGCCAGAGTCACTCGCATTGTGGTTTAAAAAGGGTACGGATATTCAAGATGAAGAGTTGCGTGTCTTCGATCTTGCCTTAGTGTCGTCCGCTAACAACAACGAAGAGGGTGCCTTTGCTGGCGTGCGACAGGTTGCGAATACTCTAAATATTATTCTAGGAGGCTACTACGAAACCTTGTTGGAATTGAGCCAAAACTTGGCTGATGAAGCGAAGGTCATTGAATTTAACAGTGCCTATGCACCTGTTTTGCGGTTAATGAAATCAGCAAATAGTGAAATGGTGGGGGGACATCACCTATCAACCCGTCGGTGGAAAGGCGTTTAGAGGGACTGTCGTTGGCGTCGAAGGGCATGGCCTGACTTGGGGCCTAAGTGATATTGATCGAGAACACATTAAAACCAAGCAAAAAAGTGCACCCATGGCACGTATGTATGAAAATGCGTCAGGGAAGTTGGTGGCTTCAACCGGTAAAAATGCGTTTAGGTCTAGTGATATACCCGGTGTTGATCGCGCACTCGTTGGGCCTAAGTTGCCACTTAAAGTGGTTGTGGTGGCAGAAGACAGCCACGTGGCAGAAGCCTTTAATCAAGCCAACACCCGCCGATCTCTAAACAATGTCAACCAGACGGCTAGCAACGCCTACGAGGGACTACGTGTTCCTTATTTTATTGCAGTTATTGAGCTTGTAAACTTGATGGTGAATGCTCAACACTTTAGTAATCTAACAAGAGCTCGTGATGCTTATTCACTTGCGCAAGTTGGCAGCGTCCTAGCAGACTTAGGAATAGCCACAGTACATGCCTCAAATTTTTACACACAAAATGCCTCTCGCCTTGCGATTGTATCAAATGCCAAAGCTTTTAACGTACCCAGTTCTCTGGTCAATTGGGTATCCTCTAAAAGTAATACAGTAAGGCTGCTTGGTAGAGTTAGCGTAATAGGCCTAGCCAGCCTTTCCGCTGGTTTTTTAACCTCGGCAATTGCTGGTTGGGATGCGATTTGGCTATGGCAAAATAATGATATTGATGCCAGTATTGCCAATGGAGTGGTGGCAACCGGTACCTTAGTTACCACAGTTGCGACAGGGTTATTTACTACCAGCGCACCAATACTATTTGGCATGGGCCAGTGGCTTGGCTGGGTGATAGGTCTATCAGTAGTGGGTTTGGTCCTCTATTCGTTTTGGAAAAACACCCCCTTAGAAGATTGGATGACGAATGGCCCCTTTGCTGAAGAGCCTAATGAAGACTATCGACATCTATTAGATCCTAAATCGGCGTATGAACATTTAGTAGGCTTGTTTTTAACGATATCTGTAAAAGGTTACCATCTCGAGAGTCAAACGGCTTTTTCTGAGCAACTGAAAGGCCGTATGCGAGCGCTTGGCGCAACCCATATTATTCATGTGAATACGAATCTGGCCTCATTGCTAAACCCAACTAGCCTTGACATAGACTTTTATGCACGTCAGGCAATTGAAAGAAAAACGGTGACGATTAGTCGTGTAGGTAGGCAAGAAGATCGTGAGATCATCAACATAAATTCGGCTAATTTAACACTATTAAAGCAAGAAAGAACTGACGAAGGCTATGCGTTTTTTATTAAGTATGAACAACGCGTGCCCAAAACAAATATGGAATCTCGTTTGCTTTCTGGGCGAGTTTATGAACATCATTACTCTCCGGCGTTAATTACAAGGGCTCAACTTAAAGTCGAGGAGGCTACTTTTCCAACACTGACGCTGGAGCAACTTGAAGAGGGAAAAGTTAGACCCCCTGTGCCTAGCTTTAGTCTGGATGACGATAGCGATCTAGGCTGGACGAAAGACACATTAATAATAAGCTCGCGTGGCTAATGCTTGTAAAACAATAACTTGGTAGTAATTAATGGCATATAATACCGAAAGTTTCACTCCACAATCATCTAAAACACCGCACGGTTTTTTGCAGCAGCTACTCACTAAGGGGAAAGTGTTCCCCTTTACCAAGGCAAATGACACTATTTCCTTATCACTTGCTCGAGAAACAATACCATCGAAAATAAAAGAAGACAGAAGGGAATGGAAAGCCATCATTCTGGACTGAAAAAAGTTTAGATAGTGAATTTCTATCAGGCTGGTCTCAGCTGTACTTTTTAGTGTTGGGCTTGGCAAAATAATATTAATATTGTTTTTGCCATTATTTTACTTGTTAATAGGATATGCTCTTTTTTTGGTCAAGGAGAATGGATAGATAAATGGGAGGACTGGTCAATAATTGCCTATGGCCTAACCCTTTATTTTACACTTCCTTGCTTACTTATATGGGGGCACTATAAATTGGTATGTAAAGGCTACTATTTTTTAGCGCCTTTCTTAAAAAGCAAACCTGTTTATAGCTTAAACCGTCAGACAGGGATGGTGACCTTGTATAAGCGTGGCAATAAAGTGCGCTTTACGCATCCTTTTATCGAATTTGATTGTGTGTTGATGTCGGCCCTTAGTCCGCAAGGCCACCTGAACTACAACTTGATGTTAGTTCATCGCTATCAGCCTTACTCTGTGGGTGTGCCTATTAGTAACTTAATTGGTACCAACGAACGTGTGGTGGAGTACCAGCGCTTGTGGAATATGATCCAGCGTTACATGGATG
>NZ_AQOD01000176.1 GCF_000513715.1 Salinivibrio socompensis S35
AGGATCATCGCTAAGACGGCATCACCATGTGAAACCTTGTGCTCAGAGTACTTAGGAATGATACGGTCGATAATATCTGGTAAGCCAATTTCATGACAGAAAGCAGCGATTAGCCTAGGTGATCGAGACGTTTAATGACAGGTTGAGGAGCAGGCATGGTAAGCGACCGTTAAATAACAGTAATAGATCAAAACTGGGGATCACGGTCAAGAGGTCTGTGACACTAAAATCTGTAAATGATCGCTAGATCACACTATTTTAATTCATTAATTGGCTGCGGAATGACGGATGTAGGCTTTCTGACTTGATTAAGAAAGTTCAACATAAGTACGCTCGTAAGTGAGTGGAGGTAATGGCAAGCAGTATACGGTGCCGTTACGTCACGTCCTTGAGAAGACGGCTTAGTTGAACTAGGAAAAATTCTTAGTTTTTATTGAGTGGGTTATAAATCGTGAAAGGCATCACAAGCTGACGGGGCAAGCGCGCGTTATGTCGCGTCTTACCCCGATATATTAGGTGTTAAGTGTATTTTTTACTCTGACAACATCACCCATCGCGCTTAACGTGTATGTTGCCGTACAGGCGGGAATAAATACCGATTCACCTTTTTCAATCGTCAATGTCTGCTCGGCGTGAACCACAGTGAGCGGGGCATTGACGGCAAAAAGAATTTCCGCACTTTGCATGTCACAATCAATGTCCGCCACTTGCCGATAACGTGAGAAACTAAAATCAGGCACCGAAACTGGATAATATTCGCCATTCGCCATCGATTGGGGTGGGAGCTTTATCTGATCCGGTGTGATTGGAATAAAGCTCGTACAGGCGATCAGCTCGTCAACATCAATGTGTTTGGGGGTCAGTCCGGCTCGCAGCACATTGTCGGAGTTGGCCATCACTTCTAGCCCGACACCATGGATGTAAGCGTGAGGCGTACGCGCGTGTAAAAACATCGCTTCCCCCGGCGCCAGTGTCACGACATTCAGTAATAGCGGGGCAAATAGGCCAATATCACCTGGGTACTGTGCCGCCAAATCAATAATGGTATCGAAGGGGGCTTCCGTCGCGTTTTCATCAGCCACGACCATTAAAGCATTCACAGCTTCCGTTTTTTCGGTAGATTGAAGTGTTAAAAGCTGAGAAAAGGCGCTTTGTAGCGTGTCTGCTGCGGGGGTGTCGACAAAGGCTTGGAAAACAGCATTAAGTGAGCCGCTGTTGATTTTGGTGACGTTTTCGATGATCTCTGCATGTGGACGAAACCCGTTCATTGCCTTAAAGGCAGTGAGTGCATAAACAAGCTCAGGCTTGTGGTTAGGATCTTTATAGTTACGATGCGCCGCAGATAGAGGAATGCCTTGTTGGTTTTCTTTTTGATAGCCGTGTTCGGCTTCTTGCTTGCTGGGATGCACCTGGATGGATAACGCTGTGTCTGCGGCGAGGACTTTGAATAGAAAAGGCAGTTCACCAAAGCGCTGATAAATCTCCGCGGATAAAGCGGATTGCGGATCGGATTCAATCAGTGTGTTGAGTGGCAGCCAGTCTGCGCCAACTTGTATCTCGGAGCTAGCTTTAGGATGCGCGCCCATCCAGATTTCAGCTTGCGGCTGCTGGTCGGGGTTAGGAATATTAAACAGTGTTGGTAATGCCGTGCGGCTCCCCCATTGATAGGTTTGGATGGGATTGCGCATTAAAAAAAATGGCTGAGAGTGAAATGGGCTATTCATACAAGCGGTACCCTTACATGAGGAAAACGGCCTCGTGTGTCGAGGCCGAAAGAGACAATGAAACAGATTATTATTGGGCGGTTATAGCATAATCAGGCGGCTGATTGCAGCCACTGCGCTTTGCGTGCCTTTTTCAAGCTGACACAAACCAATGCAGTCACTACCGCGCCGTTAACCATACAAACAAGGGCAATCACTGGCTTGTTCATCGCGCCAAGTAACGCCACCACAGGGCCACCATGCGCTACGCTATTCGTCACGCCTAAACCGAAGGCCATCACCGCTGCGACCATCGAGCCAACCATATTGGCCGGGATCACCGCGATAGGGTCTTGCGCCGCAAAGGGAATCGCGCCCTCTGAAATGCCAACCAGACCCATAGCCCCCGCCGCTTTACCGGCTTCGTGTTCTGTGGCCTCAAAGATATTAAGTTTACGGCCCAATACGGTCGCCAAACTCATGCCCAGAGGCGCCACTGGGATAGCACAGGCCATTGCGCCCATAAATTGGGTTTGGCCGCTGGCAATCATCCCGACGGAGAATAAGAAAGCGACTTTATTGAATGGGCCACCCATATCAAAGCCTGCCATACCGCCGAGTACAATCCCTAATAAAATATAGTTACCGGTGCTCATCGCGGTGAGCATGGCGGTGAGCGAATCCATTAGGCTGGCAATGGGTGCGCCAATCACAAAGATAAATAGCGCGGCGATAAACAGCGTACCGGTAATCGGCGCAATCATGATCGGAACGAGTGGCTGGAGGAATTTATGATAATTTATGCCACTGATCCATTTGACAAAGTACCCCACGAGTAAGCCAGCAATGATTGCCCCGATAAAGCCTGTACCTGCCTCAGCACCGTAAAAGCTGCCGGTGTTGGCAATCCAGCCGCCAATTAAACCGGGTGTCAGTGCTGGGCGGTCGGCAATCGCATAGGCGATATAGCCGGCAAGCACTGGGATCATTAATTGAAAGGCAATCACACCGACATCCAGCACTTGTTGCCAGGCACTGCCTTCGGGAATCGCCATGCCCGCTTCCGTCGGCTCACCGCCAATGGCAAGAGAAAGCGCGATTAATAGCCCGCCGGTCACCACAAAGGGGATCATGTGCGAAACCCCATTCATCAGATAGCGATATAAGTTACTTCGCCAGTTTGTTGAGCTGGTTGGTGGCGTACTGTTGTTTGTGCTGTGTGTTGAGGTACCGTCAGCATGATAAGGGCCGGCATTAAGTGCGCTTTCAATTAAGCCTTTACCGTTTCGAATGGCTTCTTTGACACCGACTTCGACCACAGGTTTGCCATTAAAGCGGCTCATATCGGTTTGTTTATCACAAGCAACGACAATCGCATCGGCGCGTAATATGTCGTCTTGAGTGGGGGAGTTTTTAACCCCAATCGAGCCGTTGGTTTCGACTTTTATCTCATAGCCTAGTTCGTCAGCGGCTTTCTCTAGCGCCTCAGCGGCTAGATACGTATGCGCGACGCCCGCCGGGCAGCCCGTCACACCAATAATTAACCCTTTTTTGGGCCCGGTACTGGCGCTTTCTTTGCTGGGTTGAGTCAGCAACGTCATGACCTCACTGGCGGTGTTGGCCGCCAGCAGTGCTTGTGTAAATCCTGGCTCGATAAGTTTGGATGAAAGGGAGGCCAGCACTTCAATATGATGATCACCACCGTTAATGGGGGAGGCAATCATAAAGAAGATATGGGATAACTCACCATCTTCAGCACCGTAATCGATGCCGTCTCGACTAATACCGATGACCACGCCGGGTGTGGTAACAGCGTCACTTTTTGCATGAGGCAGTGCGATGCCAGATTCAAAGCCCGTATTGCCGAGGGCTTCGCGCGCA
Organism: Salinivibrio socompensis S35; assembly: GCF_000513715.1. Taxonomy (GTDB): domain Bacteria; phylum Pseudomonadota; class Gammaproteobacteria; order Enterobacterales; family Vibrionaceae; genus Salinivibrio; species Salinivibrio socompensis. The sequence continues at coordinate 3,585 of NZ_AQOD01000176.1, forward strand.
TTCACATCTGCGATAAAGGCGGCTTTATCGCTAACACGGCCATTGTCGACCAATGCTTGGCTTAGTTCATTAAATACATCTTGCTTGCTGGTGGCGTCGAGGTTGAGACGTATCAAGCGCTCGTTAATCAGTTCAGATATCATGATGGGCTCCTGCCGATTCGTGTGAACATGGTGATCAGTTTGCGCCCGTCTGCTGCTGGAAAATAGTGCAGAGAAATAGCATTTACTGGAAGATTGTGCCCAACCGCTTTTAGTGTGATCTTGCTCATTAGGCGGGATCGGCGATCGTATGGGTATAATGGCCGTGTTGCTGATGCGTCGTGCTCACGTCGCTTGCGGTGATTTTCCGTTTTGGACAGCGAGCTCGGACACCATCGGATAGGAATAACCATGAAAGCCTCGACACCTACCAGTTTTTCTCATTTGCTTGAACTACTGAAGTCACCTGACGAGCAGTTCGGCCGTGTGATCTTTGCCAATGATTGGCAAGTGCCTGAGCCTTTCAGTTACCAAGTTAACTTTCCACGCCTAGAAATTGTGGTGTCTGGGCGTTATACCAATATCGTCTCGACCCCAGAAGGCGTGAAAACGCACACTTTGGTTGGCGGTGAGGCGCTTTATATCGCGCCAAACTGTTGGAACAAACCCGACTGGCAACATTCATGCTCGGTGCTTAGCCTACTTTATGGCCGTCGACAGTTGGGGTTTAGCTTAGTGAATAAACGCGCCAACGTGGCCGGATTTTACGGCGTGCAAAAGTTCTCCGTACCAATGCGCGCGGGCTTTGCGGTGGATAATATTCTTGAAGCGCTAAACGCGCTCGCGAAAGAGCCCAACAAGCACTTAACCGATGCATACTTGATTAAGGCATTGTTGGCCTATACCCATCAATTAGTCGATAAACCGATAGTCAATGCCCACTCTCGTGGGGAAGATCTCTACCAAGGGATCTGTATTTACATTCAAGAGCACTACCAGCAAGCCCTGTCGCGTGCGGATATTGCCGCGCATTTCCACATCGGCCCGAGTCATCTATCACGTTTGTTTAAACAATATGGGCATATGACATTGGCTGATTACATTGTGTGGGTGCGTATTGATCGGGCTAAATTTATGCTGATGCGGTATGAGTTCCGATTAGTCGATATCGCGCGTCGCTGTGGGTTTAATGATGTGAACTATTTCTGCCGCGTGTTTAAAGCGAGAACGGGCAAAACGCCCTCGGAATATCGGCGACTAAGCCATCAAGCCTGATCTAAAACGGCCTCGAGTATCGCGAGTTGAGTGGCAAGATCGTCACAGTGCAACAACCAGCGCCGAAATGCGGATGACGATAAACGGCGAGACAGGCGGCTGATGGCGCGTAGTATTGGACGCTCGATGTCACTAGGGATCGCGATCGCAATACACAGTGAAACCGATTCTTGATTCAACCAGGTCATCGCGGGGTGGCAGCGAGTCACTATAATGGCGGGATGAGGGACGCTGCTATCAATAATATGAGGGAGTGCAACCTGATCGCCAAGGTAAGTAGATGAATGTGCTTCTCGCGCCATAAAAGCGGCATAAGCTTGCATTGCCGCGTCAGTATCCGCGACGCGTTCAACGATCTCTCTAAACAGCGACTCGCACTGTGTAGCTTGGGTATGTAATCCTTCAACGGACAGATTTGAATCAGCAAAGCGTGATGGCGGATCTAACGGATTGTTTGCGGCAGCAGTAAACGCAGAGGTGCTGTATAGGTGCCAGTGCTTGCTAACGTACTCGGCGAGTACCAAGCACATCAACTCGGCATCACTCCCTTTAACCAGAAGCAAGCAAATATCATTAGGTTGGGTGCCCGTGGCAAGCATGGATAAGGTGTCGGCGGTGGCGGCTGTACGGTCTTTGTTCACATTCACAAAGGTGCTTTTGCCACCGAACAGTGAGCATAGCCTTGCCAACTCGCTCACTTGCCAGCTGATTAAGCCTTGCGACGGCGCTGAAAAGCAGACAAATGCGCCTGTCATTGGGGCAATTGCGTTTGTAGCGCCGCTTTGGCGTCTGTGAGGACGTCCTCCATGGCAAGGCGAACAATGGTTGAGTGACTCAATCGTTCCGCTTTTTCAAGTTCGATATCAGAGACGATAATCACGCAGTCTGCTTGCATGATCTCGTTAAGCGATAGTGCATTTTCAATCCCCATTGCCCCTTGGGTTTCTACCTTTATCTGAATTCCAAGGCTTTTAGCTGCTTTCTCAAGTTGTTCAGCAGCCATGTACGTGTGAGCGATTCCTGTCGGACAAGCGGTAATTGCGACGATGTTGTTCATAATGGTTGAAGCGTTATTGTTGGTTGAATAGTTAGACCCCGGTGCTCGCATAGGTCTTTTGCTTTTTCTGTAATCGGTATTTAAAAGCTCGAATACAGAGTACAGGAAGAGACGAGACGCTTCGCTTCTAGAGGCTAGAGACTAGGGAAAGCAGTGCCTAGGTCCTAGGATCCTAGGACCTAGGCACTTTTTCTACAGAGACAGACACGTTATGCTTTTTCCGTATTCGGTAACCTGTTTCCTAATCTCTAGTTTCTAGCCTCGCCAATCTTCTCACCAAATTCATTCTTTCCCAGCTTTGATCTAAAAAAAGATGTGATGCGCCAGATGTAGCGTAGCATTAGGCAGTAGCCACCAAAGCATGCGAGAAAGCCCACAAACATGATGGTTTCATGGATCTGAAGCAGCTCGCCTAGAATACCAATGCTGGCTAAGCTGCTGGCCAGTAAACAAATGGTCGCCAGGGTTTGGCGTGATGATAACCCCACGCGCTGAAAAATATGGTGTAAGTGTTCGCGATCGGGCTTAAACGGCGAGTCGCCGCGTTTAACGCGCCGAAACATAATGGCTGTCATATCCATCAGTGGTAAGGCAATGAGCCATAATCCAGTCACTGGCCTTATAGCCGCATTGGTTGGATGTTGGCTGGCGAGTAATAAAAACCACACCACGGTAAAGCCAATCAGCATGCTGCCGGCATCGCCCATAAATACTTTGCGCTCTCGGCCGAGTAACCCAAGGTTAAACATTAAATACGGCAAGATAATCACGGTGAGTACCAGGCAAAGGTAGGCCATAGATAAGTGGCCATTAAGGTAGAGCAAGGTACCTAAGCTGGCGAACGTGACTGTCGCCAACCCTCCTAAGAGCCCATCAATACCATCCACCATATTAAAGGCGTTAATGGCGCCAATGACTGCGAAAACCGTTAACACATAGCCAAGCTGTCGAGTTGAATACGCCCCGTGGCAACAATGTCGCCCAGGCGGCTAAGCTCAATGTTGCCAAGCACAATCATCGCGACGGCAAGCGCGCCTTGCACGCCAAAACGGAGCTTAAAATCGATATCGAACTTGTCATCCAAGACGCCGATCGCCACTAAGATCAACATACAGATCGCATACAAGCCGCTATGCGGAATAAGGGTAGGGTTGTTGATCAAAAAGTAAACGAGAGAGAGGCAGATAGCGATACCGCCAACAAGCGGCACGCTACCTGCGTGTTGTTTGCGATGATCTGGCTTGTCGACCAATCCAACACGTTTCGCGACCTTACGTAGTAAAAACAGGGAGGCGGTGGAAAAGAACAGTAATAAGGCCAAATCGGCGAATGAAACTATCACAGGGGAATCCTTTTGGGATGACGGCTCAGTTGTCTAGTATATGCCATATTGTCGTTTAATCACTATCCGCTGGACGCGTAAACCAAGGGGCGCGGCCATCGGTTAACTGATAGAGCGAATGTTTGCGGTTAAGCTTTTGTCCGCCATCACGTTGAAGGGGCTGCCACGAGAGGCCACCTCGTGAGGTGGTGGGCTTGACCGAGAGCAAGTCAAACGGAATCGAGACATAAAAGCCCTTGGTAAAACTACCTTCGCCAAACTCTTCTGCCGATAAATCGGTTTTGCTGGCATACGCGCCCACGGTGATCCCGCTATCAAACTGCTTGGCGATATCCACAGTCACCCCCACATCTTCGGTAAGATAGCGACCGGCGCTGATTTTGGCCAATGTGCCATCAAATAAGCTTAGCGGGTTTTGCCAGTAAAGTGTAGCGTGACCGGTGGTAGAGCCGGTTTGCACGCGGAATCCACGGTTGCCATTTTCTGCAGGCTGATACTCGTTTTTAAATAGCCCAAACGCCGAGCCTGGCTCGCGCTGTTTGACGTAATTGGCATCTAACCCAAAGGCAAATTGGCTGTCCATGGGCCGGTAAAGCACTTCGCCGCCCACACCGGCAAACATGGTTTCTAAATAGCCGCCATAGGTTTGGGTGTACCAGTTATCGCCCCAGTGATCCAGGTAGGTCAGCTGCACATTGGTCACACGTACGGTGTCTTCGAGATACTGGCGGTTTAGGGTGCGTACTCGTTTTAAGTCGGTGCCATCCGGCGGCACTGTGTATTTAAACTTGTCGTAGGTATCCGCAATGTTGACATACACGCTGGACGAGGCAATGAAGTGATCGCCTAACCGGGCAGCGGCGTTACCACTTAGGCCGAGTGAGTACATGTAAAAATCTTCTGAGCCCCCAAACGACTGCACAAACACAGGGGCAATACCGAGGTCGATATTGTCGCGCTGGTTCGCTTTTATCTTGCCTGATGTCTGGCTGGAGAGTTGCCGGGTTCGCGCATCACTCGGCTGAGCTCCCACGTAGCTGTTGGTTGCTACCGCGGCATACGTGTTGGTATCAATCACAGTTTCAGTGATGGGCTGGCGCTCAGCTTGATCAATAATCCGATATTGTTTGGCATCAATGCCAGTATTGGCAATCAGTGTAGCGGCGCGTGTCTGGGCTATATCTTGATCGCGATATTTACTTTGCTTTCCGGAGACCGTGACTGTGTCGCCATCATAGTGAATTTGGTTATCCTGATAGCCAGCAACGCTTGCAAGCTGTGCGCTTAATGCTTGCCATTGCGCGGCGCTTAAGTCCGTTTGGGTCGTTGTGGGGGCATAGCGCGGGGCGTCATCGTCAAGCCAAAAGCTATCGACCTGATTAAAGTTGGTGTGTAGGCTAAATCCGGCGGTCACGACCGCGCCACGTTCATAGGCTAACCGTGCGCTCCCCCAATCCCCCAAGCGATAAACCGCGCCCACATTCCAAGGGCTATTCACGTCCATCGGAATGCCAGTTTTTGTGCTGATAAAGTCGCTTGGTAGTCGTTGCCATCGTATTCAAGCTTGACGCTAAGCGGCGCATAAGGCGTTTGATATTCAATTCCGCCAAATAGTGCAGTGCAGCCGGTGAACATGCGCGCGACATCAACACTGCCGCCGTTGCCGGAGTAGGTGGTATCGCGGCCACAATCTACCGATTGGTTTTTATCGCCGGTGAGGTTGGCGCGGTTGCCCATGTATCCCCAGCCCAAGCCCAACGAGAAATCAAACGGCCCGGCACGTTTTGAGCCCACAATGTACTCACCATCAAATAACCCGGTGCCGCCAATATCGCGTACGCCAACGGCAAGCTCGGGTAACCAGAAGCCCTCCTGCCACAGGCGCAGTTTTGCATCAATGCTTTTGTCTGTGTATTTGGTGTCACCGCTAAAGCTGGCGTCGTTACTGTAAAGTAAGTCGTGAACCTGAGTGTATCGAATAGTGGTTTCTAACCATGGAAACAGCTGTAGCGAGGTATTGAAGTGCACATAATCTTCGTTATAGGTGCTGCCCAAGGTAAATTCGCCCTCGGGGGCGGTGCGCGCGGTGGGCATTTGCATCAGGCCCACGCCGCCAAAGTCGGTTTGTGAGTGAACCAGATCCGGGTAGTCAAAGGCGTCGGCGGATACTGCGCTGCTAACCGCCAATGCAACCGTGCTAAGCCAAAAGCGATGAGATGGAGAAAGAAAAAACCGCATTATTCAATGAACCTATTTTGCAGATACGTCAGCACGTGTTGATTCGGGGAGATGGGCTGCCCTTTGATCGCTTTTGTCGGCAGGGGGAGGTAAATCACCGAGCCAGGCAGGATATCGCGATGCTGGTTATTCCAATAAGCCACCGGGTGTTGAGTGCGATCGCCGATGGGGCTGATCACCCATACCTGGGATACGCCGAATGTCTCTGTCTTAGCTTGCTGTATGTAGTCTCTCGCCGCTTGTCGCTCATTCCAGGGGTAGTCTCCTGGTTGGTTTACGGCGCCAAGCACGGTCACGGTCGTTGGACGTTTGGGCAGCTGCAGGTGCCAACTTCCATTCAATATCGGGTTTATGTCGGGGGTGATGCGAGTGGTGTCTGGGTTAATCGATCCTGCCACCCGCTCGGCGACAGACAATTGCGTCAGTGTGTTATACAGCGCTTGCCACTGCTGCTTTGCCTTGCTTGTGTTAACGGCGATCTGATGACGAACAGGCTGTAAGTCTGCAATCTGCCGGGCTTTTTCGCTTTGTTGTTGATAAAGCCCGGCAGCTGGCCAATAGATATCGTCGAGTGAACGCTGTTGTGCTTGTGTTACCGTTAACACCGCTTCAGATAGGCGAGGTGGCTGCGTGAACGACAGCGCAATATCTTGATTGGCGGTTACCACATTGGCTTGGGCTGGAAGCGCTAATAACAAGGCGGCTGCGCATAGTCCACGCTTTAGTTTTTGATACTTACTCATCAGCGCCCCCTTGGTACGGTTTTAAATGCGTTAGCGTCACCGCAGGCAGGTTAGGTGCTAGGTGCTGATAGGATTTAACGATTCTGCCCGTGTCGTTGGCCAGCCAATAGTCATTAGTGTACTGAACATTAAGCGCTGGTATGGTGACCAACTCGATATAGTGTGTTGTCTGGACTGGTGTGCCATTCACTGAGACGCTTTGTGTCTTGCCGCGTTTAAAGATGGAGTCGGCGCGATAGCCGCTGTGGTTGCCGGGTTGCCAATCAATGGTGCGTGACCAAGTGTGGGGCATAATCATGGTTGCCAGGCCAACACTTAATGGGTCGGGGGAGTCAGTGTACGTTGCCATAAGGTTACCATCGGTCAAATTCACCGTTTTCACCAATCGGCCATTACGCGTGACCAGCATTTCATTGTCGCCAGATAACCACTTTAAATTTGGGCTCGGATGTTGGCTTGGCTCGGCAAAGGCCAGCACCATAAAGCCTTGCGGACCGTTATCGAGCTGCGCATATAGGCTGGCGTAAGGTAGGGCGTCAATTTCTTCCCAACTTTTATGTGCATCCGGGAAGCCTTGGTAGGCGAACTTAAAGGAATCGCTAAAATTTTGCATGCGCTGTGTGCACCCAGTAGCTATAAGCGTGATGAAAACAGCTAAAACTGGAAAAAAGGGCTTATTCATAGGTTACTGGTTGACGGGCTGTATATTGATTAAAAAGTAGCCACAAAGCCGGCTTTGTAGCTACTTGAATGGCTTTCGCCTTTAGTTATTAGCGTTAGCGCTAGCAGAGGTTGACGTGTTGTTATCGTCATTGTCGTTAGCAGCTACGGCCACACCAATTGCCGCGGCAGCAGCGACGCCAGCAGCAATCGCACCGGCACCAATTCCGCCAGCGGCTGCGCCTGCAGCACCGGCACCGGCTGCGCCAGCACCCGCTCCAGCACTTGCACTTGCGCCAGCACCTGCTCCAGCGCCACTACCACTTGCGCCAGCACCCGGTGCAGCTTCTGTTGCGGCCATTGTGCTTGCTGCGAACAGCATAGCAATTAAGCCTGTTGCAATTTTTTTCATTCGTCTCTCCATGATTTTTGCATTAATACAAAACGTCTGCCTATGCAGACACTTTTAAACTCTAATGGCTATACGACGAGAAGTAAAATAAATACCGCGCGCATCACAGATTTTTCATCTTAAGTGTGCGGAAGTGCAGGGAAAGAGACGAGACGCTGCGCTTCTAGAGACTAGAGACTAGAGACTAGAAACTAGATAGAGCAGATCGTGCTCGCATTGGGGCTCTTGCTTTTTCTGTATTTTCTATTCCGTCATCGGTATTCGTGAATGGGAATACAGAGCGCTTCGCTTACGGAGTACGGGAAAGAGACGAGACGCTTCGCTTCTAGAAGCTAGAAACGAGAGACTAGGAAAAGCGTAAAGCAGTGCCTAGGGACTTTTTTCTACACTTAAGCCGAAGGGCCGATTGGCGTAGGTGACACAAGCCCTGGCACGGTGTTTGATGGATGCACATTGCCAACGGGCGCCTGTCACGATCGGCGCCAAATTTGACATCGATGTCGGAGGCGCGCGGCTACATCGAGTTATAAGATTAACATCACCCGGCGCTTGTCCGACCTTGTATCTCTCCTGGAGCTGAGGTTAGCTACCTCTGTTCCGATGAGTTTGGTGATGCTGAGTCCGACCTTAGTACCTGATGCTGTTGTGTAGATCAGCGCCCAGATTCTTTTGTTCTAATACATTGAATGGTATCCAAGCACCTGTTTTCAGTGATGCTGTATGTACAAGGGTAGTGATAGATGCATTATATCGGTATTGATGTCAGTAAAGCCAAACTCGATTGTTGTTGGTTGCGTGACGCGGAAAAAAACAAATTCAAAACCAAAGTATTTAAGAATAATGTGGCAGACAGCAAGGCCTTAGACATCTGGCTTACA
>NZ_AQOD01000177.1 GCF_000513715.1 Salinivibrio socompensis S35
CATTCGGGATCGAATGGCTTCAGACCGTTACGTAGGCCTGTTACCATTCCGATTCGAATGCTTCGACGGGTACCGTAAGCTGGTACATTCCGGGATTCGGAATTTGCTTCAGACGGTTACGTCGCAGATTCAAACAAACGCGCGGTTTCGATAGATCACCTGCATATAACTGGTTTCGGTGGTGTCAGGATCGTTACAGTTCATCAACTGCAACACCTCACCTTCAGCAATCACATTAGTGGCTTCACTCATTAAATCGAGAATTCTCAAAGAGCGTAAGCTGGTCATCATCTGAAACGAACGCGTATAAATGTAGTCTCCAACTAAGACGCTAGCCGCATTGCCAAATAAGGCATTGGCGGTTGCATTCCCACGGCGCAAGTCGGATTCATCGACCACATCATCATGGAGTAAGGTGGCGGTATGGATAAACTCAATGAAAGCCGCAGCGGTGGTGTGTTTATCACCTTGATAACCCAATGCACGTGCGGCCAAGAGGGCCAACATGGGACGTAAACGCTTGCCACCGCTGTTAACGATGTAAAAACCAAGCTGATTAATGAGCGCGACATCAGAATTGAGTTGTGCGAGTATTTTTTGGTCGACCTGCGCCATGTCATCACTGATCAAGGCTTGGATTGATTTGAAATCCATGTATATATCCGGGCGTTGTCCTAGTTACTTGCCTGCCGAGCTAACGATACACTACTTGCCCCACGAAAGGAGTGAGTCATGATCGTTAATACGTTCAGACGGTGATGAATCTTTCGTTACTATCGGCACTGGAGCGGGTATTAAGACTGATATGGTACACCAGATAACGTACGACGAGATAGCGATCCCACCGGTAAAATGTGAGGGAATGAATGCTGAACAGCTTTTCACCAATTTTCTTGCGTTACCCTCTTGCCTCAAATTAATTTCTACCGTAGAATTCGCGCCCTATTGATGAATTATATGCGCACCCCTTGTTGTTTATTAATGCAGCAGGCCGTGCGGAAATGCGGAGTAAAACATGTACGCAGTTTTCCAAAGTGGTGGTAAGCAACACCGAGTAAGCGAAGGCCAGACTATTCGCTTGGAAAAGCTAGACGTTGAAACTGGCGCAAGTGTAGAGCTTGACAAAGTATTGCTAGTGGCAAACGGCGAAGACGTTAAAGTTGGCGCGCCTTTTGTTAGCGGTGCAACCGTAACAGCAGAAGTTGTTACTCACGGTCGCGGCGATAAAGTGAATATCGTTAAGTTCCGTCGTCGTAAACATTCTCGCAAGCACATGGGCCACCGTCAGTGGTTCACTGAAGTCAAAATCACTGGCATCAGCGCTTAAAAGTAGGAGAGAGAAGAGATGGCACACAAAAAAGCTGGCGGTTCTACTAAAAACGGCCGCGATTCAGAAAGTAAACGCCTAGGTGTTAAGCGCTTTGGTGGTGAGTCTGTACTAGCAGGTAACATCATCGTGCGTCAACGTGGCACTAAGTTCCACGCAGGTAGCAACGTAGGTTGCGGTAAAGACCACACTCTATTCGCTCTGTCAGACGGCAAAGTGAAGTTTGAGACCAAAGGTCGTCACAACCGTAAATTCGTTACTATCGAAGCTGAATAAGCTTCAACGCAACGCGAATTTTTGAAGCCCTGCCTTATGGCGGGGCTTTTTATTGTGTCTGGTGATCACCGATCAAGCCACCGCCTCATCACGGTACGCAGAAAATCGGCCAACGCTGAAAAATGATCCTAAGATCGATATGATCGCCATTCACTAATCTGGGACAAGGCTAGTTGTTAGATGCCATAGGCATGAGCAACTGGTGCGGAGAAGTTAGCATGAAGTTTGTAGATGAAGCGATTATTCGCGTCGATGCCGGTGACGGGGGCAATGGTACCGTCAGCTTCCGGCGTGAAAAATATGTGCCTAAAGGGGGCCCAGATGGCGGCGACGGCGGTGATGGTGGTGACGTTTACCTGCTTGCCGACGAAAACCTTAATACCCTGATTGACTATCAATTTGAACGTTTTCATGCCGCGGCACGCGGTGAGAATGGTCGAGGTGGAAACTGCACCGGTAAACGGGGTGAGGATCGAGTCCTAAACGTGCCGGTGGGTACGCGCGCGATCGATGAAGACACCGGCGAAGTGATCGCAGACCTGACCGAGCATGGCATGCAGGTAATGGTCGCGAAAGGGGGCTTCCATGGCTTGGTAATACGCGCTTCAAGTCCTCGGTTAACCGTGCTCCTCGACAAAAACCATGGGCACTAAGGGTGAAGTGCGTGCGTTGCGTTTGGAGCTATTGTTGCTAGCTGATGTTGGTATGCTTGGTTTGCCGAATGCAGGTAAGTCGACCTTTATTCGTGCGGTCTCGGCAGCCAAACCGAAAGTGGCCGACTACCCGTTTACCACCTTGGTCCCAAGCCTAGGGGTGGTTCGTGTGGCCGCTGACAAAAGCTTTGTGGTAGCCGATATTCCAGGCTTGATTGAAGGCGCAGCTGATGGCGCAGGGCTAGGTATTCGCTTCTTAAAACACCTTGAGCGCTGTCGTGTGTTGTTACATATGATTGATTTGCTGCCTGTTGATGGCACCGATCCGGTTGATAATGCGTTTACCATTATTGATGAGCTGAACCAATACAGTGAAAAGCTTGCCGATAAACCGCGTTGGTTGGTCTTCAACAAAGTTGATCTGATGCCGGAAGACGAGGCGCAAGCGCAGATTGAACGAGTGCTTGATGCGCTCGCTTGGGACGACAAGCATTATGCGATTTCGGCGATCAATAAAGCGAACGTGCAACCGCTTATCTATGATCTGATGGCATCGATTGAGGCACTGCCTGCACCGAAGTCAGAGGTTGAGCCTGAAGATGAAACCGTTGCCTTTAAATGGGACGATCATCACGAGCAACAGCTCAAGCAAGACGACGATAATGATGATGACTGGGATGATTGGAACGAAGACGATTACGACGTCGAGATCATCTACAAGCCATAATATGAAAAAGCCGCTGCCGATTGCAGCGGCTTTTTTTTGTCCATTATTTAGCAAACAATGAAAGGGACTTTTATTTGCATCAAAGACTGGAATGCGTGAATCGCCAATACTTAAGGCGGGGTGGATAGATAAGAGGGATTTTAGGTGACAAAACGACTGACTGAGCCAGAGCAACGCGCGATATCGCGTTTAGTGATTGAGGTAGGGCAACGGTTATTACAGCACGGTGCGGAGAGCAAACTTGTGAGTGATGTGAGTATCCGGCTCGGTCGCGCGTTAGGGTTAGACAGTGTTGAGCTTTCGTTATCCGCGAGCTCTCTGGTCGTAACTACATTGAGCCATGGTCATTGTATTACCACCGCAAGGCGTAGCCAGATCGTGGCATCAACATGAACGTTGTGACAGATATACAGCGGACGGTGATCTTAGCAGAGAAGGGCTTCCTTGACGCATTAGCCGTGCGCAAACGCTTAAGTCGTATTAAGCCGTTTCGTTATCCACCTTGGCTTGTTGTCGGGATGATTGGCCTATCATGTGCCGCCTTTAGTCGTTTAGCTGGGGGCGATGCGGTTGTGTTTGCCCTTACCTTTATCGCTTCTGCTACCGGCATGCGAGTCCGACAACTCATTGCTCATCGTCACTTTAACCCTTTTTTGACCTTTGCCGTCACCGCCATGGTGACCACCCTCTTATCAAGCACGGGAACCATCATGAGGTGGGGAAATGATCCCTTTTTGATCATGGCATCCTCCGTGTTGATGCTGGTCCCTGGGTATCCGTTTATTAATGCGGTATCGGATATGATGAAAGGCTTTGTTGATATGGGAATGGCACGTTGGACCATGGCCTCTTTACTGACCCTTGCCACGGCACTGGGGATTGTTGGGGCGATGAACTTGGTGGATGCATGGGGCTGGTTATGAGCTTACTCTTGGCGTTATTAGAAGACATGTTCTTTGCGATGATCCCCGCAGTGGGGTTTGCATTAGTGTTTAATGTACCGACTAAAGCACTAAAGTATTGTGCCTATGGCGGTGCGGTTGGCCATAGTTTGCGGTTTGTTTTGATGGAGTCGGGGATAGCGATTGAGTGGGCGACCTTGGCCGGTGCGACCACGATCGGTTTTCTGGGGGTGTATTGGTCTCAACGTTTTCTCGCGCATCCTAAAGTCTTTACGGTCGCCGCGATTATTCCCATGATCCCGGGKTGTATGCGTTAGGCGTAATGATCGCGCTGGTGACTATCAATAACCAAGGATATAGCCCCGCGCTTTGGGCCCGTTTAATCGAAAATTTACTCAGCGCTGGC
>NZ_AQOD01000178.1 GCF_000513715.1 Salinivibrio socompensis S35
AAGCTAACATCAAGCTATTAAGTCGCTTTWAATGCAGTTCAGGACAGAATTGGTAGAGAGAGTCATGTAAGATATTGAGTTCGCACATCTTGTTGTCTGATTATTGATTTTTGGTGAAACCATTTGATCATATGACAAGGTGTGCATCTACCTTAAATTGATGATTTTTATCTAAATCATCAGGGGATTCCTCAGTGCGCAACCCCCATCAGCAGTTGATTGGTGCGATCAAAACCCAGCTTGTTCGTTACCGACGTGTAGTTATCAATATCAACCACAAACAACATGTAGCACGATTGGGCATTGGCACGCCGCAGTAATGTATCGGCACGGCGAATAAAGACAGAGGGGCTATGAAGCCCGGTAACCGTATCAATGTCACTCGCTCGCTCTAAATCACGATTATTTTTCCGTGCCAGCCCCCAAAGTAACACAGAGGTAATAACGACAAACAGGTGCCCCTTGAACGACTGCGCCCAAGCATACATTTCTAGATTGTCGGATAGCACGTTAACCAATTGATCGGAAAACAGTATCCATAACGAAGCAAAAAAGAAGTAAATTAATGCTAATTTTAGTGCGTAGTACGCTGTTTTCTTCATTAAAAGCCTTTTTGATCTCTTAACACTACTCGGTTACTCCTCTTTGACACCCACGCCTTTGATGATCGTCCATCATAGCAGCTCTATCGTTTCACCGCTTCAAGCCATTGAGTCAGATAAGTATAACCTACATAGCGACCATCAAATGATCAAAATGCAAAAGGCTCGCCTCCAACATTAAACAACCATAACTAAATTAGTATTTTCTTATTTTTTGTGCCGTATGCTGCTCTCTCGTTTAGTAGTCACGTTTTTTGACGCACTAAGAGGAAAATCATCACGTGGCTGTGAAGCTCAATGAGGTCGGACGGGATAGGCACTAAGTTAGGAAACGGCTATACCAGTGGGCATGGCATTTGTGGCATGGGCCATTTATCGAAACGGTCAGTCGTTGCAACGCTGACCTTTATCGGTGCCGCGTGAAAAAACGTTAACAAACAATGAGTAATCAAGAGCAGGTGGCACAATCCACCGCCTACTCACTGTAGGTCGCATTGTGGTAGGTCGCATTGTGACGACGAAAGAAAACAGTTACGACGAAAACAACCCCGACGATAAATAGCGATCACCGCGATCACAGACAATGGCGACCACCACAGATCCGGGCTGTGCTTTGGCGACTTGCAAGGCCGCAAATACCGCGCCTCCAGAGCTAACACCGGCACAAATACCTTCCTCTCGCGCTAATGCGCGCGCCGTTTCTTTGGCGTCTTGTTCAGAGATATCCATCACTTCATCGATATGCTCATCGGTATAAATGCCGGGGAGGTACTCAGCCGGCCAGCGACGAATCCCAGGGATCGAACTGCCTGCCGTCGGCTGCAAGCCAATGGTTTTAATCGCGGGATTTTGCGCTTTTAAATACTGCGCGGTTCCCACAATCGTGCCTGTGGTCCCCATACTGGCAATAAAATGGGTGATTTTTTGTTGGCTTTGTTGCCAAATTTCTGGCCCTGTGCCGATTAGATGCGCCTGCCAGTTATCAGGATTATTGAACTGATCCAGCACTTTACCTTGACCTTGAGCCTGCATGGATAACGCCAGATCGCGCGCACCTTCCATCCCCGCCACTTGCGAGACGAGGATCAACTCACTGCCATAAGCTCGCATGGCATCTTTGCGTTCTTGTGTCGCATTTTCAGGCATGATTAAAATCAGCCGATACCCTTTAATCGCCGCCGCCATCGCCAGTGCTATTCCCGTGTTGCCACTGGTTGCTTCAATCAAGGTATCGCCGGGTTGGATATCACCCCGCGCTTCTGCCTGCACGATCATATTGAGTGCGGGTCTGTCTTTCACCGAACGGCCGGATTATTGCCCTCGAGTTTGACCAAAACAGTGCTGCCTGTCGCTGCGGCTAACCGCTGCAAGCGTACCAAGGGGGTTTGTCCCACGTAGTCTTCAAGTGTCGGGAAATCAGTCACGTTTGTTACCTCTGCGTATCCTATTCACTGGCGTTAAGCCTTGGTGCGCTGTTGATGCTCATCATCATACAAGGGTCCGAACATCGGCACGCAGACATATTCTCACTAACATATATAAAATGGTTATAGTAAAACTATTTTTTATTCCTGATGATTGCTTTTATTCTGTGACTAACACCTACTTATATTGCTAGAACAGCATCAACCGGTCATCAAGGAATTTCACAATGAAGGTATTCAAAACGCTAGCTATTTCAGCCTTGCTTGCCACCAGCGCTTCTCAAGTGTCCGCGGAGGAACAAACACTATTGAACTCCTCCTATGATATTGCGCGGGAGCTTTTTGCCGACTACAACCCATTGTTCGCGGAGCACTGGCAGGAAAAAACCGGCGAAAGCATCACGATCAAGCAATCGCATAGCGGATCATCGGCCCAAGCGCGTGCAATTATGCAGGGCTTGCCTGCAGATGTTGTCACTTTTAACCAAGTTACCGATGTACAGGTGCTGCACGATCGCGGCAAACTGATTGATGCCGATTGGAAAGACAACTTCCCGAATAGCAGTTCTCCTTATTACTCCACCACGGCCTTTTTGGTGCGTAAGGGTAACCCCAAAAACATTGAAAACTGGGACGATCTTGCCAAAGACGATGTCGCGTCTGTCTTTCCTAACCCGAAAACTTCAGGCAATGCGCGCTATACCTACTTAGCCGCGCTCGGTTACGCACAAAAAGCGTTTGGGAAAGACAATACCGAGCAGCAAGACCAATTTTTAAAACAACTTCTTGCCAATGTGGCTGTGTTTGATACCGGCGGCCGTGGCGCGACAACCTCGTTTGTTGAGCGTGGCATAGGTGATGTGCTGGTTACTTTCGAATCAGAAGTCAACAACATCCGCCAACAATATGGCAGTGATGAATACGATATCGTAGTGCCTAAAACCTCAATTCTGGCAGAGTTTCCGGTTGCAGTCGTGGAGCGTAATGCCAAGCGCAATGGAACAACAGAATTAGCAAACGAGTACCTATCTTATCTTTACAGTGAAAAAGCACAGCGTTTACTGGCTAACTTTAATTACCGCGTTCACCATCAAGCTGTCGCAGAAGAATATGCCGATCGCTTCCCTCACGTTGAACTGCTGACGGTAGAAGAGATCACAGGCAGCTGGGGCAAGGCAATGAAAAATCACTTTGCCAGTGGCGGAAAGCTAGACCAGCTCCAGCGCCGCTAATTTTCATCACGACCTGTATAGAGACGTTATGTCATCGTTATCGCATCAACGCCAAGCCATGCCACGAGGAGTGCGCCAGCAACGCGTACTCCCCGGGTTTGGCATCAGTTTGGGCGTATCTTTGTTGTTTATCAGCTTGATTTTGCTGCTGCCAGCCAGTGGTTTAATCATGCAAACCAGTCAAATGACCTGGCAGGAATATTGGTTTGCTATCTCAGACCCACGTATTGTCGCCAGTTATAAAGTCACGGCAGGCGCGGCGCTGATCGCCTCATTATTTAATGGTGCGATTGGACTGCTCTTTGCGTGGGTGTTGGTGCGATACGATTTTATCGGCAAACGCTTTATTGATGCATTGGTTGATTTACCCTTCGCATTGCCCACCGCGGTCGCCGGTGTCACCCTCGCCACCTTGTATGCCGATAATGGCTGGATTGGCGGTGTGCTTGCCAACTTAGGTATACAAGTGGCCTATACCCCGATAGGTATTGTCATTGCGATGATGTTTACCAGCCTGCCCTTTGTCGTGCGCACCGTACAGCCGGTGCTGGAAGAGATCTCGCAAGAGGAAGAAGAAGCCGGCACCTTATTAGGCGCAAGCGATTTTGCGGTATTCTGGCGGGTGATCCTACCCACCATTAAACCCGCCTTATTGGTCGGTGTCGCCTTGTCTTTTACACGCAGTCTCGGCGAGTTTGGGGCCGTGATTTTTATTGCCGGCAATATGCCCTACGTCAGCGAGATCACCTCACTGATGATTTTTGTTCGTTTGCAAGAGTTTGACTTTCCAGCAGCCAGTGCCATTGCCTCGGTGATCTTGATGGCGTCTCTAACGTTACTGTTTGCGATCAATCTTTGGCAAGGTCGCTACTTAAAACGCATTCACGGCCGGTAAGGATAGCTTTATGACTCCCCACTCTGCCCGAATCGGTGATTCTGTTTGGATCAAACGCAGCTTGATTGGATTAATGCTGATACTGGTTGCGCTCGTGCTAGTCCTCCCTTTATTGAGCATTTTTTCCATCGCGTTTTCCGACGGTATTGCCACCTACTTTGACCATTTACTGGCGCCCGACACACGCCATGCAATTGGTTTAACGCTATTGGTCGCCGTTATCACGGTGCCAATCAACCTAGTATTTGGCGTGATGTTGGCATGGGCAGTAACACGCTTTCAGTTCCCAGGCCGTAAACTGGTCACGACGCTGATTGATATCCCATTCGCTGTCTCTCCCGTGGTCGCAGGCTTACTGTACTTGCTGCTTTATGGCAGTAACGGCTGGCTAGGCGCGTGGCTATTTGAGCATGATCTTCAAGTGATGTTTGCACTGCCTGGCATTGTGTTGGTCACTATTTTTGTCACCTGCCCCTTTGTTGCTCGCGAGCTGATTCCGTTAATGCAGCAGCAAGGACATGCAGAAGAAGAAGCCGCGGTAGTGCTAGGGGCATCTTGGTGGCAACTTTTTCGCCGCGTCACCCTACCGAACATTAAATGGGCTCTGATATATGGGGTGATATTGACCAATGCCCGTGCCATTGGCGAGTTCGGCGCGGTCGCCGTGGTGTCAGGTAGCATTCGTGGCCAAACCAACACCTTACCCTTGCAGGTGCAGCTTCTGTATGAAGACTATCAAACCCAAGCCGCGTTCGCTTGTGCCTCTTTACTTGCCTTTATGGCATTGGCCACATTAGCGCTGAAAGCCTTGGTGGAGTGGCGCCAGCAGCGCGCACACTCAATCACGCTAGAAGAGAGCAGCACGTCAACGCCTGCCCGATTTGTCCCACAAACGACCCAGAGTGAGCAGTAAGATAATGCGTATTCAACTTAATAACATCACCAAACACTTTGGTCAGTTTCAGGCACTTTCGCCGCTATCCCTCACCATAGAAAAGGGCGAAATGATGGGGCTACTCGGGCCGTCAGGTTCGGGAAAAACCACGCTATTACGGATTATCGCGGGATTAGAAAACAGCAACAGTGGTCAAATCCACTTTGGCGATCGCGATGTCACCCAAGTCCATGTCCGTGACCGGCGCGTTGGTTTTGTCTTTCAAAATTACGCTTTGTTTAAACATATGACAGTAGCGGAGAATATTGCCTTCGGCTTGCAAGTCATGCCTCGGCGCGAGCGCCCTTCAGCGGCCGCTATCAGTCAACGTGTTAACCAGCTGCTCGAGGTGGTCCAGCTGAGCCATCTTCGCCAGCGTTATCCTGAGCAATTATCGGGCGGACAAAAACAACGTATCGCTTTAGCACGTGCACTCGCGACGCAGCCAGACATTTTGCTTTTGGATGAGCCCTTTGGTGCACTGGATGCACAAGTGCGCAAAGAGCTACGCCAATGGTTACGCCGTTTACATGATCAAATGGCTTTCACCAGCGTGTTCGTGACCCACGATCAAGATGAAGCGCTGGAGCTATCGGATCGCGTGGTGGTGATGAGTGACGGTAAAATTGAACAAGTCGATAGCCCAGTCGATCTTTATCGCCTCGCCGAAGAGTCGATTCGTGTTTGATTTCTTGGGGAATGTGAATATCTTTACAGGCCAGTTTCAGCAAGGGGTATGGACAAATGGTAACGCCTTTATCGAACCCGCCCTCTGTGCGCAGACCAAGCAATCCGGCCATTTGTATGTACGCAGCCATGAGCTGACGATCAGCGACAAACCCAATAGCCAGGTATCGCTACCTATGCGCGTAGTATCGATCAACCCGGTGGGTGCCGAAGTCCGCGTATCACTGGCACCGCAAGGCTGGAGCAGTGACCACCTGTGGGAAGCAACGTTAACCCATCATGCGTGGCAAGCCGCAACCTACCAAAAAGGCGATACCGTGTATGCGATGCCGCATATTGGCTATTTTTTCAACCATGACGACACAGCTCCCCATCGCCTACAATGGCCATTTTTGGCGGCAGACAGCTTGGTGTATGATATTTAAGGCACGCCTTTTCTTATTGGCGCGAAAACACAGCAGGTGCCATCACCCTAGCATCTGCTACTTATTGCTTAAGTTTAGACCTTGGTGAGCGGTCATCCCGCCCCGCCATCCGCGCGAGCTTTGCTCAACATGGGGCCAAATTGCACCACAAACCAACCATAACTCACCACCCAAAGTAGCGCAGACGTCGCGACAAGCTCAAGGTATAAACAGGCCAAAACCACATACCCAATACACGTATTAGTGCGGAAATGAGCAAGGCATAAAACAACCAAGCGACAGCGGGACCCTGGTACACATTCCGTCCCGTATGCCCAAGCGTCACCCGTGCAATCATGGCCAAGATCACCCTCCGAGCGCGCCTATCGCGAAGAGATGCCAAATCAGGTTCGATGCCCAAGGGTTAATCACCACCGCTTTTAATATTAACCCAAACGGTATGAAAAGGTAGAACAAGTGAAGCGAGAACAGCATCGGCACTTGGTACGCTTTCCAACCTTGCCAGCGGTAAAGCCGAACGCTCTGGGCAAGACCCGCGGCGAGCAACAAGCCACGCGCGACCATATTGTCAGTGCCTGCCACTAAAGTGACACCAATCAGCAGCACAAACACCGCGATAATCACCCGCTCTAGCCACACTGGCGTACTTGAAACCTGAATGCCCAATTTCTTTTCCGTGAAAAATGGAATAACACGTCCACCCATCACGCTAATCAGTAGCATGAACCACAACAAGGTACTGTGCCAAACTTGGTTAATAGGTAAAGACACCTCCCCCAACAGCACGCCGTAAGATAACGCATTAAGTAAGGCCGCGATCGCCAAAATAGGGATAAAAAGATAATTGCGCTGGCGCTTGGTCATCACCACGCGATAGCCCAAGGACCATGCCACGCAAATAATAAACAGCGTATCGATTACTAAGCTAGTCCAGATAGGTACATCGACCCAGAAGCTAAGCCTTGCCAACAACCATAGCGAAAAAATGGCGACAAGCTTAATCCCTCGGGTGCCTGGCACGCTTGTCCAGTTTGTRTACGGCTGTCATTAAGAATCCACCGACAATCGCCATCGAAAAACCAAACAGCATCTCGTGAGCATGCCACCACAACGAAGGCACCGTCAGTGAGATCATGCCGGGATGGATATACAGCCCAGTCCATACAATAATGACAAGACAAGAGTAAAGAGCACCAAAGAGAAAAAAGGGTCGGAACCCAAGTCGAAACAACGGCGGGATCTTATCCTCTTTTTGTTTGTCAGTGACGTTCAACAGCATGGCCAATACTCCGTAAGCAAATCAGCTTGCCACCGTAGCACAAAAGAATGCTTCTCAATTGATACTAAACAAGTTTGAACTATTTTAATGTGCCACAAAAAGAAAGGGTATTCTGTTTACTAATTGACCAAGATAAACATTGTCACCCCAAAATGCTGGACGAAACCAGCCGTAGCCACAACAATTTCTCACACCCGTCATCGCAACAGTCCAGCAAACACAAACAGAGATTGAGGAACAACATGACCTATCCATCTAGCACTAAATTTGCGTTACTCGGTGCCGCACTTATCGCAATCAGTTATGGTCTAGCACGTTTTGCGTTTGGTCTATTTGTTCCGCCAATACGCCACGATTTAGGATTAAGCCCGTCTGAAATCGGTATGATTAGTGCCTTACCGCTCATCAGTTTTATCTTTGCCACCTTAATTGCCTCCGTCATCGCCGATCGGATCGGTGCAAGAATCACCGCGATTATCTCCGGATCTTTTGGCACCGTTGGTTGGGTGTGATCAGCCAAGCGTCAGGAGCGATTTCACTCGGTATTGGGGTCGTTGCCTGCGGTATCTGTACTGGCTTAATGATGCCGGCCCTCACCGCAGCGATGCAGGCGGTCGTCAATCGTGCTCTTCACGGTCGCGTCAGCTCAGTAATGAATGCGGGGACCAGTATTGGCGTGGTCGTTGCTGTGCCTGTGGTATTGACGCTTGAGTCAGCCTGGCGTACGGCATATCTTTCTTTTGCGGTCATTGCAGGAGTCGGCGTATTAGCGGCGTGGCGTATGCTACCGTCCGTCTCACCGGTAACGCCCACAGATGCGGCTCCCGCCCCTCCCATTAGTCGATTGCAATGGGCCCGACTTCTGCGCTTATCACTGTTTGCGTTTGCAATGGGGTTTGTATCTGCGGCTTATTGGATCT
Source organism: Salinivibrio socompensis S35 (assembly GCF_000513715.1). Taxonomy (GTDB): domain Bacteria; phylum Pseudomonadota; class Gammaproteobacteria; order Enterobacterales; family Vibrionaceae; genus Salinivibrio; species Salinivibrio socompensis. Next base: position 8,399 of record NZ_AQOD01000178.1, read on the forward strand.
TCGCGCCAGATTTAGTCATCACTTTAGGTGAGCTCCCTGCGGATGCCACCGGTTGGTTATGGTTTGCCGTGGGCCTTGCTGGTCTCGGCGGCGCGGTAGCCGCTGATCTTGCCGATCGCAACAATCCACCCATTACCCACGCGTTAATGCTAATGATGCTGGCTGCGAGTATGGCACTGATTGCAGCAAGCCCCAGTAACTTATTATTGGCGGTGTTTTCTGCATTGGTCTTTGGCCTCGCCTACATGAGTTTAACTGGCCTGTACCTAATGACCGGTATCCGCCTTCTCCCCGGTCGTTTATCTCTGGGTCCCGTATTGCCCTTTTTGGCTGTATCACTCGGCCAAGCCGTTGGATCACCCGTTTTAGGCTTATTGGTAGAGCAAATGGGTTACGCGAATGCTTTTTCACTGTTTGCATCAATCAGCATTGTGGTTGCCATTATCTCTCCACTCTACCCTCGCCAGCTCGAACAAGAGTGGGATGAAGAAGCGATCGAGGACACGGGTCTACAAGCAGCGTATGATCATCAACTTCAAGATGAAGAGGGTGAACCTTATCGCGGTGTGGAAATAGAAGAAGATATCGAGACAGCCGAAGAAGACCGCGAAAGTGAAAACTAATTACAAAAATGTTATTTAACATAGATATAAATTTAACGTTGATCACGATTAAAACGCGTACCATGCTCCAAACATACTGATATGTAATTTAGTTACACACAAGGAGCGTGCTATGTTATCAGCGATTAAGGAACTATTTACTCCTCACAAAGACTATGCAGGTCGACACATTGACGCTGTTATCGACCGGTTAGCGGCGCAAACAGGGACAGAAACCCATGCGTGGTCTTATCTCCACGAGCAAGCTGTATATGAAACGGAATGCGTATTTACCCGCATGAGCTAAGAAAGTACGCGGCCTAGTACAAACGGTACTCAGGACACCAGCAGATTTTACGTCGTGTGGATGTGGGGTTCGTGCTAGACTCGACGCCATTCAGTGTGTCTGAGCAATAACGCGGACACACGCCTCTTGTTTGTTGAGTCTGTTATGCCATTTAAAAAACTGGGGTTAAGCGCCCCGCTTTGCCAAGCCATTGCCCAACGCGGCTTCACCACTCCAACGTCAATTCAGGCGAAAGCGATTCCGATCATCCAACAAGGGCATGATCTGATTGCGGCTGCGCAAACGGGTACCGGGAAAACCTCGAGTTTTATCTGGCCTATCATCGATAAATTATGTGCAGGTGAAGCGGGGCGTAAAAAGCGCGCTCGTGCTTTAGTTGTCGCCCCCACACGCGAGCTAGCCTTGCAAGTAGCGGAGAGTGCCCGCCAAGATAGTCAGTTTACCGCGCTTAAAAACTTGGCAATGGTTGGTGGCATGGACGAGCAAGCACAAAAGCAAGCCTTGATTGATGGGGTTGATATTCTGGTTGCCACCCCAGGGCGACTGCGCGATTTACTCAGCCAACGTGCAATCTATTTAGACGAAGTGGAAGTGCTGGTGCTGGATGAAGCCGATCGTATGCTCGATATGGGCTTTATTGATGCCATTCAGAACATTCTCGACCGATTGCCTGCAAGCACTCAGTGCCTGCTGTTTTCTGCCACCCTGTCTAACAAGGTACGCGATCTCGCCAAAGCGACCATTGGTGATGAAGGTAAAGAGATCAGCATTGCCGCTCATGATGCTTCAAAAGACAATATTACTCAGTGGTGCATCCCCGTCGATAAAGACAAAAAATCGGCTCTGCTGAGTCATTTGATTAAAGAAAATGGCTGGAAGCAGGCGTTAATTTTTATCGAGACCAAGCACGGCGCGGCCAAACTCGCCACCCAATTGGAAAAGCGCGGCATTGAGTCCGAGGCCTTTCACAGTGGACGTAGCCAAGCCGTGCGGACCCAATTACTGGAAGACTTTAAAAACGGTGAGGTTCGCTTTTTAATTGCGACCGGCGTCGCCGCACGCGGCATTGATATTGAGTCGCTCGAACGCGTGGTCAATTACGATCTGCCTTCCCCGCCGATGAATATGTGCACCGGATTGGTCGAACCGGTCGCGCCAGTGCCCAGGGCGAGGCGATTTCTTTCGTTTCAAAAGATAACACCAAGAACTTGCGTATGATTGAAGCACGTCTTGGTCACGCACTAGAGCGCCGTATTATTGAAGGTTTTGAACCCAAAAAACCGGTGCCGCCCACTGAACCGAAATGATTGCTGCGACAAAGTAATAGCGACAAAAACAGTGATCGCAACAAAAACAGTGATCGCAACAAAAACAAAAACGGCGASGCCAGTGCTCGCCGTTTTCGTTTATCGGCTTTACGCTTGGGTAAGCTGTTGCCAGAGCGCCTGCCAAGCGTCTGGGCGACGATAGTATTGGCTCACCGTGATGACTTGCCATTGGCCGTTTTGCTCCACCAGCATGGATGGGAAACCGCGCAAGCCATGCGCTGCCATCAATTGACGGGTTTGATTCACCGCGGGCATCACGTCATTTTCGGCGCGATTCATCGCCTGTTGCCAGGTCTCGGCATCTATCTCCATCTCACTAGCAAGCACTGCAAGCGTGTCGGCTTCATAGACTGAACGACCTTGCTGATAATGACCCTGTTGAATACGTTTCAACATTTCAGCACCCTGCCCATCAATCTGCTGGGTGGCGAGGATCGCTTGCGCGGTAATAAATGAATCCAAAATCACCGGCTGGTCGCTTGCTACGCGGTCAAGATAAGCTTGACCAAAGGTTTGTCCGGTTTGATCGGCAATGGTTTGATCCGCCGCCAAAATGTGTTGACGAAAGCTGTCTTCAATCGGCGCACGCTCACGCATACCACCCGGATGAAGCTGCAAGTTAATGTCAGAGTTGTTGCTCAGGCTCTCAATCAAGGTGGCGGCGCCGAAGCACCAGCCACACATTGGGTCAAAAATGTAGTGGACGTTTACCATTCCATCTCTCCCATGTGCACTTTCGCACCAATTTCCAAAGCCATCGGCAGACCTGCTTTCGGATATTTCGCTTGCATGGTTTTAATCAGCTCAGCGCTGTCTTTGCTGTTTGCTTTCGCTTCGGCAAAGTCTTTCAAATATTGCTGAGCAAAGGTAATGGTGTCAGCGTTCAGTGCCGTGCCCGCTGTCATGTGGCCTGGGATCACCACGTTAGGCTTCAGTGCT
>NZ_AQOD01000179.1 GCF_000513715.1 Salinivibrio socompensis S35
TGCTTGCCGAATAAGAGTCGATGATCGAGCGGAAGTTTTTGCACGAATAAGGCAAATGGTTTTGAATTTATTAAAGCAAGAGAAGAGTTTCAAAGCCGGCATTCAACGCAAGCGAATGATGTGCGCGATGGACCAAGAGTACCTAGCGACCGTGCTGGGAAGCCTTTCGTGACGCGGATGTTCATGCGTTTTCCGTGGCCTAGAACAGTCTTTGAAGCAATGCGCACAGGATTTTGGTGTTGCCGATCGGGTTGATTTTGAAGGTTTTCAAACTAATATGATCCCTTACTATCTCCACGCTAGGGGTACGTTACTAACTTCACTTTATGAAGGTTTTCCAAACGTATTGATAGAGTCGATTATATTAGGTACTCCTGTGGTGGCATTCGACTGTCCAAGTGGTCCGAGGGAAATTATTCAAGAGGGTGTGAATGGATATTTGGTCGATCATCTATCAGTAGATGATTTACAAAAAGTATGTCGAATCTCTTTGAAAAAGCCACTTGCAAGAGAAGCGGTGCAGGCATCAGCTTATAAGTATTTTTGTTCGGACGTTATCACTAACTACGAGGCTATTTTGACAGCGTTGGAATGAGTTGGAATAAAATAATGGATTCGCTGATTTCGTATTTTTCCAAAGGTAGCTTAAAGTAGGATAAAAGTCCTTACTAATAAGAGCGATGACAGAGCGGAAGTCTTTGCACGAATAAGGAAAATGGTTTTGAATTTATTAAAGCAAGAGAAGAGTTTCAAAGCCGACATTCAACGCGAGCGAATGACGTGCGCGATGGACCAAGAGTACCTGCAGACCGTGCTGGGAAGCCTTTCGTGACGCGGATCTTCATACCTTTTCCGTGTTTCCGTATTTTTTAATCGCTTTTCGATAAAATAAATGTAGAGGATTTTTTCTTGTGAGAGTAAGAAAAGTTTGGTTTTTTTATACTTTGGCCAAACTGACATACATGTTACTAGCTTTATTTGTTTACACTAGGTTTACTCAGTTGGGGGACACATATAGATACCTAGGTGGTAGAACTTATGGTTCAGAGAGCTGGTGGTATAGTTCTACGCATATGATGGATTTTTTGGCACATTCATTTTCAAAAGTTCTCGGGCCAACTTTAGCTAATGTACCATTCGTACTTCTTGCCGTTTACGGTGTCTACTATGCGGTAGAAAGAGCAGGGTTTACTCATAGCCAAAAAACTAAAGTTCTGTTGTTTCTGTGTTTGCCTAGTTTCAGCATTTGGTCTTCAATTGCATCAAAAGAAGCTATAGGCGTTTTCTTTATGGGAGTAATTCTTGGCTTTTTATTTAAATTAATGAACAAAGAAAAAATCACTTGCAAGCCTTTAGTTTTTCTTTGTTTCTATCTCTGTGTTATATTTAAGCCTCAGTATATGATAGGTTTGTTTTCAATCTTTACTTATATTATGCTTACGACGAGTTTTTTTTAAAACGGCTAATGGTAAACTTTTCATCTTGTCTCTATTTTTATTTTTATCTATTGGTCTGCTTTACTATTTTCGAGATGTTATTAACGATTACTCTTTTATCATGCCTAAACATTTTAGTCTTGATGCAGGTAGCACCAGAGTAAATGATATTTGGGTTAATGACTATGATGTTTTTAGAAATGCTCTTTATGGGATGTTTATAGGTTTCTGGGGGCCGACGTTCTCCGAATCTATTGCCAAGCCTACGCATTTTCTCGTTTTTATGGAAAGTTTTTTTATTGTTATTGTTTTTGTTTTCTTATGTATTATTACGATTTTAAATTTTGCTAGGTATAGAAAATTAAATGTAATGTTTGTTTCTCTTGTTATAATATCCTTGAGTTGGATTCTTTTTGTTCATTACCCATTCGGTGCGTTAAATCCAGGGTCTGCTGTGAGATATAGAACAAACTTTTTTTCTTTTTTTGTTATTGTAATTTATTTCATATATCTAAAAACAAATAAAAAATTGTTGCCGCGAGGTTGTTTTGAAAAAAATACTACATGTTATTACCGGCTTGAATGATGGTGGTGCAGAGTCTGTACTTTATCGACTATGTAAATACGATAAGAGTAACCAATATATTGTTGTTTCCTTAATGGATGAAGGGAAATACGGCCCTTTATTAGAAGAGATAGGTGTTCAAGTCTATTGTTTAAATTTATCAACACGCCCCCTTTCGGCATTAATAAAGTTATATAATCTGATCCGCCAGTATAACCCCGAAGTTGTGCAAACATGGATGTACCATGCAGATCTTATTGGTGGAGTGGTTGCACGTTTAGCTGGATATAAAAATGTTTTTTGGAATATTCGACATACAGAGCTTAAACCAAACGAATCCAAAAGTTCTACCATACTGATTGCAAAGTTCTGTGCTAAAATTAGCTCATTAGTACCAAAGGGTATTGTTTGTTGTGCCAATAAGGCGAGAAACGTTCATATTGATCTAGGCTATTCTGGCGAAAAGATGATAGTGATTGGTAATGGTTATGACCTGTCGGTCTTCTATCCAAAACGAAAATTGTGATGGCTCTTTAAATGATTTAAATAGTAAATTTTTATTAGGGACGATTGGTAGATTTAATCCTCAGAAAGATCATGTTGGATTATTAAAATCACTCGACTTAGTAAAAAGACGATGCTCTGAATTCAGTGCCGTTCTTATTGGTAAAGATATCACCTCGAATAATCTATTCTTAATGGATAAGATTAAAAAAATAGAGTTTGAAGATAATATATCTCTTTTAGGTCAGCGCACAGATATTGCAACGATAATGAATAGTCTGGATGTTCATATATTATCTAGCTCATTTGGTGAAGGGTTTCCAAATGTTGTAGCAGAAGCTATGGCCTGTGGTACTCCTTGTATTACTACCGATGTTGGCGATGCAGCGATTATTGTAGGTGATACTGGATGGGTAGTGCCGCCTAAAGATCCACAAGCTTTAGCAAATGCGATATTAGAAGCTATGGAAGAAAAACAAAACAACCCGCAAGCGTGGCAAGCCAGAAAACAAGCCTGCCGTGAGCGAATTATAAATAATTTTAGCATCGAGAAGATGGTATCTAGCTATCATCAAGTTTGGTTTAATTAATGAATATAATAGCTATTACCGCAAATACAAGTTGGTATCTTTATAATTTTAGAAAAAATACGATACGATCTCTTTTAGAAGAGGAATATGTCGTCATCGCTATTGCACCAAGAGATAGCTACTCTAGACAGCTTGAAGATATAGGTGCAGAATTTATTCATATCGATATTGATCAAGGTGGAAGAAATCCGTTTAATGATATAAAGGCACTCTTATCATTTTACTCGATATTATCAAAAAGAAACGTTGAGGTTGTGCTCAACTTTACTCCTAAGAATAATATATATTGCACTATAGCTGCAGCATTCAATAAAACGAAAGTGATCAATAACGTTGCAGGTCTTGGGTTTTTATTCGTTAACGAAGGTTTAACCTCAAAAATAGCGCGAGTTTTATATAAATTTAGCCAACAATTTGCGGATAAGGTTTTCTTTCAAAATGAGGAAGATCGTGAGTTATTTATTAGTAACAATATTATTAAGAGTGAAGTTTCTGAACGATTGCCTGGTTCCGGCGTAGATCTATCACGATTTGTTGTAATCCCTGCGCCTGATGATGGCATAGTGCGCTTCCTTTTAATTGCTCGTATGCTTTATGACAAAGGAGTTGGGCACTATGTTGAAGCAGCAAGAATGCTCAAAAAGGAATATAGTGAAAATATAGAGTTGCGCCTGTTGGGTTTTCTTGATGTTGATAACCCCTCTGCGGTATCTAAGAGTGAAATGCAAGCTTGGATTGATGAAGGTATCGTTACTTACCTAGGTACTTCTGATAAAGTTGAGGAAGAAATTTCACAAGTTGATTGTATGGTACTGCCTTCATTCTACCGTGAAGGGGTCCCGAAGACATTGTTAGAGGCTGGCGCTATGGGTAAACCTATAATTACAACGGATAATGTGGGCTGTCGCGAGACAGTCGATCATAATATTAATGGTTTTCTCTGTCATACACAAGACACTTTTAGCCTTTATGAAGCAATGAAAATGATGATTGAAATAGGGCATACCAAAAGATTATCTATGGGGCAGTCGAGTAGAGTAAAGATGCAATCAACGTTTGATGAGAAAATCATTATAAATAAGTACATTGACACAGTCCGTTGTGTATTAAACCAGAAATAGTATTCGTTTGTGCAGGGTTAAAGGAAATATAATGAAATATCTCGTCACCGGCGTGGCCGGTTTTATTGGCAGTGCCGTGGCAAAAAAACTGCTAGCACAGGGACATCAGGTGGTTGGGGTGGATAACCTCAATGATTACTATGAAGTATCACTCAAACAAGCACGGTTAGATAACATTCCTCAAGCGAGCTTTACCTTTGTGTCGCTTGATATTGCCGATCGCACCGCGGTTGCACAGCTATTCGAGCAAGAAAAGTTTGACCGTGTTATCCACCTTGCCGCGCAAGCGGGGGTACGTTATTCGCTGGATAACCCGCATGCCTATGCCGATTCAAATCTTGTTGGCCATTTGAATATCCTAGAAGGCTGTCGGAATACGAAAGTTCAGCACTTAGTCTATGCCTCGTCAAGCTCGGTATACGGCTTGAACGCTAAGGTGCCGTTTGAGACTAATCACTCGGTTGACCATCCCGTATCGCTGTATGCCGCGACCAAAAAATCCAATGAGTTGATGGCGCACAGTTATTCGCATCTCTACGATATTCCGACCACAGGCTTGCGCTTTTTCACCGTGTATGGCCCGTGGGGGCGTCCGGATATGGCGCCATTTATCTTTACTAAAAAGATTCTTGATGGTGAGATCATTGATATTAACAACCACGGCGATATGTGGCGCGACTTCACCTATATCGATGATATCGTCGAAGGCGTGGTACGGATTGCAGATGTGCTGCCACAGCGTGATGATGATTGGACGGTTGAGAGTGGCTCGCCAGCCTCAAGTTCGGCGCCTTATGCGGTGTATAATATTGGCCACGGTAGCCCAATCAATCTAATGGACTTTATCCAAGCGATTGAATCTGAGCTTGGCATTGAGGCGAAGAAAAATTTTCGCGGCATGCAGCCCGGTGATGTATACCAAACCTATGCCGATACCCAAGATTTGTTCGAGGCTACCGGCTACCAACCAAAAGTGGGCGTGAAAGAAGGCGTCGCGCAATTTGTTGATTGGTATAAAAAATTCTACCAAATGTAAGTGCTTGGATACGGAGTACGGAAAGAGACGAGACGCTGCGCTTCTAGAGACTAGAAACTAGATAGAACAGATCGTGCTCGCTTCTGCGTTTTTGCTCTTTCTGTACTCTGTATTCCGTCATCGGTATTCGTGAATGGGAATACGGAGCGCTGCGCTTACAGAGTACGGGAAAGAGCCGCCTCGTGCTTGCATTGGATTTTTTGCTTTTTCTGTACTCTGTATTCAGTAATCGGTACTCAGGATAAGGTCAGGTACGATATGCTTTTTCCGTATTCCGTATTCCGTATTCCGTATTCCGTATTCCGTATTCCGTCAGGTGATTCCATTGGTGTTGATAACAGAAGCCTGAGTATATACTGAACAATACATTTTCTTTCTTGTTCTATTTTCCCGCGCTCGTATCCACCTGCATTCTTAAAAAAGGCAGCAATACCAGCCCTATGGTCACCGCGCATAACGCTATCGTGATAAAAAAGCCCTGCCAAGCAAAAGCCTTAATAATCAGTGCCAATGGATAGCCAGCGGCGGCGGCGCCTAAGTAGCAAAAATGCCAACAAAGCCGGTCGATGCACCAGCCGCTTGTTTGTGCGAGCATTCAGCGGCCGCCATTCCAATGAGCATTTGCGGACCAAACACAAAAAAACCTACACAAAATAGCAACAGCGCGTGAATAAAAATATCGGAAAACGGAAATAACCAGAACGCCGCCACAGAGAGAAAAATACCGGTGGCAAATAAAATACACATAGGCCCGCGGTTACCGGCAAAGACACGATCCGATCCCCAGCCTGCGACAAGAGAGCCCAAAACTCCGCCCACCTCAAACATCGCCAAGGCGACATTGGCTTGAATCAAGCTGTAGTGATGCTGTTGGGTAAGATAAATATTACCCCAGTCGTAAATGGCGGTGCGGACGATATACACCATGATATAGCTGACCGCGAGTAACCACAGATAGCGATTGGTGAGCACATAGCGATGCAAAATAGTGCGATAGGTCAAAGAGGGGCTGTCTGCTTCGTGAAATTGTTCAAGCTTGTCCTTGCGCCAATCACCAATATTAGGCAACCCAAGTGATCTGGGTTTATCTCGTAAGTAAAAAAACAATAACAGCCCAATCATTATCGCGGCCACGCCCGGCAATGCAAACCCTGCCTGCCAATTCACATGGATAACTAAATACGCGACTAGCACCGGCACAATGGCGCCGCCGACATTATGTGCTGTATTCCAGACTGCCCACCACACGCCACGCTCGTTGCGTGAATACCAACTCGTCAGCAAGTTAGCACACGCTGGCCATCCCCATCCCTGAAACCAAGCATTGGCCACCCATAATGCAGTCAAGGCAGCAATACTGTGCACTTGGCTGAAAACCAGGCTAATCACGCCTGTCAATATCAGCCCGATGCTCATAAAAAAACGTGAGTTGGTTTGATCCGCAATCATTCCCGATACAAATTTCGACACGCCGTAGGTTAATGAAAACAGTGTCCCCATTAAACCGATATGTGCCATATCGATATCTAGGTTGGTAATCAACGCGGGCGAGGCGGCACTCAATGTTTTACGGGTTAAATAGAATCCAGCATAGCCCACATACATGCCCAGCATAATATGGCGTCGCCAATAGGCGTAGAGGGTGTCTTGGGTATGCGTCTGTGTCGTCATGATTTTACTGTTTAAGGTATGTGTGGAAGGGATAGGGTGAGTGATGTGCCATGTTCGGTTGATTGAATATCGCAATCGCCGCCCATCGCCATCACTCGCTCGCGAATGCCTTTCAGACCAAAGCCGTTAACGGTGTCTTTGGGGGTAAACCCACAACCATCATCCGTCACGTGTAAGGTGCTAGTATGACCCAATGAAATAACAACGGCCACGTGACGTGCATTGGCGTGTTTATGAATATTATTCAGTGCCTCTTGGCAAATTCGGTAGAGGGTCACACGCACGGTATCGCTGACCGCTTGATGGTGAGTGATAGAAAGTCTTATATCAATCCCCTGGGCGACAAATCCCATATCATGGACCAACTGGCTAACGGCCTCATCGAAGCTAACATCATCTAAAACGGTCGGCCGCAATTGCGCAAGCAAGGTTTTGGTTGATTGGTAAATGTTCATCGACATGTCTTCAATCACTTGGAGATACGAGGTATAAGCGTGATCGTTATCCAATCGTTTAATGATATTGGCGTGGGTTTTAATTGCGGTTATGTTCTGGCCGACATCATCGTGTAGCTCACGCGCAATATCGCGTCGGATCTTTTCTTCTGTGCTGATCAGTTGACGCGACAAATATTGGTTTTTGCGCAGTTGCTGCTGAATGCCGGTAGTCAGATCGCGCTGACGCTGCACGGCAAGCCCCAGCCCAATACCGGTCATGGTTTGCACCGCAAGTGATAATAATAACTCGACAGTGGCCACCGTGGCGGTCGCTGAGGCGTCTGTATGGGCAGCCACCAGCGCCAAGCTATTGAACAGCGTCGCAAGAAATGCACCTTGCCAGCCATATTTTAGCGCAAACAAAATGATGGGAATGGCTAAACAAAACGGCGCAAAACGGTCCAGTGAGGGCGGCAATTGCGTTTGAATGAGTAAGTTAAAAATAAATGCGGCGCTGCATATCAGCCCATCGCGCCAATGAAAGCGGATAGACGTATGCGCGATACGGGCAGAAACCATGCCCCATGGCTTTGAGAACAGATAAAACGTGAGTAAATAGCAGCAGGGTAGGACAATCAACATGGCGGTAAGCGGTGCGAGTAATAACAGCATATCGTTTGATAATGACGATCCAAGACTGATGATCGTGGCGCTTTGGCTCAACCCTGCCACACTCGCGAGCAATAAAAACGGCCAATGACGACGGTGCGCATAAGCGGTAAGTATATGGCATATTGGCCATGAAAGGGCACTGAGCAACCCTAAAAGCAGCCAATCTTGATTGGGTAAGTAGTGAAAAAGAAGGGCCAAAGCCAGCCACTCAGCCAAATATATGGCCGTCCAATACGCACGACGGGTCGTGATAATCAGCCCAAGGCGACAGGCAAAAGGTAAAAATACCACTGCGAGGGTATTCGTGGGCAAGAGAAAACGGCTGATCACCCACAGGCTCACCCATGCACAGAGTACAAAAAACAAAATGCAAAGGGCATTGATTACCCAGTTAACCGTGGCGTTATTCATACATCCTGTTGGAGTTTTTTGGCTAAGCACACATCGTTATCGACCGCGAGTTTTTCCATGGCATTCGCGCGGTGAACATGCACGGTTTTGGGACTAATCTTTAATTGGTCAGCAATATGTTTAATCGCGTGGCCGTCTGCGATCAGGGTGGCCACTTGCTTTTCACGACGCGTGAGTTGGGACAGTTGGCACGTTAATGGTTTGGTTGGCGTTGCCAGTTGTAGCGCCATATCCTTGGTTATATAAAAGCCGCCTTGTGCGATGGCTCTTACCGCTTGAATTAAATCATCAGGATGGCAGTTTTTACTCAGGTAGCCTTTGGCGCCCAGTTGCAGTGCCTTTTCAATCATACTGGCTGAGTCATGCACGCTGAGCATCAGTGCACCCATCCCAGAGGGGAGCTGCTCAAGCAGTTGCAGGCCACTCTCATTAGGCATAGAGATATCTATAATACAGACATGGACAGGTAAGCCGGGTAAATGATGCCGTGCTTCTTTGGCTGAGCCAAATTCACCAATAACAGCAATATCGGGCTCAATCGTGAGAAGTTGTGCAAAACCGGATCGTACCATTCTATGGTCGTCAATGAGTACAACGTTGATCATAGGCTGCCTGCAAAAAAGCAGTACATTAGCGCCAGTACGACGCTAATGCAATGTGGTATATCAATTGTTGAGCGAGCAGCGTGTTGGGGCTGATCGTCCGGTCTATTACACGGCTTTTGCGTTGAGCTTCATCGCCTTTTTCTTTTTACGGATTTTGTGCTCTTCTGCGACAGCCACCATCGCCAATAATCCTAAGCAAATCAGTGCAGAGGCATCTAATGCAGCAAAGGTGCCTTTCCAACCGGTTAAGCCAAAGACTGGCGTACCGTCGGCCACCATCCCTAACCCCAGTTTGGCAAAGCTATCGCCGATAAGATAAGCAAACGTGCCTTTCACACCATCGGCGACACTGATCGCCTTTTTCGGCACAAAGCCAACCGCGGCGACACCGATCAATAGTTGTGGACCAAACACGAGGAAACCTAGTGCGAATAAGGCCGATAGATACATAAATTCGCTGGTGGCATATTGGTAGAACTCCAGCGTCATGACTATCAGACCTAGCGACACACAAGCAACCAGTGCGCGGCGACCGTTGGCGAGATCAGATAAATATCCCCACATGAGCGTGCCGACCAGCGCGCCCACTTCAAACATGGTAAAGCCAGAAATCGCCGTTTCTTTTGAGAAACCCAGCTCTTGATACGCATACACGGTAGACCATTGATCGATACCAATGCGCACGATATAGAGGAAGATGTTAGCAAAGCACAGTAGCCAGATGATTTTGTTTTTCAAGATATACTTAAAGAACATTTCCTTTTTGGTCATCTTGTTTTCTTCAGCTTCACGATCTTCATCACTGATCGGTTCTTCGAACAGCTCTTCTACCGTACCTAGTCCATACGCTTCTGGTGAGTCACTACCATATCGCATACCAATCGCACCGACGATAATTGCAATAACAGCAGGGAACACAAACATCCCGATGACGTTACCGTCAAAGAAGACGTTGGCACCAAATAAGGCCACACCCGCGGCACCGGCACCACCGACATTGTGCGACATATTCCACAGCCCAAGGTATGACCCACGTTTGTTACTCGGTGTCCATTTGGTAATGGTTGAATAACTTGATGGACCGCCGGTGCTTTGGAAAAAGCCGCTCAGAGAGTAAAACGCCACCATCAAAAACAGGCTAATGCTGCCGCCACCCAAACTAAAGCTGAAGCCAAGCATACAAAGACCAGAAAGGATCAGCATAAACGGGAGAAATTGCTTTGTATTCTTGCCATCGGCGTAGTAGGAAACAACGGTTTTACCAATCCCGTAGGTGACAGAGAAACCGAGACCAATCATACCGAGCTCGGTCATGGAGAGGCCGTATTGGTTGATCATATCGTTCTGAGCGACATTAAAGTTTTTTCGCACCAGATACATGGTGAGATAACCAATAAAAACCACTAAGTAAGATTGCAGGAACGGTTTAAGCCACATTTTTCTGCGCTGTTCAGCGGGCAGATCTAATGTAGCCGAGTTTCCGCACCTAATTTAGGAATAAACCGTTTCGTATAACTGACCCAATAGTTTCAGCAATCGTCGTTGGTGTTACTCGTACAC
>NZ_AQOD01000180.1 GCF_000513715.1 Salinivibrio socompensis S35
TCCCAAACCAGATGCGCTACCAAACTGCGCTATCACGTTAATCTTTTGCGCAGCCAATAGTTCAGACCTCACTCAGCTGTTAGAAKAACTCGGTCGGTGAAGAGGGATTCGAACCCCCGACCCTCTGGTCCCAAACCAGATGCGCTACCAAACTGCGCTATTCACCGACTTATGACAAGTTTTACGAATTGACGTTTGTCTTGTCAAACACTGAGCGATGCAACCAAGTGCATCCCCGCGCTAAGGTCGACCATCATACTCAAGCATCACGAAACCTCAAGCCCTAATCACGTATTTTTTTATCACTCACAGTTAAACGATGAAAGTGACATCAATTGCGAGCAAATTGTGATCGTATCGGTGTTAACAAATGTTGATAAATTGTTCGATACTTCTATTGATCCTGATCAGTATTCAACACAGTTCCTATTGGCATTCTGACCCTACATTAACGGACACGAGGGTACAGACTATGGACTTTTGGCTTGATCTACTTTTCGGCAACGCCGTGGGCTTGTCATCCATGATTGTCATCATCTGTACATTTGCCCTGATCAGTTTCTTTGGCGGCTATTTCGTCTACAAAGTGATGACATCTAAACCTCAGTAACCTGTTTTTATTGCCTACCTATCTTTAAGCAAACTTGCTTAACCTAGTGTTACACGGTTGGTCACAGAGTGTGGCGCTAGGTTTCTTTTTTTATTTTCGTTTATACTGTCCCAAATGACTCCACGACGTAGATGGCCCTGTAGTGATGAGTGATAAAAACGAATTTGAGCTATTCCGAGAAATGATGTCTGATGTGGCGCCAATCGAACAGGACACGGTTGAGGATCTAACTGGACCACACCAGCCTACTGACGCGCAACTTGCCCGCCAGCAAGCCGCGCAAAAGCTAGCTCAAAGTGCACCCGAGTACTTATCATTGGATTATGCCACCATGGTCAAACCCGAGGACGTGATGGCTTACAAACGCGATGGCGTACAAGAGGGCGTATTTCGCAAGCTACGGTTGGGAAAATACGATATTAACGCGCGACTTGATCTGCACAAAATGTCGTTGGAAAAAGCCCGTGATGAAATTCTCCGCTTTCTTAAACAATGCCAACGCATGGATGTACGTACCGTGATTATTGTTCACGGCAAAGGCGAGCGAAGCAACCCACCCGCAATGATGAAAAGCTATGTCTGTCAGTGGCTACAACAAATTTCTGACGTCCTCTGCTTCCATTCCGCTCTGCGGCATCAAGGTGGCTCGGGTGCGCTATATGTGATGCTCAAAAAGAGCCAAGACAAAAAGCTAGAAACGCGTGAGCGACACCTCAATCACCGTGCCTGAACAACAATAAGACTGGCGAGTTGCCAGTCTTTTTGTTTTATTACGTTATTGCTTTATTGCAGCGTAAACACCACGCGTATTGCCAGTGCGATTAACACCACCCCTGACAGCTTATCAACCCACGCGCCGTGATGGCGGATCTTGTCAACAATCGCTGGGCTCGAGAGCAAAAAAGCCACCAAGGTGTACCAAACCCCATCAATCAATAACGGTGTTAGCACAATGACACTGCGACTGAACAAATCGGTGCCTACCGCGACAAATTGACTGAATAAGGCAATAAAGAAGAGCGCAAGTTTAGGGTTGAGCATTGAAATCATTGCGCCATCACGCGCCGCTTCTCCAAGGCTAGCGGTTTTGCCCGCCTCTAGCTTTGCCGCGACGCCTCCTTTGCTTAGGAGCGACTTAATCCCTAACCAGCCGAGATACCCTGCCCCTGCGTAGGCAATGATCGTAAATAATAAGGGAGATTGTTTGAAGATGACCGCTAACCCTAACATAGTAATTAACGCATACAGCCGACGCCAAGCGCATGGGCCCATGAAGCGACAATGCCATGTAGGCGGCTATTCGCAAGGCTATGTTTTGCCATCACGACCAAGCTGGGGCCGGGTGACATCGCGCCCAGCATACAAACTAAGGCTAACGATGCCCAAATGGTCAATGTCATGCTTGTTTATCCTCTTTTTTACTCGCCAATCGCGGCATACTGGCCCGCTGTTAACGCCATGAGATCGTCTGGGGACAGCTCAATTTCTAAGCCACGACGCCCTGCACTGACATACAGGGTGGAAAACTGTTTTGCTGATGCATCTAAAAACGTTGGCAAGCGCTTTTTTTGTCCGAGTGGACTGATGCCACCAACCAAGTACCCGGTTGTCCGCTGTGCTACCTCAGGGTCGGCCATGGTTGCTTTTTTGCCGCCCGCCGCTTTTGCTGCTGCTTTAAGGTTTAGGCTTCCTTTCACCGGCACGATAGCAACGGCAAGCTGTTTACTGTCACCGTTGATACAAAATAACAAGGTTTTAAAGACACGGGCAGGATCCTGCCCCAAGGCTTGGACCGCTTCATCGCCAAAATTTGGATTGTTCGGATCATGCTCATATTGATGAACCGAAAAGGCAATTCCCTGTTTTTCTGCCAATTTTATTGCTGGCGTCATAACGTTTCTCTACTGCTCCGACACCAGGATATCATTACATAAAAAAAGCGGCACCGCACCGGTACCGCTTTATCTTTATCACCATCTTACCCGGTTCTATTTGTAAACAATTTCACCCTGTGGCGCATAATCGTTGACGTCGATGGGGCTGTTTGCTTCAAGGTAATCTTTCAGCACTTCCGCATCGACAAAACCGGTGTTGACGTTACCTGGGTGGCTAGTCAGTTTTGGATAACCGTCACCGCCAGCGGCGTTAAAGCTTGGCACGGTAAAGCGATAGGTTTTATCCATATCAATTGATTCGCCGCCAATTTTCACATCGTGAACGCTGCCGTTTTCAACCACCATTGAAACGCCTGCAAACTGGACATACGCACCTGAATCTACGGGCTTGGTGCCCACAACATTGAGGTAATCCATCACTTCTTTACCGCTCATGTCGGTGTACGTCACCATATTGCCAAATGGCTGCACTTTAAGGACATCTTTGTATGTGATGTCGCCAGCGATGATCGAGTCACGCACACCACCTGAGTTCATCACCGCAAAGTCGGCATTGGCGCGTTCCATGTGCGACTTAGCAATTAAACGACCTAGGTTGGTTTGCTGGAAACGCACCACATTGCGATCCCCTTCTAGCTTGCCGTTACTCTCAGCAATCTTAATGTTAAGCTTCTCTTGGCCCTTATCTTGATACGGCTTCAAGAAGTCATACAAGGCTTGGTCTTTCTCAATCTCATCTTGAATAAAGACGCGTTTCTTCTCACCATCGACCTTGATTTTTTTCTTCAGGTTCACTGGGATCAAGTCGTAGCTGACGAGATTTAAATCGCCATTCTGGAATTCAAACTCCGCCTTACCAACGTATTTACCCCATTCATGGCTTGCATGATCCATGCACCGTTTTGCTGGTCTGGGGTACACGCATCACCTGGCTCGAAACTCTCGTTATACGTGTTCGGCTCTTCCATACAAACCGGCTCTTGTGAGTGGCCGCCGATGATAAGGTCAAGGTCACCATCATCCATATAGCGCGCCAACGCCACATCACCCGGTGCGTTTACACCGCTTTTGCCATCGGCATAGTGGCCCATGTGTGTGGCGGCGATAATGATGTCAGGCTTTTCGGTTTCTTTGAGTTTGGCGATCACTTTCTTCGCTTCCGCTTTCGGATCACGGAAATCGAGCGAGCCAATGTATTCTGGGTTACCGATCTTAGCAGTATCTTCTGTGGTCAAACCGACCACGGCGATTTTCAGGCCGTTTCGCTCAAACATCTGGTAGGCTTGGAATTTACGCTCGCCCGTTTCTTTGTCGTAAATGTTGGCTGACAGCATCGGGAAGTCGGTCCACTGCATTTGCTGCTCTAGCACGCTCAATGGGTTATCAAACTCGTGGTTACCAATCGCCATGGCGTCGTAACCGATTCGCGTCATCCCTTTAAAGTCAGGTTCAGCTTGCAACAAATCAGACTCTGGGACACCGGTATTGATGTCACCGCCTGATAGCAGTAGCACTTCACTGCCTTCGGCTTGAGCCTCTGTGCGTAGATCATCGATCAGCGTTTTGCGCGCAGCCATGCCGTATTCGCCGTAGCGGTTGTGCCAGAAACGACCGTGATGATCGTTGGTATGAAGAATGGTGAGTTTATAAGTGGTATCTGGTGCCCAACCTTGCTCTTGTGTCTCAGAGCCCGAGTTGGCACACCCTGCCAATGATGCAATTAGCGCAGCACTAACCGCTGCCTTTAAACAAAGACGTTCCTTCATGATCATAGACCTTTTTAGCGAGGGATAAACCACCATCGACATCATTGTCGGTGGTTAGAAAACGCTGTCTAGTCTAAAAGAATTGTTGCTATAACGCTGAGCCATTTCATATTTTTGTTGCAATGATCACCATACACTTACCAAAAATAGTTACTTTGGTGATCAGGGCAAAATTTCCTAGAGCTAGCTCTAACCAATAAATAA
>NZ_AQOD01000181.1 GCF_000513715.1 Salinivibrio socompensis S35
GCAAGGATGGGACAGGCACTTTCAAGCGAATACAGTCAGAAATCGAAATGTCCTGTCTACCGTCCGGTTAGGTATGGAAGTCCTCAGGCGACCAGACTACGAAATTATAACTCAACACCTCTTAGCTGCGGCTGTGGTTCTAGCCCAGCAGCTCTTAAAAGAGGGCTATGCATTGGCGGATTTATGAGGGGATCTCTCAGCGCCCTGCCTCTAAAATAACCCTCAGAGCTATATCGGAATAGCTTAAATATTTTATCTGACACTAAAAAACAACAACGTTTGGTTTCATGTGAAAACATACATATGTGAATTGTTTATTGCTCTTGTTTAGGATGGCAGAAAAATGCTAGGTAAATAACGAAAGCCAAAGCAAAGAATTGAACATTGTTGGGTAAGTCTAAGTTTTTTAATAAAAAATCTTCAAAGAAAAAAATTTTACCATCTACTCCCCCCCCCTTTACCGGCATGCTGTATGAAAAAATTGAGTAGTATTGCCCGCCAACAACAAACAAAACGACATATTTAAAGATGTATAACGATCTTTTTGATCTTTTCTTGGGCCATTTTCTGAAGTGATAGGCTATTAATACAGTTATTATTATGAATAGTGTAGAACTAATGGTTTTCCCTCTTTTTAATCTGCTCTATTAAATGTTAGTAGACGTGTGTTTTGCCATCAAAGCGTTTATTTGTCAATGAGGTGTACTATTGTTTACATTATCTATTTGATAACTCGCTTTGGTAGGCAAAACACCAGTGTTAAGATGAAAAAAAACAGAGATGCCCACTGGATTGTAGGGTTTGGTAAGTTCATTGTACGAACAATAAATGCCTCAAAAAAAGGGATCCTAGCTGCCACGCCAGCCGTCTGTGTGCCATGTTGGAATATTGCCCAGAACTGAGTGCCTAAGAATAAAAAAAATATAAATTTTAAAAAAAGGAGGGTGCCATTCGACGGTATGCGATTTAGGCGCCAAAGGGAATAGATTAAGGCAAAAGAGATAACAAAAAACAATATAAGAGCGATCATTTTCGTACCTCTTTATACAATGAATATGTTGTAAAACTATCACTTACGGACTCTGCCCCCCAGAGATAGTCGGCTTGAGGCTTGATAACCTCTTAGGTAGTCTTCTGCGCTGTATCTAAATAGTTTGAGCTGTTTGGCTTTTGGACTTTTTGTCCATGGCATCGGCTTTAAGTTGGTCTTGGATACTATCTGATAAGTCTCAGCTGCGTTTTTAACAGTTGTAGTTTCGCGAAACCCAATACGCCGGACAAGGCCAAATCGACACCGTAGTAGGCCATGTTTCCATAGCTTTTAGGATATCCTGCAAATTCGGCGGCACCTTGATAAGCTTCGCGAACCAAGCCGGTTGCGTCTTCTTCGCCATCGACAAAGTATTTACCGTTTTCATACATGTTGTTAGCCCCATGAGCCACCAACAATGCGCCGATCGAGCATAGTGATGCGGCAGAGTAAATGCATATTGCCCCACCTGCTGCTACTTGCATGGCGCCAGCGATAACACCGATTCCTTTAGAGGCAATTAACGAAGACTGTTCCATTAAGCTGGACTGCTCTCTTTTCATTTCGGTAAGAGCTTGCTCTTTGGTTTTCTTGCCCCGCTCAACGTCATTAACCAAGCACTGTTCAAACCGATCAATATCTCTGACGAATTGATTCTTCAAAACCCCGCTTCTAATGTGACGATTAGCGAGGCTCGTAGCTTGCATTGTCAGGCCTTTGCCAGCTTTTCTTACAACGGCAATGTCGTACGACGAGGGCTTAGCTCTTACTCCCATCGTTCGTAGCCTTGCGTACCAGTGATATTGTGCTTCCATACGATATCTTTATATCGGAGAGAAATATCTTCGGACATATCTTCGTCGCCGGACATAAGGACGTGAGGCTGGTTAAACGACAGGTGTGCGATGACGGCATCAACTAACTCAATTGTATAGTGATTTTCGTTATGGCCCTTATCATTGGTCCTGTAAAACTTTATCTCACACTGAATCTTCTCTTGCTTTGAAAAAGCAAGTCCAAGCAGAGGAGAAGCCTTGTCGATTGGCTTTGTGATGGTTAGAGCACTGAGAGTCTTTCTGACTTGGTCCGCTTCTTTTTCTAGCGAGTAGTTGCAAGCCAAAACTGTTGCTTCGTCAGTGTGCGAAATCTGCGCTTTTCGCCCGATAGAGTCATCGGTATTGCAACCTTGGGAGATACAGCCTTGCGTTTCTCCAATCATCTTTATGTATGCGGTATGGGCCATGTTTTACTCCTAGCCTGGCTATTTACCCGCCGAATATATCAACTTTGGTTGGCCAGAAATAAAGGCAAAGGGTTTTTTGGAATTAATATCCCACTTGAATGAAAGCGATGTAAATATTATGTTAATTTTTAAGGGCTCACAAATTCACTATCATTTATCAGGTTGATGAGCGAGTTCTTAAAGTAAGGGAGCCGTAACCTATCAACCATGAATGACCTATTCGACAAAGTAGGACAGTACCTTACATACTTCTTGGACAAGCTTGACACACATCAACCCCCCACATTAGCAACGCCCTTATCTTAGCCGGACAATCATAAAATGGAATGCAATGTTATGGAGCTCCTTTGTCCGGCGGGCAATATTCCGGCGGTTAAAAAAGCGATCGAACATGGCGCCGATGCGGTGTATGTCGGCTTAAAAGATGATACCAATGCGCGCCATTTTGCTGGGCTGAACTTCACCGATAGCAAATTGCAGCGCGCCAGTCAGTATGTGCATGATCACGGCAAAGACTTGCACGTTGCTATCAACACCTTTGCCCATCCCGATGGTTGGCGCCGCTGGCAATATGCGATTGATAGCGCCGCCGGTAATGGCGCTGATGCGCTGATCCTTGCCGACATGGCCTGTTTAGACTACGCCGCCAGCACCTATCCCAATTTGGATTTACACCTGTCCGTGCAAGCGTCAGCCACCAACGCTGGGGCGATCCGTTTCTATCAGCAGCAATATGGCGTTAAACGGGTGGTATTACCGCGGGTGCTGTCGATTCATCAGGTGAAACAACTGGCGCGCAATACCGATGTCGATTTAGAGGTGTTTGCCTTTGGCAGCCTGTGCATTATGGCCGAAGGGCGCTGCTATTTATCTTCCTACCTTACTGGGCAATCTCCCAATACCGTGGGTGCCTGCTCACCGGCGGCATTCGTGCGCTGGCAAGAGACCGAGCAAGGGTTGGAGTCGCGTTTAAACGGGGTATTGATTGACCGTTACCAAGCCGATGAAAAAGCGGGATATCCCACCCTATGCAAAGGCCGTTTCTGTGTCGACGGCAATCGCTATCACGCACTGGAAGAGCCCACCAGTTTGAACACCTTAAGCGTGTTGCCTGAGCTTTATCGCGCTGGGATCAAATCCGTCAAAATCGAAGGCCGTCAGCGCAGCCCCGCGTACTGTGGAGCAAGTTGCACGCGTATGGCGTCAAGCGATTGATCGCTGTCTCGCAAACCCCGATGCGTTTGATATTGCACCGGATTGGGCGCACTCGCTCGATAGTCTTTCTGAAGGGGTGCAAACCAGTTTGGGTGCTTACCATCGCCAGTGGCAATAAGGAATCATGATGCAATTTTCTCTCGGGCCCATCCTGTATTACTGGCCCAAGGCTGAGGTTGAAGCCTTTTATCAAGCAGCGGCAGACAGCCAAGCCGATGTGATTTATCTCGGTGAAACCGTCTGTGCCAAGCGGCGAGAGTTGAAACCAAGAGTTGGATTGGGCTTGCTCGTGAGCTGGTGCAATCGGGTAAACAAGTGGTGCTCTCGACCATGGCGCTGATTGAAGCGCCCTCTGAACTGACCATGCTGAAACGCTACTGTGACAATGATGATATTCGCATTGAAGCCAATGACGTGAGCGCGGTGCAGTTTTTAAGTGAACGCCGCCAGCCCTTTGTGGTGGGCGCGGCCATCAATTGCTATAACCCACAAACGTTGAAGCAATTTGTTGACCTGGGTATGACGCGCTGGGTGATGCCGGTGGAGCTCTCGCGTGACTGGTTGGTGAATATGCTAAACGGCTGCGATGAACTGGGCATTCGCGACCGGTTTGAGGTGGAGGTGACTGGCTATGGCTACCTACCGTTGGCTTACTCGGCACGCTGTTTTACCGCGCGCTCAGAAAACCGCGCCAAAGATGACTGTGAACTGTGCTGTCTTAAATACCCCAATGGACGGTTAACGGAATCACAAGAGGGCCAAGCGGTATTTGTACTGAACGGCATTCAAACCCAATCTGGCAGTGTGCCAATCTCGTTAACGATTTACCGTCGATGCAAGGGCTGGTGGACGTGGTGCGGTTAAGTCCACTCTCGCTTGACACCTTGCAATGGGTAGACAAATTCTGTGCTAACCAAGCAGGCAATCGGCCGCAACCGCTCAACCACGATTGCAATGGCTATTGGCACCACTTGGCAGGCATGACACAAGTTCTAGGCTAAACGCATAACAAAAACAGCCTGCGTAGGCGGGTAGAGAGGTGAGGGTATGTTGTATTTAGAGTTCTTGTTCTTACTGCTAATGCTGTATATCGGCTCGCGGTACGGGGGCATCGGGTTGGGCGTAGTCTCGGGGATCGGCTTGGTCATCGAGGTGTTTATCTTCCAGATGCCGCCAACGTCACCGCCGGTGACCGTGATGTTGATCATTCTTGCGGTGGTGACCTGTGCCTCTATTTTGGAGGCGGCAGGTGGCCTTAAGTATATGCTGCAAGTGGCCGAGCGATTATTGCGTAAAAATCCAAAACGCGTCACTCTGATTGCGCCATTTGTCACCTATGCCATGACCTTTATGCTTGGTACCGGTCACGCGGTGTATTCCATTATGCCGATTATCGGTGATGTCGCGCTGAAAAATGGCATTCGTCCGGAACGACCCATGGCTGCGGCGTCTGTTGCCTCACAAATCGCGATTACGGCCTCGCCGATCTCTGCCGCGGTGGTGTATTACCTTGCACAGCTTGCCGATATTCAACATGACATTACATTAGTCTCGATTTTGTTGGTGACTGTCCCCGCCACCTTATTCGGTACCTTGCTGATGTCACTGTATAGCTTGCGCCGTGGCAAAGAGCTGGATGACGATCCGGATTACCAAGCGCGCTTACAAGACCCGAAATGGCGAGACCGAATCGAAAATACCACCGCGACGTCACTTGATGAGGTATTACCCCGCTCGGCCCGCAATGCGGTATTGCTGTTTATTAGTGCCATCGTCACCATTGTTATTATCGCTATGTGGCCAGAAATTCGCACGGTGGCAGGGGCGAGTAAGGCCATCAGCATGTCGGTGGTGATCCAAATGATGATGCTCTGCTTTGGCGGGATCATCCTACTGGCGACCAAAACGGATCCGCGTAATGTGCCCAATGGCGTGGTGTTTAAATCCGGCATGGTGGCAGCCATTGCTATCTTCGGGATCGCTTGGATGTCAGACACTTACTTCCAATACGCGATGCCGCAGTTTAAATCTGGAATTGTGGAGATGGTCACCCAGTATCCGTGGTCTTTTGCACTGGCCTTGTTTATTGTATCTGTAGTTGTTAATTCGCAAGCCGCGACCGCACGGATGATGTTGCCGGTGGGTCTTGGGTTAGGGCTGGATCCTGCGCTGCTTATCGGCATTATGCCGGCGGTGTATGGGTACTTCTTTATCCCCAACTATCCTTCTGATATTGCCACGGTGAATTTCGATGCATCTGGCACCACCAAAATCGGTAAATGGTATTTCAACCATTCATTTATGGCGGTTGGCGTCATTGGCGTGGTGAGCGCATGCGCGCTAGGGTACGTGTTAGGGCAGGTAGTGATTGCATAACACACGGAGAAGACACAAGGATGCAGGTGGGGCGTACCTCGGTTGAGGACTTGGATGAAATAAAGGAGTCAGTACAATGATTGATAAAGACACCGTGATGCGGGTTGCGCGGCCGACTGATAACTTAGCGGATATTACTAATATGTACTGTGAGGGATTAGGTTTTGAGTTACTCGGAACCTTCTCTGGCCACAATGATTTCGACGGCGCCATTATTGGTCATCCGCATCACAACTATCATCTTGAGTTTACCCATCACCGTGGCACGCACGTGGGTCTAGCCCCCTCACAAGAAAACCTGTTGGTGTTTTACTTGCCTGATCAATCAGCATGGCAGGCTGCGTGTGCACAAATTGAAGCGGCCGGGTTTAAACAGGTTCCGAGTTACAACAGTTACTGGGATAAAGACGGGCGCACGTTTGAAGATCTGGACGGTTATCGTGTGGTGCTACAAAACCGCGAATGGGCGTGGTGACGATGAACTAAAATGTGCTCTCTATTTATAAGTTGTTGGCTATTAACAGTATTGGCATAACAGATTAGCGCTTTGTGTAATTGTCTATTAACGTTAATCATGTTTAGTTAGCAATGACTAATGATAGCGTCGGTGCGTCATGGTCAGTTCTTTTCGCATTCGCACTGATGGATAAAACATAAGGAGAAAGCAATGTCTCAGCAACGCTCAACGTCAGCGGGCCAATGCCCCGTGATGCATGGTGGCGCAACCTCGGAAGCCATGGCGAAACAAAACCTGGTGGCCGAACGCCTTAACCTCGACATTCTTCATCAACACGACAGTAAATCCTCCCCCTTTGACGAGCACTTTGATTATCACGCCGAACTCAAAACGCTCGATATCGAATCCTTAAAAAAAGACGTCAAAGCACTGTTAACTGAGAGTCAGTCATGGTGGCCTGCTGACTGGGGACATTACGGCGGCTTGATGATCCGCATGGCGTGGCACTCGGCGGGGAGTTATCGCATCGCGGATGGTCGTGGTGGCGGTGCGACAGGTAACCAACGCTTTGCACCTCTGAACTCTTGGCCCGATAACGCCAACCTTGATAAAGCCCGTCGTTTGTTGTGGCCAGTTAAGAAAAAATACGGCAACAAGATTAGCTGGGCGGATCTGATTTTGCTTGCAGGTACGCTGGCGTATGAATCGATGGGGCTAAAAACCTATGGGTTTGCGTTTGGGCGTGAAGATATTTGGCATCCAGAGAAGGATACTTATTGGGGGGCAGAAAAAGAGTGGCTGGCCCCAAGTGATGCCGATAACAGTCGTTACTCTGGCGAGCGCGATCTGGAAAACCCACTGGCCGCGGTGATGATGGGGCTGATTTATGTTAACCCAGAAGGGTGGATGGCAACCCTGATCCGCTTAAAACTGCCCATGATATGCGTGTCACGTTTGAGCGCATGGCCATGAACGATGAAGAAACGGTTGCGCTTACGGCAGGTGGACATACCGTCGGTAAATGCCACGGCAATGGCGATGCGAGTGTATTAGGGCCGGAACCTGAAGCAGCGGATGTTGAAGAGCAAGGTTTGGGGTGGAACAACCACCACGCGCGCGGAATTGGACGTGATACGGTCACCAGTGGCATTGAAGGTGCCTGGACCACCAACCCCACAGAGTGGGATAACGGCTACTTTTATTTACTGTTTAACTACGAGTGGGAATTGAAGAAAAGCCCAGCCGGAGCCTGGCAGTGGGAGCCTATCGACATCAAAGAAGAAGACAAGCCGGTTGATGTTGAAGACCCTCGATTCGTCGTAACCCGATTATGACGGATGCGGACATGGCGCTCAAAATGGATCCAACGTATCGCAAAATTTCTGAACGTTTTTATCAAGAACCCGACTATTTGGCAGAGGTCTTCGCCAAAGCTTGGTTTAAACTGACGCATCGCGATATGGGGCCCAAATCGCGTTATATTGGCCCAGATATCCCGAATGAGGACTTGATTTGGCAAGATCCTGTCCCCGCAGGTCGTACCGATTATGACGTTGCAGCGGTGAAAGCAGATATTGCTAGCAGTGATCTGACGCTGGCTGAGAAAGTCGCCACGGCTTGGGATAGTGCACGTACCTATCGTCAATCTGATAAGCGCGGTGGGGCAAACGGTGCTCGTATCCGGTTAACGCAACAAAAAGATTGGCAGGGTAACGAACCGGACCGCCTCGCTAGAGTCATCAACGTGCTGAGTAATATTGCCCAGAAACACCAGATTAGTCTCGCCGACACCATCGTGCTGGCGGGCAATCAAGGTATCGAAGAAGCGGCAAAAGCGGCTGGCGTCCACGTCGACGTTCCCTTTGCACCTGGCCGTGGTGATGCCACGCTTGAACAAACCGATGTATATTCGTTCGAGGTGTTAGAGCCGGTTGCAGATGGGTTCCGAAATTGGCTGAAAAAAGACTACAACGTTCAGCCGAAGAGCTCTTGCTTGACCGCGCCCAGCTGATGGGGCTCACCGCGCCTGAAATGACCGCACTCATTGGTGGTATGCGGGTGCTTGGTACTAACTATGGTGCGCGCCAGAAGGGGTATTAACAGATCGTGTTGGCCAACTTAGCCATGACTTTTTCGTCAACCTGACGGACATGGCCTATCAGTGGAAACCGGTTGGGCGTAATCGCTATGAGATCATTGAGCGTGATTCAGGGGCAGTGAAATGGACCGCGAGCCGCGTCGACTTGGTGTTCGGCTCTAATTCAATTTTACGTGCTTATGCTGAGTTCTATGCGCAAGATGATAACCAAACCAAGTTTGTCCACGATTTCGTGGCGGCGTGGGTGAAGGTGATGAACGCTGACCGCTTTGATCTGAGCGCTAAGCAATGATTTAATCGTTACAAATTGTGATCACTAAGCCGCCTTTTACTGATAGGCGGCTTTTTATTTGTTTTAAATCAAGCTCGGGCTTGGTTTTTGTCGTGCTACAGACAGGGTTTTAGTACAGTGAGCTGAGTAAATTCCATCCAATTCTTTTATCTTTACCATCTGGCGGAGTGAATTATGCTAGAACTTCTCATTGGGCTAGTGGTGACCGTGGCCGTGGGTTACTTCATTGTCAAGGGTTATCGCCCTGCAAGCACCTTGCTGACTGCAGGGATTATATTACTGATCATCACCGGGTTATTGGGGCACAGTGTGTTGCCAGCTAAATTAACGTCAACCGGCAACCTCTTTACCGACTCGCTTGAATACGTGAAATACATGCTGCAATACCGTGGTGGCGGCCTCGGGATGCAAATTATGCTGTTGTGCGGTTTTGCGGCCTATATGTCGCATATTGGTGCTAACAACGTGGTGGTGAAGCAGTTCTCTAAGCCGTTATCGGTGATCAAGTCGCCCTATGTGTTGTTGGTTGCAGCCTACATTGTGGCCTGTTTAATGTCACTGGCGGTTAGCTCTGCCACTGGCTTAGGTGTGCTATTAATGGCTACCTTATTCCCGATGATGACCGCAATGGGGATTTCTCGTCCTGCCGCGACTGCAGTATGCGCGTCTCCTGCAGCGATTATACTTTCCCCCACCTCGGGCGATGTGGTGATTGCGGCGGAAAAATCCGGATTGCCTCTCCATGTGTTTGCGGTTGAAACCGTATTGCCGGTGTCTATTTGTGCGATCATTGTGATGGCCGCCGCGGCGTACTTTTGGAATAAATACCTGGATAAGAAAGACAATACACCCATGGAGCGCGTGGACGTCTCTGAGATAGAAACTCACGCGCCCGGCCATTACGCCGCCTTACCTTTTCTGCCTATCATCGGGGTGTTTTTATTTAACGGCGACACCATTCCGGGCCTCTATCTCGATATATACACCATTGTGGTGCTCTCTATCTTTTTAGGCGCGCTCGTCGACTCGCTACCAACCGTTAMMATCGGTTCATGTCAASCAAGCTAGAAGACCTGGATGCGTGTTATGAA
>NZ_AQOD01000182.1 GCF_000513715.1 Salinivibrio socompensis S35
TATATGGCACTGCTGTTAAGCGTGCCTATTGGACTTATTCTTTATAAAGCGGGCTTCATTATTAACCTCATGGATGTGGAAGCGGCGCTGACCGAAAAACCATTGGCTACTTGCATGCGGTGATCTGGGCGGTGCCCGCTTCTTGGTGTTCCAATCCATTCGTAATTTATGCGAAGGGATGTCACTCACCACGCCGGCGATGGTGATTGGCTTTATTGGGCTGGCGGCGAATATTCCCCTCAACTGGATGTTTGTGTACGGCAAACTCGGCGCGCCAGAGCTAGGCGGTGTGGGGTGCGGTGTCGCTACCGCGCTGGTGTATTGGCTTATGGCGGTTCTTATAGCCTGTATGTCACGGTGAGCAAAAAACTCAGTGGACTCCAGTTATTTGCCTCACTTTACGCGCCAGCATTCAAAGAGCAAATCCGCCTCTTTCGGCTTGGTTTTCCGGTCGCTGCCTCGCTGTTTTTTGAGGTGACCTTATTTGCAGCCATTGCCATTTTAATCGCGCCTCTGGGCCCGATCACAGTCGCGGCGCACCAGGTGGCGATTAACTTCTCGACCATGATTTTTATGTTACCCATGAGTTTGGGCGTTGCTGTCAGTATTCGTGTCGGCCACCTGCTGGGCAAGCGTACCACGGAGGGGGCTGGCAACTCGGCCAAAATCGGGATTTGGCTAGGGGTGAGTACGGCTGTCATTACCGCGCTACTGACAGTTTGGCTACGTGATCCGATTATCGCCCTGTATTCTGATAATCCAGAAGTGGCAACGTTGGCGT
This sequence comes from Salinivibrio socompensis S35, assembly GCF_000513715.1. GTDB lineage: Bacteria > Pseudomonadota > Gammaproteobacteria > Enterobacterales > Vibrionaceae > Salinivibrio > Salinivibrio socompensis. The sequence continues at coordinate 782 of NZ_AQOD01000182.1, forward strand.
CATCACTGATGTTATTGGCCGCGGTGTATCAGATCACGGATGCGATTCAAGTCGTGGCCGCTGGCGCCCTGCGTGGCTATAAAGATATGCGCGCCATTTTCCAGCGCACTCTGATCGCCTACTGGGGATTAGGCTTGCCGCTCGGTTATGTGCTCGGAATGACGGATTGGCTCGTCCCAGCTATGGGCGCACACGGTTTTTGGATCGGTATTATCATAGGTTTATCCAGTGCCGCCGTGTTGTTAGGGTTACGCCTACGCTGGTTGCGCAAGCAATCCTCTGAATTCCAATTAACGATGGCAGAGCGTTAACCGCTTGCAAAAGGTCCAGCTGCATACACGTAGAGGTCAACCAGGCGATCGTTAAGCCGATCGCCTGCGTAGATGATAGGATTGATACGTCAAGAGCTTAGCCACGAGATAAACCATGCGCGGACTCAAACCAATCTTACTGCTCGCTACCTTAATTGGATTAGTCGGGTGCCAATCGGACGATCCAGCCAAAGATATGATGGCTGATTACTACCAACGGTTGGGGAATGTGCTCGATGCCCCGACGCCCGATTTCACGTCTCCAGAGCTGCCTGCACTGCCGCGTAAACGCAATCTGGTTCAACCACTTAAAGATGTACGAATGGGTGTGCTTGATGTCTACGAACTACGTCAATGTGGCTTGTTTAATCTTATCGCCGAACGCAATTCCTCACTGGGAAAAGTTGCGGACCGCTTCCGCCAACTCGATTACGAGCTCAGTTTTATTGATACCGCTGCGCAGTGTTTACCACAAGTAAAAGACCCGAGCATTCAAACTGAGTTAGAACAGGTATTGGCACTGAAACGCAAGCAGCGCGATACAGTGATCTGGAACACGTTGATCGACAGTGATGCCTGGCGCGGCCAATGGAATTTACCCGCCTACACGCTGACCATTGCACTCCCCGCGCATAGTAATGCCGTGAGCACCATTGACCAGTTTAGCCATTTACTCGATAACAATCCGCCATCCAACGAGTCAGTCATCGATTGGCAAGAGAGCATTGAGAAACAACGTATTATTGGCGCCTTATTTGTTAGTTTGAGTTATCACACCGCCTGGCTTAATCAAACCAGTGAACTGATCGCTAACCACCAAGAAAAGGTACTTTGCGGCGGCAATTTTGATACTACCCGCCTAGAGCGCCTACAAACTGTGTTTTATAAATTTTACGTCGGTGATGTTCAGCCGTATTTAGCCCGTGTCGATGGCCTTTATCGTGATATTGCGCCAGCGTTAACCCGTTTTGCTACATTGCAAACACCGGATGCGTTTAGCGCGTATAAAAACGCCTATTGGCAGGGAGAGGCTTACCGCCAATACAAAGACGCGATCAAGCACCATGCAGATGTATGGCAGCAGCTTTTCCAACGCTGTGACGTCAAACTAGGGCAGTAGCACACTTGCAAAGCCCCTGAAAAAGCGAAAATATCGCCACATTGACGATCAAATCGCCAAACAAACCTGAATGTACAAAAATATGCGTTGAAGCGCTTGCGCGATAAAGATGAACTCGCTACTATTCATCCCGCTTTCAAGCACTGTGCGTCCGTAGCTCAGCTGGTTAGAGTACCGCCTTGACATGGCGGGGGTCGGTGGTTCGAGTCCACTCGGACGCACCACTTAGCTTGATAGCCTATAGTGAATCGCTTTTATACGGCGAAACACTGAGAATATGGTATGCGTCTGTAGCTCAGCTGGTTAGAGTATCGCCTTGACATGGCGGGGGTCGGTGGTTCGAGTCCACTCAGACGCACCAAATTTTGAAATACGCGTCCGTAGCTCAGTTGGTTAGAGTACCGCCTTGACATGGCGGGGGTCGGCAGTTCGAGTCTGCCCGGACGCACCATTTCAGATTATCCCCTCTGTTTTTACTACCTTGATATACCCTCTTTTAACGCATAAAAAATAAACGCAATCTTACGTTTACTTATTTAAAACCGCGTGACAATAACGCTGCGTTTATGACTGTCAGACTAGTTATTAGACATCTTCTCCATAATACGATTTATACAGTCAAACCATCATTTATCCTTGGCCGCTATATCGAACATATAAAAGGCCTGCTTTCGAACAAGCCTTTTTAAGTTGAATCCGTGCAATTACGCCACTGAGCTATCCGCCGCTAACACAAACTTTTCAATGGCTTTAGCAACACCATGATCATCGTTGCTCTCAGTAATATAGTCTGCGATTTGCTTGGTTGCTTCCATCGCATTCGCCATGGCAATCCCAAGGCCGGCGTATTCCAACATCGCGTGATCATTTTCGGCATCGCCCATACAGATCACTTCATCGGGCTGAATTCCTAAATGCTCAGCAATTGCTGCGACACCTGCCCCTTTGTGGCTTGCCGGATTTAAAAACTCAAGGAAGAACGCCGCACTTTGCACGACCGTAAATTCCTCGCGCAGCGTTGACGGTAACGCACTGATCACTGCATTTAATTTACTGGCTCCGCCACCATCAGCACTTTAATAATGGATGATCATCACTCAGAGTCTCAAAATCCATCAAGGTGATATCGAGCCCGTTAATATTGGCCTCAATCTCGGTATACGGATTGTGTGCGGGGGTGATCAAACCATGTTCAGTGCTAAAGGCATGCAAATAAGCACCCAACGCTTCAGCGTGTTGAGCCAGCGCTTTCGCGGCTTTACCGTCTAACCCCTTTTGTAAGATCACCTCATTCGTGCCGACGTTTTTGACCATCGAGCCATTGTAATACAGCACAAAATCTTTATTGGATCCGATACCTAGCTCATCGAGTTTAGGCTGCATGCCTTCTAGCGGGCGACCCGATGCTAATACCACGGTCACACCTTTTTCGCGGGCACGGGCAATGGCTTGTTTATTCTCAGTCGATATCGCCTTATCACTGTTTAACAAGGTGCCGTCCATATCTAGGGCGATCAATTTGTACATCGTTAACTTACCTCAACATCAAAATAAAATCGGAATGGTTTCTCTTAGCCTTAATTGGATCTACAGCAACAAGCTATCGTCAATGGGAATAAAGCGATCAACGCTATTCACGAGGGAGTTGGCACTTAACGCAGGCACCCCGAACACTAAAGCTTCGGTCTGATAGCGTGCGCGAATTTTGTTCATCAGCAAATCAAAGTCGCCATCACCAGAGAGCAGAACCACGGTATCGACATCCGGCGCAGCTTCCATTACATCAATGGCAATGCCGACGTCCCAATCACCTTTGGTGCTGCCATCGGCACGTTGAATATAAGGTTTGAGCTTCACGGTGAAGCCAATGTGGCGCAGTGCATCTTGAAATTTAATTTGCTGATCGTCATCGCGGCGAATGGCATAAGCATATGCCGTGACCACCTCGCCCATTTGGCTCAAAGCGTGCCATAACTGGCGATAATTAAACTGGCGCCCGTAGGCTTGGCGTGTGGTGTAGTAGATATTTTGAACGTCGACAAAAACCGCGATTTTTTTCAAGTCAGGCTCACAGTCGCTGGAAGAATTGAGGCCAGAGAGGATACCACATCAAGCTACCGTGAAGACAATGACAAACGTGGCCGCATATAGCACAAACAAAAAAGCCGCTGACAACAGCGGCTCTCGCTAGAAATATAAACGATTACTGACACTTAGCTGTTTGCTCTGCCTTTATGAGCATGTCTTGCTGCTCTTTAATCGTTTCTCTCACTATTTTATCAAAAAATTTTCGCTTTTCTCTCGACGACGAGTGACGCACGAAGTCAGAGAAAGCGGTAGATTTTACCTTATTACGCTTGTTCTGCATGGCTTCCTCCTCTCGTGATACCAACGATACGTTCAAGCGACTCTCTATTGTACTTTTTGCGCAATAGTGCGTCAATGTCACCGACGTTAAAGTGTGGTCTCTTGTTATCACCATCGACGTTTTTCTCAATAAAAGTGATATCAATCTGATCCCTAAATAGTTTCTTTAATTCACTCACAACACGTTGCGATTCTAGGAACTGATTAATGAAGACTTCACTAGGGCGTGTTGATCTTTCGTGATTGTTTTTTGAACGGCATGATAAGGCGTTATAATCTCTTTCGCCAAAAACAAACTGTAACGCCATACCATGCCGAGACTCATGCTAACTGATAAGCGGTGGCAAAAGCTACTTCAAGTAATGAAGAACACTGGCCGCAATTTATAATAAATCTGAACATAGAATGACCTTTGAAGGGATCCTTA
>NZ_AQOD01000183.1 GCF_000513715.1 Salinivibrio socompensis S35
GACTTTCAGGCTAATACCATTCGAACCCGCCGGGTTCTGTCCTATTTTTCCTGGGGAGGGAGCTGGTTGGACGAGAAGGATATGGGTACAGAGTGAGGGATCTGGCTTTAGCGGTTGGAGGGCTGAAGGCAATGGCAGCGGGAGAGCTCAGGTGAAAAAAAGTGGGGATCCCTCAGGGCTTATATCGATCTTAATAATGAAGACATAGTGGTTGATTTACGTGAAGCAACTTATATGGATAGTGCAGGGCTTGGTATTCTTCTTAACATGCAAGATTACTTAAAAAAGCCCGATGGGGAGATCATGCTCATTAATTGTCCAGATGCGATCAAGCGTGTTCTCTTTATCGCTAAATTTGAAAAGAAGTTTCGTATTGAATGAACAAACGGGTGAGCGCTTATGAACGTGTTAGTGGTCGATGACGAGCCAGCTTTGTTGCATTACATCGCCGCAGCGTTAAAGGACGAAGCGGACAATATTATCCTAGCAATGGATGGGTATGAAGCACTGAGCCTGTTAGAAAAAGTAGATCCAGGGATGTTTCCTGATTTAATTATCTCTGACGTCAATATGCCGAAAATAAATGGCTTTGAGATGGCCGCTGAGATACGAGGGCGGCACCCACAAATACTTCTACCTATTGTTTTTCTCACTGGAGTTGATGATCACGATACCCTTACCAAATGCCTTGAGTTCGGTGACGACTTTCTCAATAAACCAGTCGATATCGCAGCACTTATCGCCAAAGTTCGCACCCATTTTCGCCATATCCGTTTATTTCGAGAAGTGAGTCATCAACGAGACCAACTTAAGCAGTTCCAGGAAACAACGGTATACGAACATGCGATGGCCAGTCAGATCTTTGAGCGCTTGATGTCTTTTAATGTTGATGGTGTTCCTGGTATTAACGCCTTCTCGGGGGCATTCAGTCTCTTTAATGGCGATGTGACCATGGTCCTACAGCGTCCATTAGGGGGGCTGTATATCATGATTGCGGATGCGACGGGGCATGGTCTCCCTGCGGCGATAAGCACGATTCCTGCCGTGAAAACCTTTATTTCAACGGCTCGTCGTGGTTTGCCTGTTGGTGATATCGCCATTGAAATAAATGAGCATATTCGTGGCTTTATGCCGGTCGGTACGCTGCTTGCGAGTGTCTTGCTTGAGGTGATGCCTGACGGCTTAAGCGTTAACTTTTGGAGTGGCGGATTACCGGATGCATATTGTTTGGACCAGTACGGACAGGTGCTTACCGCTTATCAGGGGCGTCATATGGCTCTAGGCGCGCAAGGAAGAGGTCAATTTGATGCTACCATCACTCGGTTGCAATTAAAGCCGGGTCAACGCTTATTCTTTACCACTGATGGGGTGATAGAAGCGCGTAATCATACAGGCAAGCAGTTGGGGGAAGTTGGACTTATTCGTACCTTGAGTGGCTGTCAAGGAAGCCTTATCGCGCAAACTCAGCGTACGCTGACTGCTTTTGCGGGGGAAGCTGGGGTGACGGACGATGTGTCTATGCTAGAATTGACCTTTCCTATCGAGTGTCCTAAACGTCAGGGTGAGGAAGACGTCTTACAGCCATATTCGATTGTGCCCTCCACCGCGCAGATCACGTTTGATACGCGTTTATTAAAAGAGGCCGATTTAATCACGGACTTGCGTGGGCGCGTCAAAGGTATTGTGGGTGAAAGCACAGATTTAGATCTAATTTGCACTGTTGCCTCTGAACTTATCACCAATGCATTAGACCACGGCATTTTAGGTATGCAGGCGGTAGAAAAAAGCAATGTGGATGGTCTGTTTCATTATTTTATTCAGCGTCAAGAAAGACTCTCAGCGTTGAGTGACGAGCATTACATATTGCTCGAGTTGGCCTATCAACCCGCAGAAAACTATTTCATTATGGGGTTAACCCATAGTGGTAACGGCTTTGATTTTGAGCACCAGTTACATAAAAAAAACCATGATGCGGATAGTTTGTCTGGACGTGGGATAACCTTGGTGCGCTCAATCTGTGACAAGGTGACCTATAGTGATGAGGGGAGACGGATAGACGTGGTTTTTAAATTGAGAAAGGGTCGGTAACGGGGTGATAGAAATAGAACTGAATCACGAGGATCGCTTGTTAGAGGGCTCTTTGGTTAGAACAAAAAAAAAGCGCTAGCCATCGGACTAGCGCTCTTTCTTAATGTGGCTCCCCCAACTGACTCGAACCAGTGACATACGGATTAACAGTCCGCCGTTCTACCAACTGAACTATGGGGGAATAATGGTGYCTCGAGCGATGAACACCGACACGGGACTTCGGAATTCCCACCCTCTACCAACATCGATGACTATCCGAAGCAATGGTGCCGGCTGCCGGAGTCGAACTGGCGACCTAC
>NZ_AQOD01000184.1 GCF_000513715.1 Salinivibrio socompensis S35
CCCCCTGGAAAAAGCTAACTGACTGGCCAGTCTGATAGTTAGAGGCGGTGACGGATAGCCCGTGCAAGTGCCCAGCTAAGAGCTGATAATTGAGTTTATTAAAGTTAATAGTTTGATTGAGCAGACAGCGTAAAGGGCGATTATTCAGTAAACCGAATGGCAAGGGGGGTTGATAATGAGACTGAAAACGTTGCCCGGTTTGTGACAACAGGTGGCCAATCAGGGTACTGGGTTGACTCGCAATGACACGGGACGTATTCAGTCGGCGCCACAACCATGACAATTTTTTGACACCTAGTCGAAAACATGACGCATGACTGGCGAGGGAGACGGCATTAATGGCGCCGGCTGATGTCCCACAATAAATGGTAAACGGACTAGTATGCACCCGAGGATACCACTGAGCGATCGCCGATAGCACGCCAACTTGGTAAGCCGCTCGGGCGCCACCGCCAGTTAGGACTAAGGCTATTTTCGGTTTGCTTTTAGACATAGTCTGATCATCATTACTCTAACAGTTTGATTATAGATGATCTTTTATCTAACGCGTGGCGTTATATTGCAGATCTGAAAATACCACCATTGATAATGAGGTTGAAAATCGTTATCAATTCGATCTAGTGTGGTGGTGTCGTAATAATCAATGGAGTGACACCATGACTTATCTTTTCCCTGAGCTTCCTTATGCTTATGATGCGTTAGAGCCCCATATTGATGAAGTAACCATGCGCATTCATCATCAACGTCATCATAAAACCTATTTCGATAAATTCGTTGTTGCGATCAAAGAGACGGAGCGCAATGGCCAACCGCTCGAGGAGTTGTTCCGTGAGATTTCTCAGCTCCCAGCTGCCATTCGTAATAATGGCGGCGGTTATTATAACCATATGGTTTATTGGAACTCGATGACGCCCAACCCTAAATTGGCACCTGAAGGTGCACTTTTTGAGGCTATTGAACAGACATTTGGTTCCCTTGATGCCTTTAAAGACGCATTTAGTCAGGCGGCGATTGGTCAGTTTGGCTCAGGGTTTGCGTGGTTGGTCGTTAAAGAGGATGGTAATCTTGCGATTACATCGACACCAAACCAAGATAATCCTCTGATGGATATTGCAGAGGTCAAGGGTGAACCGCTTCTAGGCTGTGATGTGTGGGAGCATGCTTACTATCTCAATTACCAGAATAAGCGCCCGGATTATGTCAACGCATGGTGGCAGGTTGTTAATTGGGAGTTTGCTGAACAGGCGTATCAAAAAGCAATACGTCAAATTGACTGATACTAAAATGCCCCGCAGTGCGGGGCATTAATCTCGGGTTAACGCGTTATCTAGCTGAGCTTAGATTGAACGAAAGTTAGCGCATCCTCAATCGCAAAAGGCACTTTCTCGCCATCACGACGGTGTTTGTACTCGAATACCCCGTTATCCATGCTGCGCTCACCGATCACAATCGTATGAGGCACACCGACAAGCTCAATATCTGAGAACATCACGCCTGGACGTTCTTTACGATCATCGAATAATACATCGATACCAGCGTGAGTAAGATCAGTATAGAGTTTTTCTGCGGCTTCGCGTACCCGCTCAGACTTGTGCATATTCATCGGTACAATGGCGACTTTAAACGGGGCAATAGCGTCTGGCCAGATAATGCCATTTTGGTCATGGTTCTGTTCGATGGCGGCTGCAATGACCCGCGTGATGCCAATACCATAACAGCCCATCTCTAGCATCGCATTTTTGCCATCCTGCCCGAGCACACCGGCATTCATTTTTTGTGAGTAGTTATTACCAAGCTGGAAGATATGACCGACTTCGATACCGCGTTTAAACATCAGTGTTCCTTTGCCACACGGGCTAGGATCGCCTTCGACAACATTGCGTAAATCCTCAACCTGGCCGAGCGCCGCATCGCGTCCCCAGTTAATGCCGAAGTAGTGTTTATCGTCGATATTGGCACCGGCGCCAAAATCGTTCATAACAGCCACACTGCGATCGACGATGAAAGGAGCGGGTAAGTTGACAGGACCTAAAGAGCCAGGACCCGCCCCAACCAGTGCGCGAATCTCTTCTTCGGTCGCAAAGGTGAGTGGCGCAGCAACTTGTGGGAGGTTCTCTGCTTTTACTTCATTCAGCTCGTGATCACCTCGGATGATCAGGGCGATAAGATCAGACGCGACCTCTTCAGAGGCTTTGACAAACAAGGTTTTTACCGTCTTTTCAATCGGAAGCTCAAACTGCTCAACCAACTCAGCGATGGTTTTTGCATTTGGAGTATCGACGAGCGTCATTTCTTGCGTCGGTGCATCAGCTTCTGCTTTAGGCGCCAGAGCTTCGGCTTTTTCGATATTCGCCGCGTATTCAGACTCGGTCGAAAATGCGATCAGATCTTCACCACTGTCCGCCAGGACATGGAACTCGTGCGATGCTGAACCACCAATCGCACCGGTATCTGCTAACACAGCACGATAATCCAGCCCCATACGATCAAAAATGGCACAGTAGGCAGCGCGCATTTTCTCGTAACTTTGTTCCATTCCCGCTTTATCAATATCAAAGCTATATGCGTCTTTCATTGTAAACTCACGCGAGCGCATGACACCGAATCTTGGGCGTACTTCGTCACGGAACTTAGTTTGGATTTGATAGAGATTGAGCGGTAGTTGCTTGTATGAATTAATTTCATTACGCGCTAAGTGCGTGATCACTTCTTCATGCGTGGGACCCAAGACAAAATCGCGCTGATGGCGGTCAGCAATACGGAGTAGCTCAGGGCCAAACTTCTCCCAGCGTCCCGTTTCTAACCAAAGATCCGCGGGTTGGACTACGGGCATCATGGTCTCAACGGCACCGGCTCGATTCATTTCTTCACGCACAATGCGTTCAACATGGTGAAGTACGCGGACACCCGAAGGTAACCAGGTATAAAGGCCAGAGGCAAGTTTTCGAATCATGCCCGCGCGCAGCATCAGCTGGTGGCTGACAATCTCTGCGTCGCTAGGGGTTTCTTTCAAAGTAGAAAGCAGATATTGACTGGTACGCATGTAAAGTTATCCGTTGATATTAGCGTTCAATAAGTCCAAACATATTAACAGTGTGGGGGAGTTTCGACAAAAGCTTCTACCGCTACGACCAGGATTTGCATGGGTTGCACATAAAACCGCACGTTAAAGTCAAAAAGATGTACGGCGTAGCATTTATCATCCTCCTTGCCCTGTTTATAGGCAGGACGAGGATCCTGGGCTAAGACTTCGGCGATCACGCGTTGATGGTAGGCTTGATGAGGATACTGAGATAAAGCACGTAATGCACTATCCGAAAAATGAACATCAAGTGGGGTAGGTTTAGCTTGAGCAAAGCCACCTTGGGCGTTGGCAATGTTATCTGAGTAGGGAATATACGGCTTAATATCAATAATAGGTGTTTGATCAACGAGATCGCAGCCGCGCAGCGTTAAAGTGACTTGCCCGTTATTCTGTGACACATCAACCAGCTCGACTGCTGACATACCAATACCATTGGGGCGAAACGTCGCTCGGCTGGCAAATACGCCAATACGTTCATTCCCACCTAAACGTGGGGGACGCACTGTCGGTCGCCAGCCTTTCTCCAGGTTTTGGTCAAAGAGAAACAGCAGCCATAGATGAGAATATTGTTCAATACTTCGAACCGCCTCAATCTGATTGGCCTCATCGTGTAAGTCAAGGTAAGCCAGCGCACTTGGTGCCAGACCCGGTTGGCGAGGAACCGCAAACTTTTCTTTAAACGGTGAGCAGAGCGTGCCGATCGGTGTGATAGAAAATGGGGAGCGCATAAACGAATAAAACCCGATAACAAAGTCACTATATTAGCATGCGAAAGAGACGGGGAGTATGGATGCAAGTCAGTCTTGAGCGTGACATAATCTCAATACTATTCATCAAGAGGAACAATGCGTGAGGCGACCAGCAGTTTTTATCGACCGTGATGGCGTGGTGAATGTTGACCACGGTTATGTGGCTAGTATCGATAACTTTGAATACATTGACGGTGTGTTTGAAGCGTGCCGCGCGTTGAAAGAAAAAGGGTATCTCTTAGTGCTCGTCACTAACCAAGCGGGCATTGCTCGGGGCTACTACACCGAAGATGACTTCTTACAATTAACAGAGTGGATGGATTGGAATTTTGCCGATAAAGGTGTGGATTTCGATGGCATTTACTATTGCCCCCATCATACCACAGAAGGCGTGGGTGAATACCGCGTTGATTGTGACTGTCGAAAACCTAAACCTGGAATGTTTTTAGAGGCGGCGAAAGAGCTTGATATTGATTTATCTGGCTCTGTGATGGTGGGTGATAAAACGGATGATATGAAAGCAGCTCAAACAGCAGGTATCGAAACACGTTTTCTGGTTCGTTCTGGCAAGCCTGTTACTGAAGAGGGAATGGCGTTAGCGAGCCAGGTACTCGTATCGATTGCCGATGTGCCTGATGCACTGAAAGATAGCCAAGCGTAAACATATATTTAACGACACGGCGAAAAGTTGTGCGATTAGATTTTTTTGAACAAAAACACTTGCATCGAAAAAACAACACTCTATAATTCGCTTCTCGTTGGCACGGCAAGCCGCGCTAACAACGGCAATACAGACAAGCGAAACAAAATGCTTGACTCCATGCTAAAGTGGCGTAAGATGCCACTCCCGCTCAACGATGAGCGGTGCTCTTTAACAATTTGACCTATGCAATCTGTGTGGGCACTCGTTGAGAATAGACAAAAAGATTTATTCGATACACTGAGTGACCAATTCATGTTGGTACAGCCTTGAGCTGTTTTGCTTTCACTTTTTCAAAAGTGGATAACAACAAGAGCACAGTCAATTCGTTTGTCTCGTAAGAGATAAACAAAACAGTAGTTATCGA
>NZ_AQOD01000185.1 GCF_000513715.1 Salinivibrio socompensis S35
TAGCTTAACGCGAAAAACACGAGCGGTATCATCTTACCAATAGTATAGATTTATGGTTTGACTGCTGATTTATCACGCAGTTTGGATCTCGTGGTATCGAGGAGGTAGGATAAGGCTCAGTAAAGCTTTATGTGATGAATTGCCTTAAATTGACGCAATTGATAGGGAATAGGCGGTAAATCTGATATGATCCAATCCTTCCAGTTTTCACGTTGATAGCACTGGATTTACCTAAGACTAGGAACTATTTTGACCAGTAATGATATTTTACGCCGTGTACGCTATACATTTGATTTAAAAGATAATGTAACCACTGAGATCTTCGCTTTAGCCGATCATACAGTGACCAATGATCAAGTCAGCCGTTGGCTGAAAAAAGAAGACGATGAATCCTTTGTTAAACTTAGTGATACAGAATTAGCGATATTTCTGAACGGGTTTATTAATTTTAAACGTGGTAAACGAGACGGTGAACAGCCTAAGCCAGAAACAAGGTTGAGTAATAATGTCGTCTTTCAAAAGTTGCGCATTGCTTTGAACTTAAAAGCGGAAGATATTTTAGATATTCTGCAACTTGCTGATTTTCGTTTAAGTAAGCATGAGCTCAGTGCCTTTTTCCGTAAGCCGGATAATAAACACTATAAAGAGTGTAAAGATCAAGTGCTGAGAAACTTCTTATCAGGCCTCCAGCGTCAGTTACGACCCAATAGTGACGAATCCGAGTTGTAAAAAACCAATCTACTGTTAAATGGCATCCTCATCTGCGAGTTGATAGTATGAGGGTGACCATCTCTAATAAAAACGTAGCAAAAGGGATTTTAGTGTGAAAAGTGACTGTATTCTATTTTTAACATTAGCGGCAATGCTGCCATGTTTTGGTGCTTTTGCTGCAGATTTACCCATTAAAAAGCAGAACGTGTCGGGCGAATGGACGTGCTCGTTCACCATGCAAGGTGATAAAGTTTACAAGGAACAATGGACATTAAAAGATAACAAGGCATTTTCACTGCAAGGGCGTGTTGAATATTTCCTTAGCGAAAAGAATGCGCACTTTTCATATGATGCGACAGGTGAATGGGAATTAATCAACGAGACAATTAAGTTGGTTTATAATCCTTTTGAGTTTCAGAGCAACGATAGCTTTAGTCAAGATTATATCGCTGATATTGAAACCGTATACATTACCCCAGCATTCAATGGCACCCGCCGGTTCCAATACGATGTCGAAAAGTTATCAACGTCGAGCATGCAAATCGGCGATGACTACGATAGCTGGCAATGTAAAAGAAACAAACGTGCGGGTTAAGCCCTGAGGAATCCCCTGATGATTTAGATAAAAATCATCAATTTAAGGTAGATGCACACCTTGTCATATGATCAAATGGTTTCGCCAAAATCAATAATCAGACAACAARGATGTGCGAACTCAATATCTTACATGACTCTCTCTACCAATTCTGCCCTGAACTG
>NZ_AQOD01000186.1 GCF_000513715.1 Salinivibrio socompensis S35
AACGAAATAGTTTGCTGAAATTATTGTATGCAGGGATACTAAAAGCGTCTGAGCGATGGACACATCCGGTGCAGAATTGGAACCTCACACTGTCGCAGTTGGCAATCCATTTTGAGGGTCGACTGGATGATCACATCGCGCTATGATTTTTAGCTGACACAGAATATTGAACACCCTCTACTCCGTTATTGTGAGTCCCTAATTTCCAGAACATAACGTCCCGTATTTAGAACTCTACTCACTTGCTACTTTATTAATTGCAAAAAGGATCGGAAGTTTGAACCGCCAGCCGCTTGTTGCCACTCAAACAACAAGGCTTCGACCAAGGTGATCCAAGCACCATGTTGCTGCATCATCGCAATACCGGTTTGATAATGTGAGGCGTCACACGATGAGGTTGCATCGGTGACCAAGTGAACGTGATAGTGGGCTCTGAGCAGATCGCAAGCCGTTTGATACACACAAATATGTGTTTCGATACCACATAAAATAACCTGCTTGCGGTTAAGTGAACTCAACATCTGTTCAACTTGAGGCTCGACATAGGCGCTAAAGGCTTGCTTGGCAATCGGCGTGTTATTTGGCATGAGGTCGGCGAGAGCGAGGTTGTTGGTCCAAGCTTGTCAGGTAGTTGCTCCACCCAGATCACAGGTACGTCGAAATGTTCACATGCACGTAGTAGCTGCGCGATTTTTTGGTGTAGCTCTTTACTTCCCACCACTTTTTGCGCCAACTTACCTTGCACATCGACCAACAAGACCACTGCATTTTCGGTGTTTATCATTCTAGTATCCGTCATTCCGCAGCCAATTAATGAATTAAAATAGTGTGATCTAGCGATCATTTACAGATTTTAGTGTCACAGACCTCTTGACCGTGGTCCCCAGTTTTGATCTATTACTGTTATTTAACGGTCGCTTATTATGCCTGCTCCTCAACCTGTTATTAAACGTCTCGATCACCTAGGCTAATCGCTGCTTTTTGTCATGAAATTGGCTTACCAGATATTATCGACCGTATCATTCCTAAGTACTCCGAGCACAAGGTTTCGCATGGTGATGCCGTCTTAGCGATGATCCTAAATGGGCTGGGTTTTCATAGTAGAACCCTGCATATGTTCTCCGATTTTTTCGAAACGAAACCCGTCTCCAAACTGCTAGCCAAAGACATTGAAGCGCACCATTTAACGGATGATGTGCTTGGGCGCACGCTTGATGCTTTATATGAAGCAGATGTATCCGTACTTTATCAAGTGATTGCTGAGCATGTTGTTGATAAGCTTGGTCTTAAAACGGACTCTGTCCATCTTGATATCACAAGCTTCCATGTTGATGGAGAGTACGTC
>NZ_AQOD01000187.1 GCF_000513715.1 Salinivibrio socompensis S35
ACAGCGATACCGATTAATAAGGTGAATACGATGACGTGGACAGTAAAAGGATATTGATAGCKWAGGRAAAGATTGGCAGGCAAAATCTCTTATCAGTTGTACTAAAGTTGAAAATAGTCGCGTCTGCGCGCGATCCTTTTGACGTGATGACGATTTCAAACAACAGTTGCGAGGTTATCTATGAAAATCCGTCCAATGGCTTTAGCTGCCATCGCATCAAGCGCTTTATTGATGGGCTGCACTAACACCACCGCATTGCAACAAAGTGTCAATGATTTATCTGCAAAAGTGGATGCGTTATCTAATGATGTCTCCATGATGAAAAATGACGTTGGTGAGACAAAAGACACATCGAAAATGGCACATGAAGAGGCAAAACGCGCCAATAAGCGCATTGATAATATGGCTCAGTCCTATACAAAATAGGCGATAGTGACAATCAGCTAACCACGTGGTTCAGAGAATTGACACCCTTAGACGGCGTACTCTGCGCCGTCTTTTTATTGCGCTGTCTTTTTATTGCGCTGTCTCTAGTTGCAGGGGGTCTAGCTGGCTTGTTGACTCGCGGTTCAGACGCTTCCACTGTTGCTGTTGAGCTGGCGTTAAAGATGCGACCTCAATTGGCGCACCCTCTTGTACCGCTAAAGCCGCCCGGTAACGCTGTGTCGACAGGCCAAAGTGCTCAAATAGAGATAAAACGCCAGGATCCGGAGTCCGAGTGATGCGTTTATGCGCTTCATCAGGCGTTGTAGATAGCGGGCGATGCGCCTCAACCATCAGACGTCCATCAGGCTCAAGGCTCACTTTAGTCGGTGTATCAATGATACGCACAGGCGTACGCACATCCACTGCATCGAATAACCAAGCAATGTCATCAGGCCGCAAGCGAATACAACCGGCACTCACTCGTAAGCCAATCCCAAACGATTTATTGGTCCCGTGGATTAAATACTCACCATGCCCATACCCCAAGCGTAACGCATGTTTACCCAGGGGATTATCAGGCCCGGCCGGCACCACATCGGGCAAGCTGACCCCGCGCGTTTGTCGATACTCGTCTCTAATACTTTGAGGCGGAGTCCACGTCGGATTTTTCCGCTTTTGGCTAATGAAGGTATCCATCTTGGGTGTATCTCGCCCAATCCGTCCAATCCCAATCGGAAAAATATGGACCCGCCGACGCGTGTTTTTATCCGCCGAGGATACGCTTTCCCCCGCTTTTTTAACTGCAGCACTCTGCGCGGGGAAGTAATAAAGGCGAAGCTCAGCTAAGTTGATCACAATCCCTTCATGGGGCGGTTTCGGCAACAGATATTGCCGAGGTAAGCGCACCAAGCTGCCAGGCTCAGGTAAGTAAGGGTCCACTCCCGGGTTCAATGCCAGGAGCGTCAAAAAACCCACATTATACTGTTTGGCAATGGCTTCAAGATGTTCGCCCTCTTCAACGTGATGAGTTTCAGGGTATCCAACCAACCGACTTCCATCCTTGGGTAACAGATAACTCGCAGCCAGTCCTGTCGGCACATAGAGTATCCACAGCAGCAGTCCTCCCCGTATCGAGAACTGAGTCATTAGAGCAAGCATCTGTCGGGTTCGACCAACAATAAACGCGCGCCCCAGCCACTTTGTCACATTCACTATCGTCTTTTTCTCCTCATTCTTATGGCTGGCCACACCTTCGCAACAAAAAAATAAATATCTATCATTTCTATGCTTCAGCGGCCGGCATGTCGGCCGATAAATCCACCAATCACTGTAAAAAGATAGGTCAGTTGATGAAGGCACGATGAGAAAGTGCGCACAACGTAGCGTTTCTCTCTGATTTATTGGGTGATTTAAGTGATATACTACATACTTTAATCAAGGCGATGTAGCCATAAACGCTGTATCGATGTTTTGGTAGGAGTAACACGTTTTTGTTAGATGATCTGGTCTCGCTGGCACTGCGCCACTTTCAGCAAGATTGTGTCAAGCTGTGCGAACATCACTATCCGACAGTCCACAATCGAGGCATGCGCGATACGCATATGGGTAAAGCGTTAGCGCGTCGTCTGATGCGTGTCCTGGAAGCGCATGATAAGCCAGCGCAGTTTCATCTTCTCGACGACACTCGCCCACATAGTCAAACCGTCTATAAGCTCCAGTTAGATGACAGCGCAATTTATATCCTGGCGCACCGCTTACTCAGTGGCAATAATGCCTGTCGAGATGCTCTAGTGCGCGATGTGGCGTGGCTACTCAATCACGGTATCACTGATCCTTCTGAGCCTGGACGCGTGATCATTGTCAGTGACCATTGGATTGACCGAACTAACGCGAGTAAAGCCGTTCCATCATGGTGGTTAGGCCACCAGCCAATCCACGCAGAGGCATATCGAATGCAAGGCATTCGGCTCACATCAGCAACCTCTAGTCTCTCAGAGGCCATTTCTCCCCTCGGATTAACCGAAGGACGCTATCGTATCTTTCATCCTTTATTTAGGATAAAAGACAGCCTACCACTGCACAAATACTTGCTCATGACCGCAACTTTTCCACTTGGCCCCGAAGAATACGAGACAGCTTAACTAGGCTTATGCCATATCGATTTAAAATCGAACCATCCCACGGCATTAGAAGCGACATCTTGCAAATCTGGCGTCGCCATCACGCCCATCCAAATATGGAATAACGGGATCATCTGGTGCTCAACCAGACAACGCGCCAAAGTTTCGGCACAATCATCATCTTGCGTGTCACGCCAACGTTGTGTTTCCGTCTCTATCTTGGTGACAAGCGCATCCGTACATGCATGTAACACCAAATTATGAGTGCCAAGCCAGTTGAATAAGCCAACCTGCCCTCGCTCACCGAAGCTCATTGCCCCCAACCAAATATCAATTTTGCGACTGTAACGGCCACTGAAATAATCCGCCGGAGACAGCGCTAACGTGTTCACCGTGATGCCCTCTTCCGCCAAATGGGTCTTCATTGCTTGAGCAATTAACGGATACAAAGGGTGATCCGATAAATACGCTACCGTCAAAGACGTCGGGCCCGGCGCAACTCGCTGCTGTTCGGCTTGTGTATGATGCATCCAGCCTGGCATTAATCCGTAAGCATTGAATAATCGATACTCGCCCATGCCGTTTGCTGCTAAGCGTGGCAGCAGTTGCAGCGATGACAACTTGGCGTGCAAATATTCTCGCCATGCCGGCTGTTTGGCGAGCCCATCACGGCAGTTAAGCAATAAGTATCCGGCGCCCTGATCCATTTCAAGTTTTTGACTCAAGGTTGTCTGATGACTCGCGAGTCGCTCGGGGGTCAGCGTGGTACTCGGCGTGAGATAACACATCGCCGCTTCATCAAAGACCATAATCTGGATCTGATCCGTTAGCGCGCGATAACCAAAGTAATCATCAAAGGCTTCAAGTACCAAACGATGCGCTTGCCGCTCAGCCACGCGATACGGGCCGGTGCCAATGGGTTGATAAGCAAACTGCTTGTCGTTATCACAATCAGCCGGGAGAATTAAGGCTTCTGGGAGCGTGAGCGCATGATCGAAAAGGGGATCCGGGCAAGAGAGGTTGATATCAATCATTCTCGGCCCTGGTGATGTCACACTGGCTATATGGCGAAAAAACGCCGTGTGGCAAGTTGAGACAGACTGCTGATCACATCATGCTCTGTCATCAAACGTCCGTCATGAAATCGTACGCCCGGCCGTAAGTAAAAGCGCCACTGAGTTGCGGATAGAGCATCCCAATGATGTGCTAAATCGGCGACGACAATGCGATCATTGCCCCGATAACGCACTAAGCCGTTGAATATTTGTCCCACTAAGTGCTGCTCTGAACGGCGCAGTGGCCCACGTGGGTCAAGCTCTTCTAATTGACGATAATAAGGTAAACGCACAATTTGACGACCATTTTGCGTACTCGGCCCCATTTGCTTTTGAATCAAGGTGACCAACTTGGTGGCATCATGATCTAAACAGGCCAAGGCGTGATCGATTTTACCTTGTGTCAGCCATTGTGCCGCCTGCTCTTCGCGCAATGCCGATTCGCTGCGTAAGAACGTTAAACGTGACAGCTTGCCTCGCCCAACAGAGGGTTGCCATGTTAACCAACCATGCTCCTCTAACTTACTCAAAACCATACGCGCATTGCGCCGCGTGCAGACTAAAATATCGGCGACCGCTTGTAGGGCGGTATCTGTATCTTCACCATTAAAGTGGTGATAAAGGCGGGAAAATTGTGCACGCAGTCGCTGACCTGACATAAAAGAGGAACTCAATTATCGCTAAAAATGGGATTTCTACTTCCTATTTTACGCAACTCAGCGCATGGCGTCTGCTCATATTTAAATCATTCACACTGAAGCTGTGATCTCTAGCAGGCTATATTGGCGGGCATTGGCGAGGGGCAGTTTGTTCTGAACGCCGACTCGGTTATGATACGTTTCCTTTGTAGGCAATGAAAAGGGTGTTTATGAACGCGCCGGCAATTATTTCCCATTTTGATATCAAGCAACGTTGGATGGCTTGTCATGTTAAACAAGCACAGTTTCCCACCCAAGAAAGCCTCGCCGGTTATGATATCTATCACGCCACTAGCCAGCCGCCAAAACCTTTCGTCATGCCTGCCGCGCCGACCACTCAACCATTAACAATCTACTGGGTCGATAGCCATCCACTGATGATCCAATACGCCAAACTTCAGGCCAAACAGTGGCCAGAATCAGATCATGCAAACATGCTGGCATACTTCGCACAATTAGCGCTTCAAGATGGCGTAGAAGTAGCCGAGGCTCGCGTTTCTTTATGCATTGGCACCCAACACGGCGAAACCTGCGCCGCCGCCATGCGGGTAGATACCCAAGAAAACGGCCAACCAATCAGCGGTATTTATGACGTGATTGCCCCCAGTGACGACGCCCGCGCACAACTTTTTTATGCACTCACTGAGGGTGCGGACAATGACCGCCAATGGGTGATTGCCGGCTAGCGTTTAACACTGGCGCTTGAGTGATTTGAAGACGCTCGCTATTGAACGAGCGTTTCACGGGAAAGATCGTGTTGTGTTTGGGAGAATAGAAGCGGGTTTTTCTCTGATTCGTAATTGGACATAACGCTCTTAAATTAATAACTTAAGTTAAAAAAGGTGCGGATAAGTTTTGGTGTTGAAAAGCCACTTCAATGGGAGTTAATCCTTATCAGTATAGTTCAATGACAAACACTTAAATAATCTTGCAAAAAGCTCTTCGGCTCGCTATTCTTTGTGTACAACTTACCCTTCTTCCACGCGTGGCGACATACAGACCCCTGGAGCTGGGCGAAATAAACCGATCTTTGAGTCGGTTTTTTCAATTTAAACTATTGATTTCAATTGTTGCGTACCGATCACGACTATTGTACACTTTTCCTACAACTTACCCTTTTCCACGCGTGGCGACATACAGACCCCTGGAACTGGGCGAAAAAACCGACCTTTGAGTCGGTTTTTTCAATTTAGGGCAAAATAGACGTGAAAACAAGAATATATATCGACGGTTATAATCTCTACTTTGGGTGTCTCAAAGGAACACCTCACAAATGGCTAGACCCAGTTTCTTTATCAGAACGCCTGTTAGCTCGCTCAGGGGAACGTAGTTCTGTCTTAGATGAGAATACTGGAGTTAAATTCTTCACAGCTGAGATATCCGAAAAAGCAGCATCTGACAACACTTCTCTCAACGACCAGCGTTCCTATCATCTAGCTTTGCATATCCACTGCGCCTCACGTCTCGAAACAATCAAGGGTAGCTATGCGATTGACAAGGCAAAGTTCCCTTGCGTCGAAAAAGACGACAAGGGAAATGAAAAACAGCCTAGAGACTCACAGCGTGTAAAGATATGGAAGCTTGAAGAGAAGCAAAGTGATGTTAACATCGCGATTGAAGCGGTCTATGACGTACTCACTGAACCAGACCTAGAACAGGTTGTATTCGTAACCAATGATACCGACTTAGCACCGGCACTAAGTAAAATACACGCGTACAATAAGTTGCAGTTTCGAGGTAAAGTGAAGATAGGCCTTATAGTACCAATCAAAAGCGACGATAACTCCAGACGAGCTAACAAAAGCTTGAGTGCACTTGCTGATTGGACAATTCATCATATTACAGATGAAGAGCTTGCTGCATCTCAACTACCCTGCAGGCTACCAGCGAAGAAGTCAGCCTTTAAGCCTAGTAGTTGGTTCAAATATCCAGATAAAGTAGAAGAGATACTGGAGATCCTTAGTGACAGACTAGTTGATAAAAGCATTCCTGCTTCTTGGAAATGGCTAAGCAAGCCTTTACGACAGGTCGAAGGTCTGCCCAAGCTGGAAAGTCCACCTTGTGATTGTATGGACGACGAAGTGGCCCTTGAAATCATTCGCCAGCATGCCATTGCATACGCGAAATTTAAAAAGTCATTCTAGTACTGAGCATATATTCCACTATGCTTGACTTTTCAAAGGTAGCAGTTTCATAACCCTCACGTCCTTTTATCCCTCTTATATTCAGGGCACTGATTGTTATAGATAGCCATTATTCCAAGTGTGGCTCACTGGGCTATCAAATGTGTATTCAACTTGCAGCGATAACTCACTATTGAGCGACAATTACGGTGGCCGGTCTAGCGACAATTATCTTGGCCGGTTGGTCTGATAAGGTTCGGTACAGCAGAACGGAGGGAGTTCACTGTGCCGGGAACACGAATCACGGATCAACAGGTCACTATCTATATGACTCATAGAAAACGAAATAGCCAAGTTGTTGCTGCTGCTAAAGCAGGGA
>NZ_AQOD01000188.1 GCF_000513715.1 Salinivibrio socompensis S35
AAGATATCGACAAAGAAAGCATGGATTGGTGTCTCTATAAGTATCGACATTTAGTTGAGAATGCTTTCGCGAGGATTAAGCACTTCCGAGCAATATCAACGAGATATGATAAGTTAGCAAGAAATTACGCCAGTATGGTATCACTGGCGTTTACTATAATGTGGCTGCCGATGTATTGCTGAATAAAATGTGTACAGCAAAGATCAACACGCCCTAGCGAGTCATAGTAAAACGAAGCATAAACAAACCGGCGCAGAAACGCCGGTTGATATGTAAAGGAACGCTACTCCTACAAAGACAGTTGGCGAATCTGTGCTTTGAGTCCAGGCAGAAGGCTCGCGCTCGCACTGAACTTACGAAGACCAATACCAAGTAACGTCTGGGTTGCGTTAGGATCCCCCGCCATCTCGCCACACATGCTCACAGGAATGCCAGCACGATCACCGGCAGCACACGTCAGTTCAATGGCTTTTAATACCGACGGCTCAAAGTAATTCACTAGCTCTGCGACTGCCGTATTGCCGCGATCTGCCGCCATGACATATTGCGTCAGATCGTTGGTGCCTATAGAAAAAAAGTCAACTTCTTGCGCCAACGCATCCGCATTCAGGACAGCAGCGGGTACTTCTATCATAATACCGACAGGAAGGTTACTGGCATCCACCCCTAATTGCTGTGCTTGATGCGCCAACAACGCTTTCACTTTTTTTACTTCTTGAACTTGCGCGACCATAGGTATCATCAGTTGAATATTAGGCTGTACCTGAAACGCCTTTAAAATCGCGCGCAGTTGCGTGTTGAATAAGGCTTCATGTTTAAGGCACAAACGTACCCCTCTTAAACCTAAAAAGGGATTATCTTCCGCAGGCATAGGATAAGCTGCTAAAGGCTTATCACCCCCCACATCAAGACTACGAATGGTAAGTGGTTTATCGCCGAGCGCAGCGGCAATATCTCGATAGACTTGGTATTGTTCCTCTTCAGTCGGTAAGACTTCACTGTCTTGGAATAAAAACTCGGTGCGAAATAGACCAACACCTTCCGCCCCCGATGTTAACGCATTGTCCAAATCATTCGGCCCACCAATATTCGCTAACACGGGAATAGCGAGACCATCGCGAGTCATCGCCACTTGCTGTGCGCTCGCTAGCGCACTTTTTCGCGCGTTTTGCCATTCAATTTTCTGCGCGTCTAGCGCCTGCTGTACCTCATCTGACGGCGCAAACCATAAGTGCCCTTTGAACCCATCCAGCGTCACCATTTGACCTGACCGGACAGCATCGAGACATCCTTGCGCTTTTACCATCGCGGGGATCCCCATCGCGCGAGCAAGTATCGCACTATGGGACGTTTTACCGCCTTCACTTAAACAGATACCAAGCACTTTTGATTTATCGAACCCAGCCACATCCGAGGGCATAAGGTCATGGGCCAATAAGATACTTGGCTCCTTAATCTCAATCGCATGAGATTTGGCACCTGTCATTTCAACCATCACTTGGCGGGCGATATCATGTACATCGGCTTCACGTTCACGCATGTATAGCGTCTCAGCGTGACGATATTCTTCGGCCAGCGCGTGAAGGGTTTCTAACCACGCTTGCTCTGCAATCATGCCTGATTGAATATGCGATTCGACCGATTGCCATAATTCAGGGTCACTTAACATCATGCTATGCGCCGAAAAAATATCTCCTTTCGCTTGCTTCGCTTGATGTTGTAAACGCTGAACAACGCATTCTATTGCTTGCTTAACATGCGCAATTTCATCGGTTGTATGACCAAAGTGACGATCGGGGACGGGTGGCATTTCACTGGTAACAAGAACAACGGGCGCCGTTACAATCCCCTCATTCACGCTAATCCCCGTGATCGCGCCTTCAATGGTTTGTGCATTCCCCTCATGATGTAATGTCTCGACTTCATCGCTTTGATGTTCGATAACGCCATCAT
>NZ_AQOD01000189.1 GCF_000513715.1 Salinivibrio socompensis S35
GTTGGTGGTTATCCTGGGGCGACTCTGGCGGAGGAAAATAGATGCCCCCGCTTACATCGATGGTGAGTGGGCAAAAGGTAACCC
Organism: Salinivibrio socompensis S35; assembly: GCF_000513715.1. Lineage (GTDB taxonomy): Bacteria > Pseudomonadota > Gammaproteobacteria > Enterobacterales > Vibrionaceae > Salinivibrio > Salinivibrio socompensis. The sequence continues at coordinate 85 of NZ_AQOD01000189.1, forward strand.
AGAGCCGAGTAGCGGTTTAATCTCCCATCACCGCATATCTGCTCCCATTCCAGATAATGCCGAAGCCAAAATGAAAGCAATGGATAATTACTACCAAAATCTCGATCGTGATTATGGTTCAATACAAGTCATTGTCGATGGTCAAAGAGTTAGGGTCTTTTACACTAAAAACTGCTTAGACAAACTGGCTGATTGCACACCAAAGAAAGGCGCCGATCCTAATGGCTGGGTTAAGAAATCACCACGCGATTTGACTGATGTGGTTGTGCTCTTTGATGGCAAAGGCGAATCCTCCCCGACTCCTTTTTCTGCTTCTGACACTTCATCATCAGAAAAGCGTAAAAAAGCGAGTGAGTCTGAGTAAGGTCAGCCCAAAACGTCAGGTATTTAGCAATGACTAAATGGAAAGCCTTTTTACCACTACTCTTGTCAGTGGCTGTTTTAGGTTGTAAGCCCGAACCTTACACCGTTGAGGTTGGTTTTACGAATGGCAGTACCTCCGGCGAACATGGTGTAAAAAGAATGGTAATCACCACCCAATCAGGCGGAAAGGCTAATTTTGCTATGGGGGCCGTCAGTGGCTATCCAGGAGCTCATTCGTCTGGTGGACGTATGGATGCGCCCGCTTACATTGAGGGACACTGGGCTAAAGGATGGGAGTATCCTTTCGAGTCCTATCACCGCATATCTGCTCCCATTCCAGATAATGCCGAAGCCAAAATGAAAGCAATGGATAATTACTACCAAAATTTCGATCGTGACTATGGTTCGATGGAGGTGATTGTTGATGGCCCTCGAGTAAGGGTGTTCTACTCAAAATCGTGCGTTGATATGTACGATGATTGCACGCCTAAACAGGGAGCCGACCCTAACGGGTGGGTCGTTCGTTCACCTAAGAATCAGACAGATGTCGTGGTGCTCTTTGATGGCAAAGGCGAATCTTCTTCGACACCTTTCCCAAACACCTTTTTTGCCGATTTGGAAAAGCGTAAAAAAGCGAGTGAGTCTGAGTAAGGTCAGCCCAAACGTCAGGTATTCGGCAATGATTAAATGGAAAGCCCTTTTATCTTTTTTACTATTGATCTCCCTAATCGGGTGTGAGCCTGAGCCTTATACGGCTGAGGTTGGCTTTACGAATGGCAGTACCTCCGGCGAACATGGTGTAAAAAGAATGGTAATCACTACCCAGTCCGGCGGAAAGGCTAGTTTTTCGATGGGAGCCGTCAGTGGCTATCCGGGTGCCCATTCGTCCGGTGGACGTATGGATGCACCCGCTTACATCGATGGGTACTGGGCTAAAGGATGGGAATATCCTTTCAAGTCATATCACCGCATATCTGCTCCCATCCCAGATAATGCCGAAGCCAAAATGAAAACAATGGATAATTATTACCAACATTTCGATCGTGACTATGGCTCAATACAAGTCATTGTCGATGGCCCAAGAGTTAGAGTTTTTTATACTAAAAATTGCTTTGGTATTGTTACTGATTGCATACCAAAGAAAGGCGCCGATCCTAGTGGCTGGGTAAAAAACTCGCCACGCGATTTGACTGATGTGGTTGTGCTCTTTGATGGTAAAGGCGAATCTTCTTCGACCCCTTTCCCAAACACCTTTTTTGCCGATTTGGAAAAGCGTAAAGAAGTGAGTTTTCTGAATAGGGAGAGATTTCAGTTGATGCCATTGGCGAAGGTGACACAAGCCCCAGAACGATGTCAATAATAGTGCACTATGCCGCCTGGGCGCCTGTCACGATCGGGGTCAAACTTGCCCCCGATGTAGGAGGCGCCGTGCAACGGGCGCGCTTCGGCCTCGAGGTGCAAGATGGCTAATGTGCGGGTGCTTTTTCGGCCTACGCCTGACTCGAGAACTTGAATACAGAGCGCTTCGCTTACGGAGTACGGAAAGAGCAGAATTGTGCGCGTATTGAGGCGCTTGCTCTCTCTGTACTCTGTATTCCGTTTTCCGTGTCGCTTGTCACATTCGATGCCAAATTTGCCCCGGATGTCGGAGGTGCCGTGCAACGGGTGCGCTTTTGCCTCGATGTGCAAGATTGCCATTGTGCTGGCGCTTTTCCGACTGACGAGTTTGATAGTAAGGGAGGCAACATACCTCCCTCTGCAAATAGTGGTGGGATATTTTATTCAGTTTTAAAATGACCGATGGTGTCAGCCAATCGCCCAGAACGCTGGCTCAAGCCGGTGACGGTTTCGGCGGTATCATGCGTACGTTGAGAGACGGTTTCCGCCGACTGGGAAATATCGTTAATGTTTTCACTGATTTCGGTGGTGACCTGCGTTTGTTGCTGTGTGGCGGTCGCAATGTGTGAAGTCATTTGGTTAATTTCGGTCACCATATTGGCAATATCCACTAAGGCGGCGTTATTTTGCTGACAGTGGTTCACACACGCTTCCACGGTTTGGCTGGTGTTATCCATATCCGCCACCGCTGATTGGGTTTCTTGGCGCAGTGCAGCAATTTTATCGCGAATGCTTTCGGTGGAGTCCTGGGTGCGAGAGGCGAGGGTGCGTACCTCTTCGGCGACCACACTGAACCCACGGCCTTGTTCGCCGGCACGGGCGGCCTCGATAGCAGCATTTAATGCCAACAAGTTTGTTTGCTCGGCAATCGCTTGGATCACATCTAGCACGCTACCGATTTCCTCGCTCTGTTGCGATAAGCGGCTCATGGTAACGGTGGCGGCATCCATACTTGATGACAGTGTGCGGATTTGTTTAACCAGATCGTCACCGATTTTCGAGCCTTTATCCACCGCTTGGGTAATATCGTCGGACGCGGTTGAGGCTTGGTCGGCGTATTGCGCCACGTCGGTGACCGATGTAGCCATTTCTGTCGCCGCTGAGGCCACTTGATGGGTATGTTTGACCTGATCAGTCACGCGGTCGCGCATGGTGATCACGTCTTGGTTAATATCGTTAGCGGCTTGCCCGAGTAATCCAGACGCCTGGTGCGCTTCTTGAATCACGGTTTGGAAGCTGGCAAACATATCATTGAGAGAGCGTCCGAGCAGTGCCATCTCATCGTTGCCTTTATCCGGTAAGCGCTGCGTCAGATCTTTGTCTTCGGCGATGGTTTTAATCCGTGTGGTCACCGCAATCATGGGCTTAGCAATATTACCTCCCAACACATAGCCAATCAGAATCGCGACTCCCACGAGCAATAATGACGTAAGCACCGTGGCGTTTAAAATGGTGTCTTTCATGGTCGCGACTTGGGCGAGCGACTCTTGTTGACTGATTTGATTGACCAATGCCCAGCGCTTACCAAACACATCAATCGGCGCATAAGCGGTATAAACGGTTTGGTTGCGGTAGCTTTTTTCTTCCCCGGTGCCTGTTTGGCCCGCCAGCGCCTGGGCCACACTTTGAGAGTCGATTGGCATTTGCCCGGCTGCGGTGTCGGTGAAGTCGATGCGGTTAATCAAACCAGGTTTTACGCCATTGGCACGCAGCAAATTCAAATAGGCCGATTTATCTTCTTGTAAGGCGCGTGCTTCCGTCCGCAGTACGTTATCCGGCCCCACCATAAACATTTCGCCCGTCTCACCAAATCCGGCTGATTGCCAGTGTCCTTGGCCGCTAATGACACCACTTAATCGCGCGATAGGCAGTTTAAAAATCAGCACCCCTTGGGTTTCGCCGTTTTCAACAATAGGAGTCGCGATAAATGAAGCTGGCTCGTCATAGCTAGGGAAATAGGGACGATAATCAACAAAACTAATGTCGCCTGCTTGCGCGTCGATGGCTTCTAAAAACGCATCCCCCATGCCACTGGTGGCGTAGGGACCGGCAAATAGGCTGGTACCGAAGTCGATTTCTTTCGCTACGGAATAAACGATACGACCGTTCGCATCCGCTAATAAAATATCTTGGTAGCCAAACGTTTCGGCAAAACGGTGATAGTTGGGATGGTACTGGGTGTGGACGTTGTCGTAGGTTGACCCATCATTAGTGGTGACTAACTTGTCTTTCTCGCCCAAAGGATGCGGGCTACCACTGATGTAAAATTGTTGCAGTGTCCGTGTGGCGGGGGCGAGCGCGGCGAGGTTAGAGCGCGCGTTAGCATTGGTATCGTTAAGCGCCTGGTAGGCATCACCAAAGGTGTCGGTGTAGTAATCCTGCAGGGCCCGACGTGAGGCTCGATCAGTCCTCACTTCTCGGCTGTAGCGCAAATAGGCCTCACTGAAGGCGTTGACGGCATTTTCAGTCATGGTCGAATCAGCCATTGAGGTTAATTGTTGGCCGATAAATGAAAAATAACTGGTGAGCTCTGACTGTTTAGCCTCACGGACCGCTTTGAGCTGGCTAATGGCTTGATCCTGCATCTGGTCACCAAACAATGCAGTGGTGCGGTTGGCGAGCACGGCTGCGGTTGCGAGAATACAGATAACACAGGCGGAGATGATTGCCGCAGATACCTTTGTGCGAACTTTCATACTACTAAACTCCTGAACGTCATGACGACGGTATCAAATGAAGGCACCGCACGGGTGCATGGTGAAGAGGGTGGGGCTTATTCGACGGGCTAATGGCATACTCAAACGGTAAGATCATACTCGAGCATCGCGACACTGTGGTATTGGCCGAACTTTTCGCCGACATCGTTAAGCTGCCCAACTTGCTGAAAGCCCAAACGACGATGAAGTGCCAGTGACGCGGGTTGGGGAGTGTGATCAGCGAGTAAGCACGGCGAAGACCTTGATCACGCATGCCATCAAGTAAGGTACGCATCAATTGTGAGCCGATACCGCGACCGCTGGCATCAGGTGCGGCGTAAATCGTGATCTCTGAGGCGATATGAAAGGCCTGTTTGGCGTTGAATGGCGTGTTATAAGCAAACCCAACGATTTGTTGATCTTGCTCTGCCACCCACGCTTGATAGCGGGAGGACGGATCAAATTGTGCAAACCAGTGTTCACGTTCTTGCTTTTGCCATGGGGCTAAATCGAACGTGATCGCGGTGTGGGTGATGTAATAGTTATAAATGGTATTGATCGCGTCACAATCACGCAACTCCATGCGTCGAATAAGCATTCTCGCTTCCTTTTTGCTTTTTTGCGGCGCATAAGATACCGAAGTTCGTCCCATTCGCCAAGTATTGATGACAAATTGCTCAATTTTAGAGCGCGGGTTGCGCAACAAAATCAGAAATTGAGAGAAAACAAATTATCTCGTGATATTGATGAAAAAGGGATTGTGAGGCTAAATCGATCGGACTAGCATGAGATCTTCACTTCTCGGCATATAAGGACGCGTTTTGTCAGAGTTTAAAGCGACATCCATTTCTCCGGTCGGCCCGTTTTTCTCACCTATGGTGCAGGGGTACTGGCGATTAGATGATTGGCAGATGACCCCGCAGCAGCGACTCAGTTTTCTCAAAGCCCATATTGATTTGGGAATAACAACGGTTGATCATGCTGATATCTACGGGGACTATCGCTGTGAGACCTTGTTTGGCCAAGCGATAAAATTGGATCCGAGTGTGAGAAAATCGATCCAAGTTGTCTCTAAGTGCGACATCAAGTTGGTCAGCGAGGCAGCCCCCAACCGTAAAATTAACCATTACGACACCAGTTATCATCACATTATGGAATCGGTGGATCATTCACTATCGCGTTTAGGGGTGGAAAAACTTGATGTGTTATTGCTGCATCGCCCTGATGCGTTAATGGATGCAGATGAAGTGGCAGAGGCCTTCACCACCCTTCGATATCATGGAAAAGTCTCGCACTTCGGGGTATCAAACTTTACCCCGTCACAATTCGATTTATTGCAATCTCGCTGGGACGAATCACTCGTCACTAACCAGGTTGAAATGAATCCGCTACGTTTTGATGCAATCCACGATGGCACGCTTGATCAGCTTCAGCGTCTTCAAATAAAACCGATGGCGTGGTCATGCCTTGCTGGCGGTGAGTTATTTACGGGTGAGTCACAACAGGTTGTGCGTGTGCGCGAAACGCTTAGCGCTATTGCTGAGGAGTTAGGCGGCGCGAGTATCGATCAAGTGATTTATGCTTGGGTAATGCGCCATCCATCGAAACCATTACCAATTATTGGCTCAGGGAACATTGAGCGCGTGAAAGCCGCTAAACAGGCTTATGATCTTAAATTAACGCGTGAACAGTGGTATCGCATCTGGGTTGCCTCGAAAGGGCATAATGTGCCTTAAGTGTGAAGGCGTTGACTAACGGTAATATCGACAGACGGTACACGGTGCCGTCTTTTTATTTATCCGGTGCGCAAGTGTCGATATTTGCGGTGAATATTAACCGCAATGGCGACAAAAAGCGTACATCCATGGCTTTAATGGCGCCTTGCTGGCAGGTTGCCCGGTGGAGACGTCCTGTTTACCCGCCGGTAGCTGCTATTTTTTAACCTGAGCCATCGAGTGATGCGAGGTGAGGGCAGACACTTCTAGCATCGGTGCGGCATCAATATCGTCCGCATTCATCATTGACGAGATACGTTGAACGGATGATAACACCAGAGATTGCTCCCACTCTTCCAGGTTTTGAAAGCGTGAGATAAAGTTCTCCTGCAGTGGCTTGGGGGCTTGCTCCAATGCCGCTTCCCCTTGTTCGGTCAGGTGCGCGTGTACTTTACGCTTATCAAGCTCGCTACGGACGCGCAAAATCAGACCGCGCTTTTCTAAGCGATCCAAAATGGTTGTTGCGGTCGCTTGGCTCATGTTGGTATGGACAGATAACTTACGAATCGTCACCTGACCAAGCTCTTTGATCGCGCGCATCAGTACCAGTTGCGGACCAGTAATCCCCGATACTTTGTTCAGCTTTCGTGAATGCAAATCGATTGCGCGGATAATTTGCCGCAATGCGACCAGTACTTCTTCGTGTTTTTCCATTACCTCACCTCCACCAGAAAAAATTGCCACCGAAACTTACAATACCCGCGGTTGTAGTGCAAAGGCATAGAGAGAAAAATCGATGATTTATGTTTGTTTCAACGAGCAAATAATCAACGTGCTTTCAATCTATTATAACCCTTAGAGTTCAAATTAAATCTAATTTATTGTTATTTTTGACTGTTTCAGTGAGCAAGTGCAAAAAGTGGCTTATAGTCATTAGTTTACCCAAAGAACAGGTCGGATCTGTATTGCAACATATTGCATTAAACCTTATCGATAGTGCGGACATCACACTTCCAGAAATGAGAAGAATTCTTTGTTGCATTTCGTAACACAATGCTTAGAATTCACTCATACAAACGATAATAGTTATCATAAATGTTTCTATCTAAAGCGAAGGACAAAAGTACTATGGAATTGACACCGTTTAAGCGCAATCTTATCGCGCTCTCATTGCTCGCTGCGCCGCTAGGCGTGAATGCTGCCACGCAGCAAGAGGTGGTCGAGCATTATGCCGATATCGCTCACGCTGTTTTTGCTGATGCTCATACCACTGCGGTTGAACTTGACGATGCGCTGACTGCCTTTGTTGCCGACCCTTCTGAAACGACTCTTCAGGCAGCTAAAAAGGTGTGGTTAGATGCACGCGTACCTTACCAGCAGTCAGAAGTTTTTCGCTTTGGTAATGCCATTGTCGATGACTGGGAAGGACAACTTAATGCTTGGCCATTGGATGAAGGCCTGATTGACTATGTCGCTGACGGGTATCAAGCCGAGCTCGGTAATGCAGGTGCCACGGCAAACATTATTGCCAACCAAAGCATCCAAATCGGTGCGACAGAGTTAGACGTTGCTGATATTACGCCAAAACTGCTCGCTAGCTTGAATGAGGTAGGCGGTTCAGAAGCCAATGTGGCGTCTGGTTATCATGCCATCGAGTTCCTGCTATGGGGGCAAGATTTGAATGGAACCAACGCCGGTGCCGGCGAGCGTCCTTATACTGACTTCGCCTATGGTGAAGATTGCACCCATGGTCATTGCGATCGTCGCCGTGACTACTTGAAAGCGGCTGCCGATCTCTTGGTCGATGATTTGGCGTGGATGCGGGA
>NZ_AQOD01000190.1 GCF_000513715.1 Salinivibrio socompensis S35
ATAAAACGCCGATATATCGGGATAAACCAATGCAAGTAACTCACTGCCCTGCTCTCGGCTAACACCTGCCATCGCCAACAGCCACCATGCGCGACTTAATAACAGGAGACACAACACGGCGATTTGTGGTGCCTTGATATACCCTTTCTCGTCAAAGTGATGAAACGTATCCATAAGCTTATTGGTTGAGAAGTCACGCATTTACCTTGGCGATATGTAATAAAAACTGCAAGCGCAAAAGTAAAATTTGTTATCCTTGGGTGGAGTCATTTATTTAGCGTCACATGGAGCTCTCATGGCCAAACCAAAAGCGACGATTTCGCCAGAAACGCAACAAGATGCCATGCGTGTTGCTAAAGCCACGCAAAAGCCGGGACAAACAAAAGCACAGACCAAACTGATCGCACAAGGGATTGAAAAAGGGATTGCGCAATATAAAAAGGAACAAAAAGTAAAAGCCCGTGAGCAGGATAAAGCCACGTAAACGAAAACCAACAAAAAAACCCATCAGACGCCGCACCCGTGAAAGCGTCTCAAGCCACGATCGATGATTCCATCCCCGCCAAGCCTGGTTTGGATAAGAGTTATAGCAGTCTGCCTTGGCTTTTACTTGTGGTAAGCTGGATAGGTTTCATTGGTTATATATTCGTGAGGGCGTAATGTGGAAGCAACTGGTAGCGACAATAGGGATCATCACGTTAGTTGGCTGCAGCAAAGGAGAAACCATGGCTAAGCACCCTCCAGTGACGGCTTGTGGCGATAGTCCTAACTGTGTTTCCACCGCAGATACAAGAAAGAAATTCCAGCTGGCACCGCTTTATATCGCAAATGACAGCGTGACGTTTTCAACCATTGTCGCGCATATCGCAGCCATGCCACGAGCTGAGGTCGTCACCTCGCAAGATAATTACGCACACTTACGCTTCACCACTAAGGTGCTGCGCTTTGTGGATGATGTTGAAGTCTCGCTCGCGGGCAACCAACTCGCGCTTCGCTCCGCATCTCGGATTGGCTACTATGACTTTGGCGCTAACCGTCAGCGTGCCGAGGCCATTCGCCAACGTTTAACCGACGTCCGAGCTTATCACGCCTTAAGCGAGCAGCTAGTTGATATAAGAGCGAATGTCTCGTTTTTTATCTTCCACCCAATCGCGGCGGAACGGCCCCAGTCCTTGAGCTGGTAGTAACCATCGTTATGACGCTTTCCATCTTGGATGAAAGTCATGTCGATGCCGAGCCCAGACAGTGATTTCAACACATCTTGGATTGTACGGCGTGGCCAGCCTGTTGCCTCGATTAAACGTGGCACATTTGGGCGTTCCATTTCTTCTACCAGCGCGGCAAGGTAGAGACGCCGAGCGAATACCGGGTTTAGTTCCATATGAACCTCCAACAATGACGATTGTTCCCATTATTCATGCCGCCTGCTAAGAGCTKGCTTTGTCAGTTTATCAACCGCCATCAAATCGACGTGCTGCAGACTCATTTAACCGCACATTTCACACGCTTTATCCCTTATCGCTCAACCAACCGGCCCGCACCAGCTCTTGCGTTCGGTGTTGAGCGATGTCACTCTTAATCGTCCGTAAATAATGATGATAACGACCATGACAACTGTATTTGGGATTAAAAACTGCGACACTCTAAAAAAGCCCTTAAGTGGTTAGATAATCAAGGGATCGACTATCAATATCACGACTACCGTAGAGATGGCTTGGATGCACAAATTCTGCAGACTTTCGTCGCCGAACTCGGCTGGGAAGCGCTGATCAATAAACGCGGCACCACCTATCGTCAATTAAGTGATGAACAAAAAGCCAATCTGGACCAAGCCAGCGCTATCGCAATCATGCTAGACAATCCAGCGATCATTAAGCGCCCATTGCTCGTACACCAGGGTAGCTATTACCTTGGCTTTAAAGAGAACCAATACGCTGATATTTTCGCGTAATGTGATAGTCGATTCATTTTTGTTGTAAGGAAACTCCAATGACTGATACTGCCACGCTGGCTTTGGCAAAAGACTTAATCAATCGTGAGTCGGTCACTCCGGAAGACGCCGGCTGCCAAGATCAAATGATTGCTCGATTAGAAGCCTTGGGCTTTACGATTGAAACCATGGTGTTTGAGGACACCACCAATCTTTGGGCCCGACGTGGCACTGACGGACCGCTCTTCGCGTTTGCGGGCCACACCGATGTCGTGCCCTCTGGCCCGCGCGATCAATGGCATACTCCGCCGTTTAAAGCCACGGTCATTGACGATCACCTCCATGGCCGCGGAGCGGCAGACATGAAAGGCTCACTGGCTGCCATGGTTGTGGCTGTTGAGCGCTTTATTGCCGAGCATCCAGACCACTCAGGCTCGCTTGCGTTTCTCATCACCTCAGATGAAGAAGGACCATTTATTAATGGCACCACCCGTGTCGTCGATACCTTGATGGCTCGGAATGAGAAAATCGACATGTGTATTGTCGGCGAGCCCTCAAGTACGCATCACGTCGGTGACGTGGTCAAAAACGGCCGTCGCGGCTCTATCACTGGCGATTTGTACGTTAAAGGGGTACAAGGCCATGTCGCCTATCCCCACCTTGCCAGTAACCCTGTCCATCAGGCCATGCCGGCGCTAACAGAGTTAGTGCAAACAGTGTGGGATAATGGCAATGCTTTTTTTCCACCGACAAGCTTTCAAATCCCGAATATTGAAGCAGGAACAGGCGCTGCCAATGTGGTGCCCGGGGAATGTCACGCGCAATTTAACTTCCGGTTTAGTACCGAGCTAGATAGTGAAACCATCAAACAGCGGGTGTATTCTATTCTGGACGCGCACGGGCTCGACTACACCTTAGAATGGACCACAGTGGTGACCCGTTTTTGACCGATGAAGGCACCTTGCTTGATGCGGTTGTGGCCGCGGTTGAAGAGGTGAATCATCAAACGCCGCAATTACTGACAACCGGTGGCACCTCCGATGGTCGGTTTATCGCCCAGATGGGCGCTCAAGTGATTGAGCTGGGTCCGGTCAATGCCACCATTCATAAGGTTAATGAGTGTGTAAGCATTCCTGACTTAGAAAAGCTGACCGACATGTACCAAAAAGTGTTGGAAAAGGCGCTACCGTGAGCCTGAGTGCGGCACAGCTAACGGGGCAAGATCCTTCAGCGCTTCAACCGATGAATACCCAACCTGGCGCTCCCTGTTTACATCAGGATGTATTATCTGACGTCGCCGCCTTACAACAGGCGGCGAGTCGTGCTGGTTTTGAGCTGAGAATCGCCAGTGGATATCGCGCTTTTGAGCGCCAGTTGGCGATCTGGAATGGTAAATTTAACGGCAAGCTCCCTGTCCTTGATGCGAACAGCCAACCGATGGATCTGACTCACTTATCAGACAAGGAACGGGTGCACGCAATCTTACGCTGGTCGGCGTTACCCGGCGCCAGTCGACATCATTGGGGAACTGACATGGATGTATATGATAAACAGTCCCTTATTCTTGATCAGCCGCTGGCTTTAACCCCACCCGAATACGATATCGGCCCTCAGGCGGCCTTTTCTTCTTGCTAGAGGCCAATGTGCCAGCATTCGGTTTCTTCCTCCCTTACGCGAAATACCAAGGCGGGGTGGCCAGAGAGCCGTGGCATATCAGCCATATTGCCACCAGTGCGTCGATGTTATCCGCTTTCACTCAGGATATGCTCGCGGTTGCGATCACCCGTGCCCCTGTTTGTGGGAAAGATGCTATTCTTCACCAATTAGATTGGATATATTCAACCTATGTCACCAACTTATGCGAGGTGGAAAGATGGAATGGCTAACCAATCCTTATGTGATCATTACCATTGTGGTCGCCGTGGTCGTGAGTAACATCATGGCGCTCAAATACACCGCCAACGCCAAGTTTGGGCTTAAATACAAAGACAAACCGGATAAGCATCAACGGTCAACATCCGACAAAAACGATGAAGGTAGCGCACAACCACAGTCAGATGAAGACAAGGAACGGCACCCTCAACATGATGATCAATAAGCTCTCGGCTGACTCTTCGTTGCTACAGCGACCTGGTTTGTTGAACAAGTCAATGGAACCATTCACCCAAGCTTACGATCTGATCCTATGAAGACCCAACCAAAGTAAACACATTGGACGAGCTCGCAGTAACGTACATGATGACAAACTTAATATCTATTATGATAAACGTGTTCCATTTTTAGTAAAAGTTTTAGGGATTAATAGATTGTGGTATCAGCCTTTTTATTTTTCTAGAGAAAGCGAGGGCATGATAACATTTACTCGCAGTCTCACTAGTATCAAGGCCTTCAGAGCAATTCACTAACTCGAGCATCTTTCATTTTGTCTATCTCCCAAGCTGTCTTTCATTAGCGTTGGCTCAGGTTCTCGCGTTGACAGTATTTTTACTCGGGGGTATATTTCTGTTCGCATTAATTTACGGTTTATGCTTATAAATGAACAATGCAGTTCATTAACTTTAATTTGTATAGTACGTCTTTAGGATCTAAATAGCATGAATAAAAAAAGTCTGTGTAAAAAATGGTGTCTTTTGTTAGTGGCGAGCTTGTTTGCTAATGCTTCATTTGCGCAAGAGTGGCTAGAGGGTGTTTATATCCGTCATTCCGCAGCCAATTAATGAATTAAAATAGTGTGATCCAGCGATCATTTACAGATTTTAGTGTCACAGACCTCTTGACCGTGATCCCCAGTTTTGATCTATTACTGTTATTTAACGGTCGCTTACCATGCCTGCTCCTCAACCTGTCATTAAACGTCTCGATCACCTAGGCTAATCGCTGACTTTCTCGTCAT
>NZ_AQOD01000191.1 GCF_000513715.1 Salinivibrio socompensis S35
TCGCTTTAAATGCAGTTCAGGACAGAATTGGTAKAGAGAGTCATGTAAGATATTGAGTTCGCACATCTTGTTGTCTGATTATTGATTTTTGGTGAAACCATTTGATCATATGACAAGGTGTGCATCTACCTTAAATTGATGATTTTTATCTAAATCATCAGGGGATTCCTCAGCGCCACGCGTTGGCAATCCCTCTTGAGCCGTTTGTTATGTGCCATTTTGTGCACTGAACCATAACTTAACTGTCTTTCATAGGCAAGATGTTGCCCATGCGTGATCTTCTGTGCAAATTTGACAATTATCTTTTAATAGACTTAGGCTCGGCATTAAACTCTGCCTAACTTTAAAATGACTTCTTAAGGAAAACTCATGGCTCACACTGCCTACCTAACCATTGTTGGTGAAAAACAAGGCTTAATTTCTAGTGGCTGTAACACCAAGGACTCAATGGGCAATAAATTTCAAACTGAGCATATGAATGAAATTACCGTATTGTGTTGTGAACATAATATGAATAAGCAACCAGAGGATACTCGAAAAACACACTGCCCACTCTACATCACCAAAAATATCGATAAAGCCTCACCACTTTTAGCCACGGCATTTGCAAGCCAAGAATACTTAGATTGTGTCATTGATTTCTTCAGAACAAACGAGCAAGGGTATAACGAAAAGTTTTATACCATTGAACTTAAAAAAGCACTGGTTACAGGCATTGACTTTACACAACCCCACACTGTTCTTTCACACAATGAAGAAATGCATGAAAACATCGCACTAAGTTACAAAGAAATTGTCTGGAAACACAATATCGCAGGGACGATGGGGTACGACAATTGGGAAAATGGTGGATTACATGGCTAGACCCGATTTATATGAATTTTGGGAAGTTCAAAAGGCAACAAAGAACTTAACCATGCAAGCCTCTATTTTATCTCAACGGCATATTAAGAACGGTGCATTACGGTCTAAATTTACACGAGAAATTGATGTCTTTGGACAGTGTTTAGTTGAGGACTTCGAAAATGGCCGAAAAACTAAAAACCAAGTATTTAATGAGGTGCAAAAAGAAAACCGCAATCTTCTTGACCAAGGAAAACTGATTGCTCAAAAAGGTATTGGCCTCATTGCAGGTGTAATGCAAACCGTAGCTGGAGGAGCGACATGTTATTATTCCGCAGGAATGCTATGCGCTGTTTATGGTGCCCCTCTAGCGTTACATGGAGCTAATAATATTTATGAAAATGGTAAATATTTCGTTGATGGCGATGAAAATGCAACTGGTCTAGTTCGCCAAGGTTATCAAAATGCAGCCCAATTTATAGGCTTTGATCAACACGTTGGAAATATGGCTTATTACGGTGTTGATTTAGGGCTTTCAGTTCGCGGAGTCTTTGGCCGTTCAACCACCGTAAAACCACCATCAGCGTCAAATGAACTACATTATGCACCAAGCTTGCTACCGCCAAAACCAGTACAAACATGGAATCGTCGCCAACATGCAAAGCGCTTTAAATTGTTCAGATACTCATCTGAAGATTATTTAAGAGGCTATCAAGCAACTAGCAAAGCAGCGCTAGGAGCCGAAGCTCTTGGAGATGCTGCCACACTGGAACAATTATACAAGGAATCTAACAAGTGATAGAAAATATTTTATTTTGGATTGTTTCTTTTATGTTAATTATTATATTTAGAAAAGCATCAAAATTAAATTATTCCAGATCATTTCACATATGGATATATGCATTTTTTTGGTTGTTAGTAGGTAGTCAATATTATTCTATATTCATCAATGGCGATCCAATGTTTTTTATGGATGCGATTATACCAAGCTTTAGTGGTAATTATTTCATCCAATATTCCAGCCTATTCATATCGTTAATCTTTTGTATTTTCTGTCTACCTAAAACGAGAGTACCTAAAAATGATTAGTACACGGGCACATAACGCCCTATTAAGGTGTGAGCAACGCAATGCCGAAGCTACCGCATACCACCTTAAATACTAAACGCAACGCATAGTAAAAATGCCACGCGTTGCGAATCACTCTTAAATATTTTGTTATACGAATTTACCCACCCAAGTTACTAAATAAGCTAATTAACTGGTTCACCGACCCAAATTTGGTTAAGGCTTCACTTACTAATTTCGAACCCGCATCTTTTGCACCTTGATTGATAGTATCAACAAGCTTGTCCCCTAGATTTTGACTAACTTCTAAAGAGCTAGGAACTAACTTGAGGAGCTCCAGTCCTTTTGGAGACAGAGTTATATCTATACACTTCTTCGACGTATAAAAACCTGCCATTTCATTCTCAATTTTTCCGTACAGGAAGCCCGAATCAATGAGCCAAAGAGCAGTATCAAGTAAAAAGTCTGCCTCTTGGCATTTACTTATATATTCTTCATACCCCTCGTTGTCATCAAGGAATGAGCGATGCTCAAAGTCGATACCAAGAAACTCAAAAGCATCAATTTCAGTTCTTCGAGGGAAGTTTTCATATAGATGAGCTAGCAGCATTGCCACCAACTCGCCGAACTTTTGAATGTTATTCATACTTTCTCAATTCGTATAACGCCCGCGTATTGAGCGACAATTACGGTGGCCGGTCTAGCGACAATTATCTTGGCCGGTTGGTCTGATAAGGTTCGGTACAGCAGAACGGAGGGAGTTCACTGTGCCGGGAACACGAATCACGGATCAACAGGTCACTATCTATATGACTCATAGAAAACGAAATAGCCAAGTTGTTGCTGCTGCTAAAGCAGGGATTTCAGAACGTTCAGCCCGGCGTCTGGATAAAGCCAATCAACCACCAGACGA
>NZ_AQOD01000192.1 GCF_000513715.1 Salinivibrio socompensis S35
TCCTGTCTACCGTCCGGTTAGGTATGGAAGTCCTCAGGCGACCAGACTACGAAATTATAACTCAACACCTCTTAGCTGCGGCTGTGGTTCTAGCCCAGCAGCTCTTAAAAGAGGGCTATGCATTGGCGGATTTATGAGGGGATCTCTCAGGGCTTTGTGCCCTCGGGCAGCCCAAGCAAATGAAGTAAAATTGATAATTGCTTGGCTTCCTGGCACTGACGGTATATCTAAAAAAACACTGTTCGATGACTGGCTGTCAGCACTATGCACCGACGTTGCGGCACCAGTCGCAAGCTGCAAGTGAGAAATATACCTTCCGGCACAATGAGACGATTGGTCCTTAGCGTCCCGTCAGCTGAGATAAACGTGTTATATCCATCATATGGTCCGCCATACCCAAAACCAGCATCACCCGATCTAAACTGCGACCCACTGACTAGCCCACCATGTATTTTGGGTGCTTTGATATTCAATGTTGCATTGATTTCATCGTATGTAAGCTTTTTGCCCGTCAGCTCAGTGATCGTTGCTTTTGATATGAACGCAGTGTCTATAAACACCTGACCCTTTCCATTTACAACAAAAGGAAACTTGCTCTTCCCTTTACTGGTTATTGCAAATGTGTGAGGGTTAAAAAGTGCCCAGCCATCTTTAATGTATGCAGTGTCAGCCACGTCAAGCTCTTGAGCTTGCACACGAGGCATTAATATTTTATTTGGATTATTCAGTCTCTTGTGCTGAAACTCTTTATAACCATTTTTTGTCTTAGCACTCAAAGTGACCGCACCAATCCTTTGAGGGTTTTGCTGGTAGGAAGAAAATGCAAAAGATAATCGACGCAGGCCCTTCATCAATGTATTCGTCAAGTCCAATTTTTATGTAAACGTAATTTTGGTTCAGACTCGTGTTAACATCAAAGTCAACAGCATTATCTTTAATTTCAAAAAATGTTGAAGGCATTCTTGCTGAAATTAGCTCTACGACTTTCCCGTTAATGAAGACTTGAAAACCTCTGATATGCACGTCAACGAGAGTGAATTGAAGAATGATAGTTCCAACTTTCCTATCATTCGACTCTTCAATATCAAACATTTTCACATCATCCAGAGAGCCATACATGACAAACGGTACTGGCTTCTTTAAATCGGATGACGTGGCCAGTAATGGCACATTGTCGTTATTCCTGTCTGTTACATAGAGCCGAGATGAGTTTATGATTGTTTTTTGCTTGCTAGCGTAAAAGTAAGCGGTTAATAAACCGGTGAGCGCCTACTCGACATCACTGAGTTCCACACACCACGGCATCAGATCTGACATATCGTCCGATGGCGAGCGCTTAGGTAATTCAGCGAACAGGTGCCGGAAGTAATAATAGGGATTGATGTCATTGGCACGGCATGTCATCACCAAGCTATACAGATTRGCACTCGCTTTTGCA
>NZ_AQOD01000193.1 GCF_000513715.1 Salinivibrio socompensis S35
ACTTGAAGTAGCTTTTGCCACCGCTTATCAGTTAGCATGAGTCTCGGCATGGTATGGCGTTACAGTTTGTTTTTGGCGAAAGAGATTATAACGCCTTATCATGCCGTTCAAAAAACAATCACGAAAGATCAACACGCCCTAGGGCATAGGCTGATCCGCAAACGAGGCCCAAAAGGCAACATGCGCGTGGTCAGTACCATTCCGAAGAATAAAGCCAGAGCTTTTACATGTTCGCTTAACAAAGAATTATCTGGCGACTACAGCTGTAGTCCAATCGATAAGATAGAGAAGCTTAACCAGAAACTAAAAGGCTGGTCGCAGTTTTACTGTCATACTGATTTTACAGCTAAGGTTTATAGCAAGATAGACAGAGCGGTATTCTGGAAGCTGGCTTACTGGTTCGCTGTTAAGTTTAAAACCAGTATCAAGAAGTTGATGATAAAACTGCTCAGACGGCTAGAGCCCGGCAAAGCGAAAACGTGGGTTTACTTCGGCAGGAGCAACAAAGGCAATTTATGTGGTCAATCACTGTTTCGATTAGTGAGTAGCCTCAAACGCCCTTTTAGATGGCGACTACCGGAGTCCAATCCATATTGTCGGGACGAAATGAGAAATACGGTCAGTTAGTTCGGGTTATCGAGATGTTGCAATGGCTGTTAGCCACAATTAAGTGGAGAGCCGGATGCGCTGAAAGGTGCACGTCCGGTTCGGAGAGGAGAGGCTGGGAAATAGTTCGACTACGCCCCGCCTCTTACTCTACTCTGGACCGGCAGCCGATGGGCTTATCTGGCTGTTGTTATTGATTTATTTGCACAAAAACCGGTTGGCTGGGCGATGTCGTTGTCACCGGACAGTACGTTGACCAGTAACGCATTAAAAATGGCATATGAGAGCCGTGGACGTCCTAAAGGCGTGATGTTTCATAGTGACCAGGGTAGTCATTATACGAGCCGTAAGTTCCGCCAGACACTCTGGAAATGCCAAATAAAGCAAAGCTTAAGCCGCCGAGGTAACTGCTGGGATAACGCGCCAATGGAGCGCTTTTTCAGAAGTTTGAAGACAGAATGGATGCCGACTTATGGTTACCGTTCATTTTCGCAGGCTCAAGATCATATACTGAAATATTTAATCAGGTATTACAGCCAGCTTAGGCCGCACCAGCACGGTCGCCAGGTACTCCAGGGCGAGCGCATGAGTGTTCATTTTTCAACCATCGCCGGAATATCTGCGGCTAAAACCTTCTCTAAAAAGCTGGGATTCATGAGACAACGCTTCTATTTGGCCACCAAGCTGATCTTGGTCGGCTCAGCCCGCACCATGTTTGAAGCCATGTGTCTCAGGCAGGCAACGTTCGCGGCCCCATTGTCTTTATAAATTTGACATGCCTCTTCACCCATGTTGACATCCAATACCCAGTGCATGGATTCAATGCCCCAATGCGAGCGAATAGCACGGCTTGCCTCATCGGCAGTCAGTGATTTTGAGCTGATATAG
>NZ_AQOD01000194.1 GCF_000513715.1 Salinivibrio socompensis S35
TATAAATGCGGCCAGTGTTCTTCATTACTTGAAGTAGCTTTTGCCACCGCTTATCAGTTAGCATGAGTCTCGGCATGGTATGGCGTTACAGTTTGTTTTTGGCGAAAGAGATTATAACGCCTTATCATGCCGTTCAAAAAACAATCACGAAAGATCAACACGCCCTAGGAGGCTGATCAACAATGCGGATAAAAGGCTAGTCACCGTTCGCCTTTCAACAACTAAAAAACCCACAGAGATAGGGCGCGATTGATTTTTCATAGATCACCAGTTACATCACAACGACAGCTGGATCAGCGCGAATAAAAATGTCGCGTAATCACTGCATGTCCGCACGCGCGGATCACTTGTCTGTATCACGCCACACCTGTGGCGCATTTGCGACTAGTCTGCGTTAAAACAGCACAGGTTGAACAGACCTAGCGCAAGCCTTTATTGATAATTCGCATAATTGAGACAATGAGTAGACGCAACGGCCCGGAAGGGACAACTCGCTCGACGCGATAAATAAAAACCCACCAGCGGGTCTACGCACTGGTGGGTTTGAGATTAACTTAAGTCACACATTAAAAGTTCAAACTCTTCTTGGGCTTGATCAATCAATGTCGCTAACTCATTAGCATCTGTATGGTTCAAAGGTAAGGCCCAATGGTCACGCTTACCGGGCTCGATATGCTCGGCAAGCAACTGGGTTATCTTTCCTTTTCGCTGAAAGGTGACTTCATCAAAGTCAGCCAGGTGCGGATTTTCTTCGTCCGCGATCTGAACCATCACATTGCCGTTAGGGATGACTCGCACGTGCGCTTTACGCGCTGGCGTGGTATTTAAGGTGTAACTACGTGAATGGATAGACATGCTAGCTCCTATCACTCGACTTTGGGCACTCTCTATTATAGTGCCTGTCTACAGGAAGGACTGACTATCCAGCATTGTGTTGCTTAAGATCACAAATAGTTACAATCTTGTTAATCACAATCATGCAATAACAAATACTTATGCAATAACACTGCATACGGTAAGTTACTTTGACTAAGCCTCCTCTTACGCGTCACCTTATTCGCCTGACGCTGGTTATAACAGCGGACTAAACATATAGAAAAACTGCTCGATGGGTTTGAGATAAACCGGCCGTTGTTGCCAGCTCTCTGAGTTAACGAGCAAGGACTGAGCCAAATAATCCTGATGCAATCGGTTAATGCCAGCGCAAAACTCAGGGTCGTCCACGGTTAAGGTCAATTCAAAGTTTAACCAGAGGCTGCGCATATCAAGGTTGACCGTTCCTACTAAGCAATATTGCTCATCGACAAGTACTGACTTGGTATGCAATAAGCCACCGCTGAAGCGGTATATTTCAATCCCTGCCATCATTAAATCTTCAAAAAAGGAGCGGCTGGCCCATTCAACCATCAATGAATCATTTTTCTCTGGCACAATGATTGTTACTTTTACCCCGCGTTGCGCTGCCGTTTGCAGGCTGACCATCAGGCCTTCACTGGGGACCAAATAAGGGGTGGTAATGGTAATACTGGTTTCCGCTTGGTGAATGGCCAAGGTGAGCACTTGTTGGATCATCCCCTCCGGTAGTCCCGGTCCAGATGGAATAGCTTGTACGGCATGATTCGCATGTTGATGATCATCAATCATCAAGCATTCGGGTGCGCTGGGTAAGTCACGAATACCGGTTTCGACTTCCCAGTCCCAGGCAAAAATACTGCTCAGCACGGAGACCGTCGGCCCGGAAACGCGAATCATCACATCCACCCACTGACCGACACCGGCATTTTGCTTGAAAAATCGCGGATCGACCATATTCATCGAGCCGGTATACGCCAGCTGATTATCGATAATGACCACTTTCCGGTGCTGACGAATATCGAGACGCCGAAAGAACATCCTAAACGGATTCACCGCCAGTGCTTCTATCAGCTCTATCCCTGCCTCCCGCATTGCGTGTGGCCATTTACTGCGGAAAAACGTTTTGCTCCCCGCCGAATCCAACATAATCCGAACCGGAACGCCCCGTTTGGCGGTATCGCACGCCGCTTGTGCGACTTCATCGGCATGCCCCCCTGGGTGCCAAATATAAAACACCATATCCACACTTTTTGTGGCTTGACGAATATCGCCTGCCACCGATTTAAGAATCTCTGCGGGTTCCGTTTTTAGCGCCAATTGATTTCCTGTCAGCTCAGGCACCCCGATACGGGCATGACAGAGCCGGTTCACATGGTGTGATTGCTCATTGATATGATGGGGCCGGTGCGCGGGACACGCTTGTAAACTAAACAGCCACTGGCGATAAGGCTCAAACATCGCT
>NZ_AQOD01000195.1 GCF_000513715.1 Salinivibrio socompensis S35
AGGTGATATTGTCTGGCGGGGAGAGCAAGCGCTATGGGGTCATTATCACGGGCAATCACAACGCCACTGGCAACGACGCGAAGAAGCGGCCAACGACAGTATACAGTGTGACCTTCGCTACCAAGGACAACTCGAAGACCCAGAATCGGGCCTTTACTATAACGTAAACCGTTATTACGATGCAGACAGTGGTCAGTATCTTAGCCCCGACCCGATAGGGTTTGCGGGAGGATTAAGGCCACAGGCGTATGTCGCCAACCCACTAGAGTGGGTGGATCCGCTGGGGCTGGCGGGTGCTGCTCATGGAGGTGAGGGCGAAGATGTTACAAACAGTGCAGCCAGAAATCCTGCTAATGCCGTTAAGCTTAATAAACAATTAGGTAGTCAACAGCAGCTTGGTGAGACAGGTGTTTCTGTTGCAGGGGCTGGTTCAAAAACTCTATTAAGGGACTCAAAACGGCTAGCTAATGAATATGGTGGGAATACTTCCGACTGGTCAAAACGCTCCAGCTTGAAACATACTGCTCCTGATGGTCGTAAATTTGAAACTCATTGGTATGAAAATTCGACGACTGGACAACGGGTAGAACCGAAGACAATTGTTGAAGATTATCTTAAGGGGCCAAAGTAATGGATGTAAAGGATCAGGAAAAAATCATAGATATTTGCCAATCTTTGGTTAATGACGACATTAATTTTATTGAAGGTTGCAGACTGTTGGTTTCACTGAGGAATCAACTTAACTTAGAAAATGACTCTGATTTTTTACCTTTTGTAGGTGTGGCATCTGAAACTGATGACTACCCTGAACCAAGTGTTCGAGAGAATTTTAGTTCGGATTATTTAAAACGAATTGATGAGGAAGTATCTGATTATATTGCTCTTGCCCGCCCTTCCATTGTCGATGCTTGCAGTGCTTTAATCTCTAAGTATAAGGTTCTGTGAGGTCTGCCTTTCCCATTAAAATCCCTCGGCGTACCCGAGGGATTTTTGATTCGTAGGCACAAAAGTGCCTCTAGAGCTTAAAGTTGTTAAGTTGCGACGATACCTGGGGTG
Organism: Salinivibrio socompensis S35; assembly: GCF_000513715.1. Lineage (GTDB taxonomy): Bacteria > Pseudomonadota > Gammaproteobacteria > Enterobacterales > Vibrionaceae > Salinivibrio > Salinivibrio socompensis. Next base: position 1,057 of record NZ_AQOD01000195.1, read on the forward strand.
TGGGCTCTTTAAGGTACTGAAAGCATTAAGGAAACTGGCGGGTTAGTACGGCGTAAATATCAGGGTGGAGGGTGTTCAATATTCTGTGTCAGCCAATTTTCATAGGTCTATGTGATCATCCAGTCGGCCTTCGAAGTGAATAGTCAGCTGCGATAGCGTCACGTTCCAGTTTTGCATTGGAGGTGTCCACTTTTCTGATGCCTTCAGTATGCGCTCTTACTGGGCCAAAAACGCCGCCATGACCGCGCAGGGCGTGTATTAGAAACCCTTAACCCGCATTGAACTGCCCAACGGCACGCGGTATCGCTACCGTTACGACCCGTTTGGGCGACGCATCGCCAAAGAATGTGCGCACAGCGACACACAAACCCACTACCTGTGGGACGGCGCGCATATTGTGCAGCAACAACAAGCCACGGCTGATGGGCAAGTCCTGCAGCAAACCGAATACCTCTACGAGCCGGGCAGCTTCCGCCCGATGGCGCAAGTGACCCACCATGAGCAAGGCAGCGAGCTGCATTACATCGTGACCGACCACGCGGGCACACCGCAAGAGCTGTGTAATGAACAAGGTGATATTGTCTGGCGGGGCGAGCAAGCGCTATGGGGCCATTACCACGGGCAATCACAACGCCACTGGCAACGACGCGAAGAAGCGGCCAACGACAGTATACAGTGTGACCTTCGCTACCAAGGACAACTCGAAGACCCCGAATCGGGCCTTTACTATGTAAGCGGTTAATAAACCGGTGAGCGCCTACTCGACATCACTGAGTTCCACACACCACGGCATCAGATCTGACATATCGTCCGATGGCGAGCGCTTGGGTAATTCAGCGAACAGGTGCCGGAAGTAATAATAGGGATTGATGTCATTGGCACGGCATGTCATCACCAAGCTATACAGATTGGCACTCGCTTTTGCACCACCGACAGATGTCGAGAACATCCAGTTCTTTCGACCCGTGGCGAACGGGCGGATGTCTCGCTCTGTCACATTGTTGTCGATGCTA
>NZ_AQOD01000196.1 GCF_000513715.1 Salinivibrio socompensis S35
AGCAGCAAGGATGGGACAGGCACTTTCAAGCGAATACAGTCAGAAATCGAAATGTCCTGTCTACCGTCCGGTTAGGTATGGAAGTCCTCAGGCGACCAGACTACGAAATTATAACTCAACACTTCTTAGCTGCGGCTGTGGTTCTAGCCCAGCAGCTCTTAAAAGAGGGCTATGCATTGGCGGATTTATGAGGGGATCTCTCAGTACTCGGCTAAGTTGCATAGCTATTGCAAGATTAGCGCACAACGCATGCGAGTCGCCAAATTCCTCAACAAGCAAGTTTTCAAAATTCATTAATGCAGACTGACACTCACCAGCTACAGCTAAATCAATTGCAGGAAGGCTTCTATGTTCGATTTTGTTGCGTAATCCAATGAGGAATTGAAGGTTATATTTTTCAGGGCGTTCAACCCCTTTCCAATATTCATTACAGCACTCCATTAACTCCCATGCTTTTTCTTCACCGTCGATGATAATAGGTTTGCCATCCTTTAGGTGAAAATAGTTTGTCCCCTTTTTTTCAAAGATCGCATGAAACAATGCTGTATATGCAATGACAATATTGACTATATAGCCATAGGTTTTAAATTCTGTGTAAGGATTGTTGTACGTTGAAACAGCAAGTAGCGCAAACTCCCTTGCCTTATGCAAAAGCATCCCTTTCACCGAATGATCCGTAACTTGCTGCAACTTTTGGCTATGAACTGCTCTAAACTCTTCCTTACTAAGGGATTTAATTCCTGATGTCAGATAATGAGAGCCATCTTTTTGAACGTATTGATGCCATCGCTTTGATGGATATGTTCCACACGTTTGTTTTTTCCAACCTGTAGCAGTGGCTAACTCATCGATTGTAAAAGACTCGCCTGCATTCTCTTTTGCAGCAAGAAATGAGTAAGCTAAATCTACCTGAGCATATCTACCAACTTCTACCTCCTGTGGGCTAAATTTTATTGAGCCAATTAACGCCCGCGTAATAGGCGCGAGCTTGCGAGCGTCCTAATTGACGCGTTTGTTAGGCTTAAGATGCCTTGGTAATAAGCCATTTTACAAGCCCCGCATTAACTGTAAGATGCGCCATGTGATTAAGCCCAATAAGTTGAACATTATTAGGAAATTGAATTTCTTCTAATGCTGAAGTTCCCGTGTGGCAGATATAATACATTTCATCGTATTGCGGCATCCCTTCGAATTGTTCGATGTAACCTTTGAACTCATCTTTTGAGGACTGAGATTTAACTTGTATAAAAGCACGCCTTCCGGTTACTGGTGAAATCACATCAAGATCAATCGACTTCTCTACCTTTCCTAGGGTTGCAACTCGCTGCCAGCCGGCATTTGAAAACACAAGGTCGACAAGAAGCTCGAAATCTTGCCACCCAAGGTTTTTAATTAGTGGCTTTACACTTGACACTAAGTTATTAAGAGAGTCTTTTGCCGTTTGAACTTCCGGCAACTCAATTGCATTAATTCTTTTAAGAAGGTAATTAGATTCTTTGACGGAGCAAATTGTGCCCCTGAACATTTGAACTTTGGTTAGTTTTCCGCTCAGGTTTTCAACATATAGATGCTCGCCTTTTACGTTACAAGACTGCCATTCACCATCAACTTCTCTGATTCTGCTGCCATCCTCGAGCTGTATCACTTCTTTCTTAGCAAAGCACCAATAAAGCTTGCGTTTGTAGAACGTAATCCACATTGTTGTAGCTGGTTGCGTATAGAAATCTTTTATTTGATTTGTAGTTTCAGTCGCCTTTCCTTTAGTTTTCGACTCCAGCCAGTAGCGGTTCATAAAACCCCAGTCCTCATCTAGGCATTTCTGATGATGAGGGTTATCAAAACCGAGCCTTATCATTGGCTTATCGCTTTCAATACAGCGCTCTTCCCAGCCACCAGACTGTCCAAGCTTTATAAATTTTACGGTATTAGCTTCAATCAAGATGGTTCCTCGGACTTAAAGAGTCTAACGCTTCAAACACCGGTGCAGCTATGCTGCATCCGCGTGATTTGACTTGTTATATTCTCCGAACATGAACTGCTTATGCTTCTCATGCTCGCCCATTGACATGACGTAAAAAAGAAACTCTTTATTTTTATTATCTGATTTTAAGATCAGATCAGCTATCAAGTGCAAGCAATTTCGCTGCGAGCTAGTTAATTTTGACTTAACCTCATCTAAATCACTTATTGCTAGTTCATTGATGAATGTAAAATAATTTTTGAACAGACCACATAGTACATCTGAAACTTGCACCTCGAGAAAAGAGTTAGAATCAACAAATTCATAATTCAATTCTTCAAGTTCCTTATCAAGCTTCTCATATTGCTCAAAGCACTTTTGAATTTCAAATTCATTATCTAAGATATGCCTTGAACTATCAAAGAGCTGTACTCTTTGGTTGTAAAATATCGAAAAACCATCAATTAAATATCCAACCTTATGATCATAAACAAAAAAGTACTCTTCAATTTTACGGCACATATCAAAGAGCTTAGAAAGACTCAACAAACTAAATGAAGTTCTTTTGTCTAACAATTTTTCTCGCCCTTGCTTCTGGCCTCGAGTATTTCTTAGCTAATTTATTTAACCCTTTATTAAATGCTGGTGCATCTTTAGGTTCTATTTTTGGATAATTATATTTTGATAGCAAACTAAGAAAATTAGATTTATCTATTTTCATTAGCTCATAGAGAGCATCCTTATGATAATCAAGGTAAGGCCTCTTTCCTCCAGCGCGGGAATAGTCTAAACCACCATACGTATCTACATATTCACAACAATCATCAATAATATCTACTAATGACCAATACTCCATATTAATGTTGTCATAGTGAATATAGTAATCGCTTTTGAGCAACCATTCTAAAAGAACAACTAGTTTGACAGATTTAAGATTATCTAAAAATCCACCTTTCGCGACTTGCTTGAATTTCAGTTCTTTTGCGGTTGGCGGAAGCTTAAGAGCATCTATAAGTTCATTGATATCGCTTTCTGCGGCATTACCTTCATGCAGTATTCCTGCAAGAACAAAGCATGGTGATGGATTTGAATGCGAATCGGTATTAAAACTTCGCCCTTTGAGGAAAAGTTTTCGAATATTATTGGATTCATCATAAAAAAATGTATAACTCATTCACCACTCTCCCTGGAGAATATAACATTGTATTAGTGCGCGTGCTCGATTTGTCAAAACCGTTATACGCATATTTTTTCATCTAACTGCTTATGATTAAACACATTTTTAATCTTTGAAGCAATCACCTTATCTGCGAAAGTGTGCATGCCGCCTATCCCAGCCCAGGCGTTCACACTATCCCCAAAGGATAAATTATAACCCTATGATTATATTGTATTAATATTTTCTCTTTCGGCGATAATGTGAATGTGCCTCGAAAAAACGTGCACACCATTTGGCTTTCCTTACCGATAAGCTGTATGAATAAACAGTCTTAGAGCGAGGGAAAAGATCATGACCAAAAGTCCGTTTATGGCAAGCCTTCAGCACGAGATTAGGCGACGAGGCTATGCGATTAGAACCGAGAAGAGTTACTTATACTGGGTTCGTCGATTTATCCTTTTCCATCACAAGCAACACCCTACAGAGCTCAGTGACGAGGATGTAAAAACGTTTCTGTCTTATTTGGCGAATGCGCAGCAAGTTTCACCAAACACACAAAAGGTTGCCCTCAATGCACTAGGGCGTGTTGATCTTTCGTGATTGTTTTTTGAACGGCATGATAAGGCGTTATAATCTCTTTCGCCAAAAACAAACTGTAACGCCATACCATGCCGAGACTCATGCTAACTGATAAGCGGTGGCAAAAGCTACTTCAAGTAATGAAGAACAC
>NZ_AQOD01000197.1 GCF_000513715.1 Salinivibrio socompensis S35
ATAATAAATAGGTTCTGTATGTGCCGTGATGCTGAAAGCTTTAGATTTAAAAGGTTGTTTAGGAGGAGGGTTCTTTACAAAGTTGTTTTTTCATTTAATTTAAAAAAAGAGGAAAAAAAATAATGGCCAACCTTTGGAAAAAAACCAATTCGATGATTTGAATAACCTGACTCTTTTTTGGATTAGCTTAATCCCTGGTTATTTACTTAGTTTTTTTCCAGAGTAGGAAAAATGAAAGTACTAGATCGGTATTATATAGATCTTTTGATGTCAGGGGTTAGGTTCGAAGATAAGGATGTTAAAGTAAATAATAGCTCTGGAACTCTGATTAACATAGCTCCTAGCACAAAGTGCATCATTCAACTAGACGCGCCTTCAGATATAATTATAAAAAGGAAAAAGGAACTTTCACACTTTACTATAGATGTTCTAAGGAGGGAATATTTTAAGCTTGTTTTGAAGAAGAAGCCACCATTGTATTATTATATAAACACTAATAATTCCATCGAAAGCACTTTTGAATTTGTAGATAACTTAGGGTTTTAGAGATAAAATGAAACTAAATTTGAGAGAGAGTGATTTATTAGGTGTAGGCAATGAGCGGTTGTGCTTTGTACATCCAGATGTGGAAGAACGTTGTGTTAAAGTTAATAAGCCTGGTGTTGTTCATCGCTCGCAAAATAAGATCGAAAAATACTACTTTGAGAAATTAAAAAGAAAGAAAGTTCCATTCTATCATATTCCTGAATACTATGGAGATGTTGATACTGATTATGGTCCTGGTTTGGTCTTTGAAAGAGTAAGAGACTTTGATGGTCACCCCTCAATACGACTGGATCATTGACGTTTAAATGTAAAAAAATATCAGAAAATGATATTATAAGAATTATGAGTGATTTATTCTTATTCTTCTATAAATATGGTATTTATTTAGGGGATATTAATTCTGATCAGATCTTGATAAAAAAGAATAGAGATAAAATAACACCTATTGTTATCGATGGTTTAGGTACAAGAAGATATGGTTTAAAACTTATTATTATTTCTAATTTTACAGTATTGGCTCGCCGTAAGCTGGTAAAGAAATGGAGAAAGTTGGAGTATGAGTTAGGGGTTTTATAATTTTATACGGGAGAAGTTTTTTGATTATAATTATGTTATTTAGAGCTTTAATTTTCATAAATCCTTACTGACTTTCTGATAGAGCGTTTGATAAGTCAGCGCGGTTTGGGAAATATCACATGCAGCAGCTTGTTGGTGGCTGCCTTTTATAAGGTGAGCTCTAAGCGCGTCTTGTTGAGCTATTTCCGCGATATTTTGCGCTAACTGATTGGCGTTGCCCGGCGCAATGAGATGTCCTGTGACTCCATGCTCAATAATATCAGGGATCCCGCCAGCTCGAGCGCCGATTACAGGCAATCCGGCCGCCATCGCTTCTAAAATGACCGAGCCTAAGCCTTCTGAATAGGAAGGGTGGACGAATAAATCTGCCGCCGTAAACCAATCGCCCATATTGGTTTGTTTGCCAGCAAAGTGGACGTTGTGGAGCCCTTTGGCTTTCGCCTCCAGCGCCTCACGCTCTTTACCATCACCGAGTAAGCAAAACTGAATGTCAGGTGATATGTCAGCAAGTAATCGAGCCGCTTCAATCGTGACATCAAAGCCTTTATGCGCATACATATTGGCGGCATGAATAACCAAGAACTTATCACTAAATTGCGCTTTGATTTGCTCAACCTTTGCTTGAGATACTGGGTACGTGACAGGAGAGCTAGGGATTTTGACTAAGTTGGCATCAGGATGATGCTTCTCTAGTTGATGGAGAATCTCCGAGCTCAAGCCTACCAGCGCACTGGCTTTGCGGTAAGCGAGTTGAGACAACCACTTTTTCTTTAGTGGGTTATCAATGCGTCGCGTCACGATATAGGGGACGCCATGCAATATGTGTTGAAACAGCGCCCAATAGATAGCTCGGCCTTCGTGAACATGGACAAGGTCGCACGTTGTCGTGATTGACCGCCTATGGTTTCGAGTATAATGGCGGCAAAGCACGAGTTGGCACTGAGGAATCGCGCGAAGCGCGTCGACCAATGGGCTT
>NZ_AQOD01000198.1 GCF_000513715.1 Salinivibrio socompensis S35
GATCGTCTGGCCTAACCCTAGCGCCAGACAAGCGAGATGCAGAGCAGATGTCGCGCTATTAACAGCGACCGCATGCGCAGCCCCGGTGAGTTCGGCGACGGCGGCTTCAAAAGCCGGAACTTGCGGGCCTTGGGTCAGATAATCACTTTTTAGCACCTCAAGCACAGCGGCATAGTCTTGCTCACTAAGATGCTGCTTTCCGTATGGGATCAACGCCATACTCCTTTACTGCTCGGTGTCGAGTTGCAAAATGGCTTCGACGGTTAACACATCTGGGTTAGTGCCTGATTGATACTCAAAGCCTTCTGGCACGGGCTGTCCTTTTTCGCCCAACGCATTTTCTCGATAGTCATCATCGGCATCGTAGAACTTAATGGTGGGGCAAATCACGTAATGATCGGCAAATTCGAGCGTCAGATGCGCATCGTCAGCCGGACACATCACTTCATGCATTTTCTCACCGGGACGAATACCTATCACCTTGACGGGCGTGTTCGGGGCATAGGCGCTGGCCAGATCCGTCAGGCGAACCGATGGGATCTTAGGAACAAATATTTCCCCGCCATACATGCGCGAAAAGTTTTTCAGCACAAAATCCACCCCTTGCTGCAAGGTAATCCAAAAGCGGGTCATTTCAGGATGAGTAATGGGCAAATGATCCGCGCCTTCCGCTGCCTTTTTCTTAAACAAAGGCACCACAGAGCCGCGCGAGCCGACCACATTGCCATAGCGCACCACCGAAAAACGTGTCTTTTGGCCCCCGGTCATATTGTTAGCGGCGACAAACAATTTATCTGAACACAGTTTGGTGGCGCCATAGAGATTATTGGGGCTGGCGGCCTTATCGGTCGAGAGCGCAATCACCTTTTCCACCCCGTTGGCAATCGCAGCGCGAATCACATTCTCTGCGCCGTGAATGTTGGTCTTGATACATTCCATCGGGTTATATTCGGCGGCAGGTACCTGCTTGAGTGCCGCGGCATGAATCACATAGTCAATGCCTTGCATCGCTTGCATTAAACGATCGCCATCACGCATATCGCCGATAAAATAGCGCATGCAAGGGGCGTTAAAGGTTTGCTGCATTTCATATTGCTTGAGCTCATCGCGAGAGAGCACCACGAGGCGACGTGGTTGATAGCGTTCAAGCAGAGTGCGGACGTACTTTTTACCAAAAGAACCAGTACCGCCGGTGATCAGAATGGATTTGCCGTTAAACATAGGACGCCTTGTCACTAACTGTCGGGAATACAGGCAGTTTAACTGATCTGAGCAGGATTTGGCGATCTGCTACGGTGTTCTGGTGATAATGGGTGGTCAGCGATCAAAATTTATAATACGTGGTGCTAAGTGAGCGCGTAGGCAGAAAGCGATAACAATTATGCTTTCGCTGGGCCAGCAAGGCGGCCAGACAGTGTCTTTGGTGATAGTAATGGAGTAAGTCCTCATTCTCTATTGGATCTTGGATAGCAATCCATCCAGCATTGATAGCAGCAGCGAACAGTTCGGCACATCGCGAGGCGATGGGAAGAATATAACCTTTCAAGGGCATTGTTGATTTTGTACTTGGCTTTGCTCATCATCTGTGACTTGTTTCTAGGCTTTGATGATCTGATCGCCGCTAGAGTGATAAGTTCAATGATTTAGGAAAAAACGCCATGGTACGATGCGCATATTCATTTCGATTGCGTGGAGAGTGATATGAGCTTACCCAATATCTTTGACCCTTCTAAACCTCATCGATGTCCATTGATGCATCCCAACCATTAGTGTGTCGTTGTACGAGTTGTGAGATGGCTAGGCAATCGGCGGCGTCAAAGGCGGCATTAGCACGCGCGACGGCTAAAAATTTGCGCCCACCGGCTCGCTGATGCCCGCAAACAACGAGGTGAAGGCGTCCGTCGTCACCAAAGAAACCCCCAGAGAAAAAGTGGAAAGACAGCGTAGAGAGCGGCTTCAAGAACGAGAAAAGGAATGGCAACAGCTTCAAGAGAGAAAAGCAGCGTCAACCGTTAGTGTTAATCCTGATAATATGTATTGGCCTCCTTACAACTTCCTCGCTAAAGAGGGAGAGAAAGAGATTCATATTCGATATACGCAAGATGTCATAGAAACGACAGTGCTCGCGCCAGAAGAATGGAAAGAGTTTTTTGATGCGCTCGATAAAACTCAAAATATCGGCGGTGCTGTGAAAGGTACTTACGATGCATTCGATACCGCTAAAAAATTAGGTGGGTTGGGGGTGACTGCTTACGTTAAAACACATAACGGCGTCGATTACCTAATATTGAAAGGTTACAAGCAACACATGAAAACATTGTTAGCGGGTAATCGTTTCAAAGCGTCTAACCCTCAAGTGGTTAAGCTTGGTTTAGGGGCTTTAGATTCCGTGAAAGGGATGGCTCGTTATGTCAAAGTTACTGCCCCTATGGAAGTATTAGTCGGTTCAGCAATTAATGTTCTGCAATATGTTTTAAATGATGAATACACTTTAAATAAATTGGGGGTTGATGAGGCTAAATTATTGGTTGGTGTTCTTAGTTCGACTGCTTTGGCAGGAGGTATCCTTGTGGTTCTGGCTGTAGCCTCTATTCCTGTTACGTTTCTGGCTGGAACTATCATAATTGTTGGATCCAGTTTTGCAGTTTGGGCTATAGATAAAACTACTGATTTTCAAAGTAAAATTGTAGAGGGTGCTCTTGAGAA
>NZ_AQOD01000199.1 GCF_000513715.1 Salinivibrio socompensis S35
TCTTTCAGGCTAATACCATTCGAACCCGCCGGGTTCTGTCCTATTTTTTCCTGGGGAGGGAGCTGGTTGGACGAGAAGGATATGGGTACAGAGTGAGGGATCTGGCTTTAGCGGTTGGAGGGCTGAAGGCAATGGCAGCGGGAGAGCTCAGGTGAAAAAAAGTGGGGATCCCTCAGACATAACGCCCTGTTAAGGGTGAGTAACGCAATACAAAAGCCGCCGCATACCACCTTAAACACTAAAACCAACGCATAGTGAAAATGACCACGCGTTGCGAATCCCTCTTAAACAGTTTGTTATGTGCCTGTTTTATCGTAATTTTCTTGGACGATTCTCATTGCTGTCTCGGCAGCAACGTTGTAACTTTCAAACTCTTGCTTGTAAAAATAGAAAAACGCGACCCCAAACTCGGCTAACTCAATAAATATAAAGTTATTTGTAGAGTGGAAAAAGTGAAAATCTTTGTTTGTAGTATGGATAACACAAAGAGAATTAAGCCTGTTAACCTTTGATTTCACGCTTAATACTTGCAATGCAGAACGAAGATTCGAGAAAACTTTTGAAGGGCTTGTATCCATAGGATCTTGAAACATTGCTATTGGCATTTTGCCAATAAAAGGTATGTATTCTGCGCCTTTTACCTTGTTTAGATTTCTTCTAAGGTCAAGAACTTGGAATTTGTACTCTAAAGTTTCTAACCATAGAACGATTAACTCTAAGGTCTCTTGAGAGAACTCTTGCTTGCTCACATAATTTTTTTCAAATTCATGCTTCAAATGCCTTTCCAAGTAGCCAAGCAGATTCGAATTGCAATCTTTGCAGGCCGGTAGCGTCGTCTTGTTGTACGTTTGAGAAGCGCAGTTAGTCGTTGTGTTGAATGTTCGTTTTGTACAACGATTATAGACCCACTGAGGAATCACATGCTCTCTCGTCAACTGCTCTTGAGAACCACAAATTATGCATATGTCTGCGGAGTGATTTGCAATTATTGCTTCAATTACTTTCTTCTTATTTACCCTAATTTTCTTTCTAAACTGAATCAGCTTCAACTGAATACTCATTTAACAAATGACTCCTAACTCACTCAGGCACATAACGCTTGGTTCAGGTGCGCCGTAGGCGTCACCTGGAACCACTTGTTACACGTCTGGGCTAGTTTTAACCACCAGTATATATTTCTATGCCATCAAATTGATCGTTTTCATCATAGTCCATTATGATAGTTGAACTAGCACGCGCTCTTGTTATTCCAACATAAAGTTTTGCTCGAACTTCATTTTTTAATTTATGGTTGTTATTTTTGATCCACTCTTTCATTGTTTTTGTGGGATATATTAATACTCGATCTGCGGTTAAACCTTTTGATTCACCAAAGTTTTGAACCTCATAATTGGGATTTGTCTTTGTTGAGGAACTCCATCTTAACTGCAGCGGATTATATTTTTTTAAATAATCCTCAACTAGTGATGGTTTTATTATATATACCCTAAGTGTTCAACATCTAGCTTACATGTATCACAGTTACAAGAGTTCGGAGATGGTAAGCTTGGATAGAGCTTACCTGAATAGTCACATATTTTTTGATTATTCCGGTGTGAAGCGGCTAGAGTTGTTGTGTCAATTTCACAAGAGATTCTTTTACCTAATTCATTTTCAACAAATTTTTTTATATTGCCGTCTGCATATTTCCCATATTTTTTTGAGTGATGAGTTAAGTATGTTACTTGTCTTGGATCTCCCACAAGAGTTACTAATGAATCTGATTTTAATAAAAGCTTAATGATATCGAGATCATAACCAGCTAAATCTTGCACTTCATCGATATAAATGTGTTTGAACAGCCTTGATACTCGTGAGATCACAGCGCCTTTTGTTACTTTTATCTGTAGAACAGA
>NZ_AQOD01000200.1 GCF_000513715.1 Salinivibrio socompensis S35
TTTTTCCTGGGGAGGGAGCTGGTTGGACGAGAAGGATATGGGTACAGAGTGAGGGATCTGGCTTTAGCGGTTGGAGGGCTGAAGGCAATGGCAGCGGGAGAGCTCAGGTGAAAAAAAGTGGGGATCCCTCAGATCCCAACTACCATTTTGAAAACTAGAGCGCTGCCCATTAGAAAATTGAAGACTCGCTTCTTGGTCGTTATTACCATCAATCGTGCGGCGGTTTACCAGCAATTCAGGCTTATTTGTTGAACAAGAGCGAAAGAGTGAAGCTAGTGTTGATTTACCTCGTCCATTATCTGCATAGATAAAGCTGGCTTTCTGTAGCCCATGCGCCCTTGCATCAGCATCATGTAAAAGCCCTATTCCTTTTATTCTATGTATTCTTTCTAACATCGATATCCCTTTTGTAATTCAACACTTAATCATGCCAGCTTTCCAAGCACATAACGCCTGCCTCAACTGCCGGAGGTTAGATTGCAGGCGCTTGTTAGTTTTTCCACACGCCACGTTTATTAAACTTGAATTCTTCACGCTCTGTGTGAATAGTAAAATCTAGATCAAAAATTGAACCAGATAACTTTTTAATAGAAGAATGAAGGAAGCTTTGTGATGAGTGTTCCTTTCCAAGCCTTTTAAATAAGCGATCTAAAATACTTTGTGTATTTCGATTGGAAATCCTAATTACTTTATCTCTTCCGCCATGTATATCATCAATTGTAAAATCAACAATCCTTGTTCTGAAGCGGTAGACTTCTAATAAAATCTTCTATATATTTTTTAGATTCTTTTTCAGAAAACTCATTTAAAAGACTAACCTTTGATCGATCCCCATAAGCAGATTTTGCAATCTCAGGAGTAATTTTTTCACAAAATACTTTTTCTAAAGCGAGGTATTCTTTTTCATTAATTCCAATTGCAGTGTTTTTAGCCGCAGCCATTACAAATGAAGTTACCTTATGAGAGCCTAAATCACTCAATAAAGAATGTGAAATCTCACTAAAATCGGATTCAGAAAATAGAATTGATTTATTTTTAAAATTACAAGAAATCATATTCTTAATTCTGTGAATTTTTCGATTCAATGCGCAATCTCCATAAAACTAACATTGTATTAGTGCGCATGCTCGATTTCCCAAAACCGTTATACGCACTATTATCCATATAACTAACTGAAATAGATAGTATTTATTGCCTATCATGCCTATCTCTTTTCCGCGAAAATGTGCACGCCGCCTATCTCTGCTCGGGCGTTCACACTATCCCCAAGCGTTAAGCTGTAACCGCATGACTAATCGACGCTTTTAATCATCCATTCTGGGATAGTGTGCGTCTATCATGGATAAACGCGCACGCTTTGCGTTTATCTGCCGATAAACGTAAGCGGGTATTTCTACCCGCCTGGTGATGGAATGGGCGCTTTGTTATAGGGCAGGAGATCGCTGACATCACACCCCTCTTCTCGCTGAGGTAGCTCGGTCAGCACATGACGCAAGTAGGCATAAGGCTCCACACCATTGGCACGGCAGGTCAACATAAGACTGAACCATACGGCACTGGCATTCGCCCCGCTTTGGGTGTCCGCGAACAGCCAAGCCTTTCGCCCGGTCGCCACCGGCCGGATTTCCCGCTCGACCCGGTTGTTGTCTATCGGGTAGCCGCCGTCTTCGACATACCTCTCCAGGTAACGCCATTGTTTCAGTGCATAGCTGACCGCTTTTCCCATCGGGCTGTTCGGCAACAGTCTGGCGGCGGCTTTATCCAGCCACCCGTGGAAGGCGTTCAAAATCGGAATGCTGTCTTTCTGCCTCATCGCATGCCTTTCTGCTGGTGACAAGGATTTTGCCTTTTTCTCAACAGCATATAGCTTTTGGATATAACTCAGGGCCTGCTTGGCCTGTCCTCCCTTCTTCGGGCTCAGGTCGAGGGCGTCCTTGAACTTGCGCCGAGCATGCGCCCAGCATCCGAGGTGGCTCATGTTTTCTAGCATCCGCCAGGCTGAGTAGCCGTCGGTCATGACCGTGCCCTGGTAACCATCGAGGAAGGCCTTGGGGTAAGTGTGTCCCCGGCCTGGCTGGTACTCGAACAACACGACGGGCGCGGAGCTTTGTTCCGGACTGGCATAAGCCACAGGTAGGACTTGCTCTGGGCTGTCTTGTCCGGCTCCTTCAGGACCTGAAGCGTGGTCTCATCACCGTGGATAACCGGCTCTCCGAGCAGGCTTTCCTTCATGGCGAGGTACAGCGGCGACAGCAGCTCAGCCGCTTTAATCATCCAACTTGCTAGCGTGGTGCGCTGGAGCTCGACGCCGACCCGGGCCAGCTCTTTCTCGATACGGTACAGCGGCAGGCCGTCGGCATATTTGCTGACGGCGACAGTCGCCAAGGTCCCTGCAGTGGCGATACTGCCGGGCAGCGGCTGTCGGGGCATGGCAGCGGTGATAACTTTGCTGCCTTCACCGTGGTTTTCGCAGTGGCGGCACGCGTATTTTTTGCGCTCGTGGCGCAGCACTTTAACTTGCTTGGGGATAATGTCGAGCTGCTCGGACGATTCAACACCCACGGCGTGCAGCTGGCCCTGGCAGCAGGGGCAGGTCTTTTCATCGTCGGGTAAATCGTATTCTATCACCTCGCGGGGCAAGTCCGGGTTGATGGGCTTGCGGCCCCGTTTGCGGGTGTAGGTGACGGTTTCCATTTCCGGCTCGTCATCGGATGGGCCGGTGTCGGTCAGGGTTTCCGCTTCGTTGAACAAGCAGCCTTGGGCGGGGAACTTCTCACTTTGCGGCAGGTACTTTTTGGCCTGGGCTAACCGGAACTGCTCCCACATT
>NZ_AQOD01000201.1 GCF_000513715.1 Salinivibrio socompensis S35
GATTTTATCTTCGTGGTGGCGGCATAGTGACAGAGGCGTTAGTTGAAAAAGGGTGTAAAAAATTTGTTCACGTGAAAAAAAGCTCGTCGGCGGTTGTGAATTATTATGACATAACCACCCTCTATACTGATGACGATATTGAATTGACGACGTTGGTTAAAGCGTCACGCGATCATGCACTGAATGATAGAGCATACAAAACAAGTGGACATCATCGTCGCTTGCGCGACCTCCCTAATCTACGGTTGACCATAGAACGGATGTTGAAAAAGTCAGGGGTAGAGGATATCCCTACATTTTACAGCATGGCGCCAGAAGAGATATTTCGCCGTTTGCAAATCACTCACGGTAACGATCTCGATTTAAGTTTGCTTTGGAAATTAGCGGGAGCACAACAAGGTCGGCATTGGAAACTGATTGAAGACGACGAACGTGAGCGCCTGTTATCTGCCGTTTGATTTCCTTTTTAGGGCGCGCGTGCCGATCTGCTGGGTCGGCTTTTGTTTCAGTCTCGTATTTCAATGATGTGTTTCGTTACCTAATGGGCGAATTGTGATCAACAAAAGGGTGTTAATGTGATGTTTGGATAAATAATCGACGGTTAAACCTGAAAACGACAATTTGTACGTGACAGCCAGAAAAAGTTATGTAGAATTCAAACCACTTAGCCGAGAGGTGAAGCGCGAAGGCGCGTTGGCAGAGTGGCTATGCAGCGGATTGCAAATCCGTGGACCTCGGTTCGACTCCGGGACGCGCTCCATAGAACTCTGGCTGGTACAATACGGACGCGGGATGGAGCAGTTTGGTAGCTCGTCGGGCTCATAACCCGAAGGTCGGTGGTTCGAATCCATCTCCCGCAACCAATTTTAGGTTGATGAAGAAGCATTTGACAATTGATGATAAGTCAATGCGACCTCCGGTCGGTGCCGTTGCACGGCGCGTTAAATCCATCTCCCGCAACCAATTTTAAGTGCAAATGCACAATGTAAGGCGACATTAGCTCAGCTGGTAGAGCGCGACCTTGCCAAGGTCGAGGTCACGAGTTCGAACCTCGTATGTCGCTCCAAATTAAAAACAGTGGCGTAAGCGGCTGAAAAGAATTGCGTGCCCTGGTGGTGGAATTGGTAGACACAAGGGATTTAAAATCCCTCGGCGTTCGCGCTGTGCCGGTTCAAGTCCGGCCCGGGGCACCATTACAAAGCAAAACGGCGACCTAAATGGTCGCCGTTTTTGTATGTCTCGCTATACCATACTCAAGCACTGTATTTCGTTATGATGCGCTAAACGGTACTGAACCGCTTGCTGACCGTGACAGGCACATTGGCGAATAATTACGCCCCGCTTGATCCAGGTCTCCATCATCGCCTCCACACCGTCAGGACTAATGCCATATTCTTTTGCCAGTGCTTCCTGACTAATGACACCCGCCCGAGTGACACTGGCTTTGAGTTTTTGCAGGATCATAATAGGTCTCCTTGAACCAATGGGGATGACGACCAACATAGCGCATCATACCGACGACCGTAATGAGCAGGGCAGTCAGGCTGACAATATAAATAGTCGCCTGAGTGGTCGCCACACCTATTTGACTGATTTGAAAGCAAAGTGTGGCCCCACTGACCGCTAAGAGCATTGACCATCCCGCGATAAATAGCGCAAACCGGCGACCAAATTCGCGGGTGTAAGCTCCCATGGCCGCCACACAGGGCGTATAAAGCAAGATTACAATAAGGTAAGCCATGACACTGGCAGTGGTACTGAACTGGCGATGTAAATTATCAAACGTCGCCATACTGACCGCTTGCTCTTGCGCGGCGGCTTCAGTGTTTTCTATGTCTCCCACATTCATCGCTAATGGATCGGTATAATCAATACCAAATAAGTTTTCCGGAATACTCTGCATCGCTTCGACAAGTGCATCACTGATCGAACCTTCGGCTTGTTCTGCATTGGTTGGGGCATAGGAGGTTATTCAGGGTCCCGACAACCGCTTCCTTTGGCGAATTAATCCGGTTACTAAGCCGACAGTGGCGGGCCAAGTTATCTTCTTCGATACCTATGG
>NZ_AQOD01000202.1 GCF_000513715.1 Salinivibrio socompensis S35
TAGCTGCATGAATCGCATCGCGCAAAGGCGCTCACCATCATGAAGGCCATGGTCGCACCGAGGCCGCACGTATTCGATCATCAACCGTCCGATGTTTGTCTTGCGTGAAGTCACGAGGATTCCACGTCTCGACGTTCAATAACCCTTTTTTTACCGCTTGGCCCGTGACTCCAAAATCAGTGACCGCTCGGAACATTTCTGGAAACAGGCTGATAATGCCAACCCACATATTTCCGCTCGCTTACTGTTGGAGTTTAAAAACCAGGATCCCAGTCAACTTCGATCCGTTGAGCAGTGCGATCAATCGACTTGATGACCTGCTCTTCAAGGAACGGAATTAAGCGTTCCTTTTTGCCAAAAGCATCTTTCAGGTTGGCTTTGACGACGAGTACGTCGTTTGAGCCCGTTTCCAGCATGTCAGTCACAGTGCCGAGGTGATAGCCTTTTGCATTCACCACGTCCATGCCAAACAGCTCACGCCAATAAAACTCTTCATCTGATAAAGCAGGAAGCGCTTGTGCGCTGACTGCAATCTCAGCATTGGTCAGCATCTGCGCATCTTCGCGCTGATCCAGCCCTTTGAGCTTGGCAACATACCCTTTATTGTGGCGCTTCCAGTCTTCCAACTCGAAACGTTGCCACTGCCCACGCACCTGGATAAACCATGGTGAGTAAGCAAAAATGCTGTCAGCTTCTTCAGTGTAAGAAAAAATCTTGAGCCAGCCTCGAATGCCGTACGACGAGCCTAGCTTGCCAACGACGATAGTCTCTTGCTCACTCATTTCTTCTTTTAACCCTGACACTGATCAATTACGCCGCTTGCGCTGCGTCTTTAACTAGCTTAGCAACACGGTCAGAAACCGTTGCGCCTTCGCTAACCCAGTGGTTTACGCGATCCAGGTCAAGGCGTAGTTTCTCTTCCTGGCCTTGAGCGACAGGGTTGAAGAAACCGATTTTTTCGATGAAGCGACCGTCGCGCGCCTGGCGGCTGTCAGCTACAACGATTTGATAAAATGGGCGTTTTTTCGCGCCATGACGTGCCAAACGAATGGTTACCATATCGTCCTCATTTGCATTACTTAATAAAATTGGCCCCGTTTCGCGTGAGCAATGCGGGGCCTCGTGCCAAAATAAAGCTCGGGAATTTTACTCTTTATTGCTGTGAATGCAACTGGTTTAGTCAAATTTCCACCAGCTGTCCCCAGCCTCACAGCGAGTTATTATGCCTGCTAGCACGGGGGCTGACAGGCAAAACATCGGTACTGGTTAGCCCATGAATCCGCCAGGGCCGCCTGGTCCACCACCCGGTGGCATCATGCCCTTCATTTGCCGCATCATGTTGCGCATGCCACCTTTTTGCATTTTTTTCATCATCTTTTGCATTTGGGTAAACTGCTTGAGCAAACGGTTCACATCTTGCACCTGGGTACCTGACCCTGCGGCGATCCGTTTTTTACGAGAGCCCTTGATGATTTCTGGGCGCTGACGCTCACGTGGTGTCATCGAATTGATGATCGCTTCCATCTGTAAGAACATCTTATCATCAACGTTGTCTTTTACGTTATCAGGGACATTGGACATGCCAGGTAGCTTATCCATCATTCCCATCATGCCGCCCATGCCTTTCATCTGTTCAAGCTGGTCGCGGAAATCTGCCAAGTCAAAGCCTTTCTTCTGCTTAAACTTTTTGGCCATTTTCTCAGCTTTGTCTTGGTCGACGTTTCGCTCGAGATCTTCGATAAGCGACAGCACATCGCCCATCCCCAAGATACGGGATGCCACCCGGTCAGGATGGAAGGGTTCAAGCGCATCGGTTTTTTCACCCACACCCAAAAACTTAATCGGCTTGCCGGTGATATGACGAACCGACAGCGCCGCACCACCGCGAGCATCACCATCGACCTTGGTCAGGACTACCCCCGTCAGTGCCAATGCGTCATTGAAGGCTTTAGCGGTGTTCGCCGCATCTTGCCCGGTCATGGCATCGACCACAAACAGGGTTTCCACTGGGTTAATCGCGCGATGAACGTCTTTGATTTCGCCCATTCATCGCGTCATCGACATGCAAGCGGCCCGCCGGTATCGACGATCACCACGTCATAAAATTT
>NZ_AQOD01000203.1 GCF_000513715.1 Salinivibrio socompensis S35
TAAATTTGAAGGGATCGATACACTCGAATTCGGTGGTCAGAGCTTCATAACCGGTGTACGAGAACACCAACGACGATTGCTGAAACTATTGGGTCAGTTATACGAAACGGTTTATTCCTAAATTAGGTGCGGAAACTCGGTTTTATAGCTAAAGCCGTTGTGGTGCAGCCATTTGTTCATGCCAGCAACGGAGTAGCACACACCAAACTGACTCTGCACATACGTGACAATCTGGTGGGTGTGGGAGTAGGTATTGTCGGTCAAATGGTCAATCAAGGCCAATGTTTGAGGAGCGGACAAACGACTGTTTGAGCCACCGTTCTCGGGCTTGAGCTTCTCAGCAGTCGCGTAGTCCTTAAGATGACGCCGTACTGTTGTTTCGTTAATACGCAGTGCTTGAGAAATCATCACCGTGCTCCAACCTTCAGATGTCAGTAACACTGCTTTGATGCGATCGCGCACTCGCCCATCACGAGTGGTTCCGTGTTGGCGGTCAAGTTCCTGCTTTTGCTGTTTGGTTAAAGTCACTTTCATCGGTGAGAATCATGATCCTCTTTTTACGTAAAATCAAGCATCTTCAATGATCACGGGTATATGAAAATTTAATTGCCTATATAAATCTAATAGATACCTAATGTTACAAACCCTATTAGGAATCCAAATGAAACACCCCACACATCTGCGTTTGTTTCCAATTTTATAAGCTTACCCCATACGTATTTATTTTCTATAATCACCGATATAGCAATAATTGGAACCAAAAAATGAAAAGCATGGATTTATCTTGAAAAAACGGAAACTCTCCAAGCAGTAGACGATGGAAACCTTCGCACTGCCGAGCTAACCAATAACCAACTACCGACCCGGCAATGCTGGGAATAATACCCCTTTTTGGTATCAAGCTAATAATCCTTCTTTGTTATCTTTATGATTTCTATTAGTCAAATATGACTCGATAATTAAGCTAACCAGTATTGACTGCAAAATTGCCAAAGTCACAAGCAATAAGCTGAGCATTATAACAGGGCCACCAACAACCAATCCAGTACCAAGTGTAGAAACCAAGTAACTAGAAAGTGCATAAGAGCCAATAAAAGCAGCGGTATTTATGACTACCTGACCGACCTTTTGACCAGTTGTTAATTCTGGATTCAGTATAGTGTCTATGATGGATATAGCTAAGCTTGCAGTTCCAAACATCTTCGCTAAACGAGAGTATAAAAGAGAATTTCCTGGATTAAACCAATGGTCCTTAAACTTAGATTGCCCATCAAAGAAGCCTCCTATAGACGCAAAAACTCCGGACCATACACCACCATTAGCCCCTCCTGAAATTTTATAGGCACCCGATCCCGTTTCGGGATCAATTTTGACGTAGCCGTACCCACTCCAACCATTAACAGTGATAGGACTTTCATGGATTGTGACAGTATTTCCAACCTGAACAGCTTGATAAATTTCTTGTCTCACATCGTTATCTAATGGCAAAGTTTCTGCCAATGAGATGTTGGCTTTGTCAAAGGTATAAAGTTTTTGGCCTTGCGAATTGGCTAACCCAATCAACTTAACTGCGCTGACGCCACCATCATTCTTATCAGAAAAAAGCGTTTCAGGGATCGAATTTTCTAGATATGAGGCAGATGCTCCTGAGTTTCTGTTAAAGGTCATCCATGAGTCCCAACAATTGGATTTCGCTTCGGCATTGTCCGATAGACGATCTACATCCATAATAACGCCAGAAAACTCAACCTTACTAGGGCGTGTTGATCTTTGCTGTACACATTTTATTCAGCAATACATCGGCAGCCACATTATAGTAAACGCCAGTGATACCATACTGGCGTAATTTCTTGCTAACTTATCATATCTCGTTGATATTGCTCGGAAGTGCTTAATCCTCGCGAAAGCGTTCTCAACTAAATGTCGAT
>NZ_AQOD01000204.1 GCF_000513715.1 Salinivibrio socompensis S35
TCCTGTTCGCAAGCGGTAAAGGATCCCTTCAAAGGTCATTCTATGTTCAGATTTATTATAAATGCGGCCAGTGTTCTTCATTACTTGAAGTAGCTTTTGCCACCGCTTATCAGTTAGCATGAGTCTCGGCATGGTATGGCGTTACAGTTTGTTTTTGGCGAAAGAGATTATAACGCCTTATCATGCCGTTCAAAAAACAATCACGAAAGATCAACACGCCCTAGACACCCATTTCTCTAATTGTTCCACAATGCTCGTTTCAGTCTGTCCTTGTGCGATTGTTAACGACGCTTCATCCAAACTGATCGCATTTTCATGTAGGAGAGAGTGAACCTTATTGATTAACGCTTGGCTCTCTATTCGATGCTTTGCACAAAAATGGCTAACTGCTTTTTGTTTCGGCCAGTCAAACACGTCAATGCCTTGCGTTTGAGCCCATTGCTGTATCTCTTGCTCTGTGTGCTTTTCGTTCAATGCATCTTTCTGTGAATCCGTCAGCTGCCACAATGACGACGATGCTTCTACGGTATTTGCTCCGAGGATATGCACCCACTCAGGTTGTCGACTGTGTATCTTCTGGTAAACATAAGCGCCAGAGAGAGTACCGAGCCAATCAGCGGTATCACTTGGTTCAGCGAGCAACAAAAAATAGCTTGCTACTGCCGGTACGTAGTAATGTAAAAACCCTTTTCGCGCTGCTGAAAACTGCACTTGAAGGCGATTTCTTAACTGCGCGAGAACAGCGTCGAACCCTACCGTGTTTGGAGCAGAAAAGTATAAAGTCCTATCTTTGGATAGCTTATCGACAATGGGGTCATTCGTTCTCAAAGGAATAACAAGTGGACTACGCTCTATCATCACTGATAGCGGCGTCGATAAATAAAGTGGTTCAATATTGTGACCAGCAATAAGCCCATAAACCTCTTGATGCATGCCGTCATAGTCACTCACTAACGCATACCAGTTTATCGGCTCATCACCATGTGTGGATACTAGATGTAAGCTCATACGTTATTCCCACAGGGGCAGTCTGATAGAGGGCAACTACCGTCAGGTTGTTTAAGGCACGCTTGCGTAATTGGTGTTTCAGATTTAACGTCGGCAATAACCTGTTGCACAAGACTCGCCGTCGCTGGAACAGCGATAAGCGTCGGTGCCCCTTGCTGTGTTTCTGACGTGGTCATTACATCAATCGCTTGAATATCGGGGAGCGGCGCGGCCTCGGGATCGGCTAAGGCGTCGATAGTTTTCGGACGCTTCGCCATTTGCCCATTAAAGCCTGGGCCACTGCCTGCGCTGCCGCCTGAGTTTAGGTTCACTGAGGCACCAGAAGCATGCACGCCGGCAGCGTCCACTTTCACAAAGCTACCGCCGGCACTTAAGGTAACTTCTGCACCGGCTTCGATCACCAACTTCGCGCCCGTTTTTAGGTGAATGTCACTCCCTGCTTCCACCGTATGAACCTTACCGACTTTGTAGTGCTCACTGGCTTTGACGAGATTAGAGTGGTTGCCACCAATACGGGTGCGACTCTCTCCCTCCACGGTGTGGTGGGCATTGCCCATCACACGATGAAATTGGTCATTGTGTACCTGATGGTGGTTGTCATGACCTATCTCGGTCACGCGGTCGTTTCTACCTCGGTGTGCCAGTCTTTTTGCGCGTGTAAATACACT
>NZ_AQOD01000205.1 GCF_000513715.1 Salinivibrio socompensis S35
AAAAATCGGAGAACATATGCAGGGTTCTACTATGAAAACCCAGCCCATTTAGGATCATCGCTAAGACGGCATCACCATGCGAAACCTTGTGCTCGGAGTACTTAGGAATGATACGGTCGATAATATCTGGTAAGCCAATTTCATGACAGAAAGCAGCGATTAGCCTAGGTGATCGAGACGTTTAATGACAGGTTGAGGAGCAGGCATAGTAAGCGACCGTTAAATAACAGTAATAGATCAAAACTGGGGATCACGGTCAAGAGGTCTGTGACACTAAAATCTGTAAATGATCGCTGGATCACACTATTTTAATTCATTAATTGGCTGCGGAATGACGGTTTGAAGTTAGCTTAACTATGATATTGGGTGACGTGTAACATTGTATTAGCATGCACACTCACTTTCCCAAAACCGTTATACGCATCTTTTCGTTCTTAACTGACTGTTATTAAAAACTTTATCGCTTTTGATGTCAGTCTCTTCCCCGCGAAAGTGTGCATGCCGCCTATCACGGCTGGTGCATTCACACTATCCCCAAACCTAACAAAGTAACCCATTGATGATTAACCTCTTTTGTTTTAGTGGACTGAGAAAGCGTGAATGCATGATGAGAAAGCGTGCATCCTATTTGGCTTTTCTATCCGATAGGCTGTTTGCCTATCCAGTTTTTCCACGCTACCGCCGATCGGTTTGCGGCATCCAACAGGCCTTAACGATGTTAATTGTGGCAGTAGCCTATCAAATACCTTGTCAGCTTTTCACGTCCTAATGTCCAAAATGTTAGCGAGCGCTTATTCTGTGGGTCTAGTCGCAGGGCGTTGGCTTGGCTTGGTTTGGCTTGGGGGGATGTATCGCGTCGTCTAAAAATCAGTCGATGGGGCTTTTTGTTGTTTACGCTGGAAAAATCAGCCAAGTGGTCTTTTTTTACGCAACTTTTCTGTGTATTTCACTAAATTTGTCCAACAAATTGTGATTTAGGTTGGTATAATTTTCACCACTTTAACCTCTTCCGCACGCTGCTGGATATTTGTGCTGTGAATATAGACGTCAATAACCTCCTGCTCCAAAACGATATTTTACTCCTTTTTGTGGTGCTCGCGCTCGGCCTCGCCGTGGGAAAGATCAAAATTGGTAATGTGCAACTCGGGGGATCCATCGGTGTGTTGTTCACCGCGATCATTTTTGGTAATGCCGGGTTTACCTTTTCGCCCGACGCACTCAGCATCGGCTTTATGCTGTTTATCTACTGTGTCGGTATCGAGGCAGGCCCGAACTTTTTTGGCGTGTTTTTCCGCGATGGTAAGTCGTATTTGCTACTGGCGCTCACCGTGTTATTGAGCGCCATTGGCCTGACGTTGTTTTTTCAAGATCAACTGGGTCTGGATACCAGCATTGCCACCGGCATGATGGCGGGGGCACTCACCGCGACGCCGGTATTAGTGGGTGCAAAAGATGCCTTAAACTCGGGGTTAATCGGCGTGGATGGCGAACAACTGGGGATGATGATCGA
>NZ_AQOD01000206.1 GCF_000513715.1 Salinivibrio socompensis S35
GACATTTAGTTGAGAACGCTTTCGCGAGGATTAAGCACTTCCGAGCAATATCAACGAGATATGATAAGTTAGCAAGAAATTACGCCAGTATGGTATCACTGGCGTTTACTATAATGTGGCTGCCGATGTATTGCTGAATAAAATGTGTACAGCAAAGATCAACACGCCCTAGCGATACCCAATGCGCTTTCCGCACTTCGTGTGCCTGTTAAATTAACGCTGGCAATCAATGACAGACAACGCATCGAATTTGACCAAGAGCGATTGAGTCGTTTGCCCGTGATTGAGTTAGACACGCATACGCCTTGGACACAAGGATTACAAAAATTTAAAGGCGTAAGGTTATCGACGTTGTTAGACCACGCGAATGTTCCCCGTTTTCAAGAGATAACATTACGTTCGATGAATCGTTATCAATCGCAGTTGGCATGGGATGATATAAGGCAATATCAACCGATTATTGCGTTTGAGCGTAATGGCCAACCGATGACGATACGCACTCTGGGGCCACTTTGGTTGATTTTTCCTCTGGATGATCACCCACAACTGCAATCCGAACGCTTTCATCAAGCGATGGTATGGCAACTGACTAATATTGAGATTGAACCATGAGGAGGCGTGGATGATCAGGGGTACGCGACTAAAGGTAATGCCTGTTAAGCGCATCATGCTTGTTGGCTGTATTGCTTTAATGGCGATCAGTGTGGTGATGACCACGCACAAGATCACTAGCTTATCGGATCGACTCACCAACAGCCAAAGTAAACTAGTATGGTATATGCTCAGCCTCAGCAATGAGTACGACGCGCTCATTACATTGCTACAGCGTTTCCAAAGCGGCGAAACGAGCTTTGATCACGTGGCGATTCAGCACGAGATTTTGTGGAGCCGTTTTCCTATTGCGATCGCGATGGCTAAGGAAGAAGGAAACACTCGAACGAATCCGAGCCTCCTTTTAGAAGATTTGTTTACCGATCATCAGTCGCATGAAGCAAGTTTTTATACTCTTCGCTTTTCAACACACAATATTGATGAACTGATTACGCATTATCAGCAGCAGCGAGAGCGGCTCGGGCATTACTTTAATCAGGCTCTATCGCTACCGGGTAATGGCTATCTCGATCAAACAAAGCTTCTCAATCAGCTCGGACAGCTGACAACATTAATGACCTTTGGGATGATCGCGGTCGGTGGAACCGTGTTGCTTTTAGTGGCACACGACGCCAAGCGCTACTACAAACTGGCGCGGGAAGATCAACTCACAGGGTTGAATAATCGCCATTGGCTGTTTGAAACGTTAAATCATCGTTACGGGTTGACAACCCAAGGGCTTTCTATCTTAGTGATTGACTTAGATGGATTTAAAGCAATCAATGACAATTACGGCCACGATGTCGGTGATATGTTTTTGAAATCATTGGCAAAGCGCTTTGTGGCGGAGCTTCCCTCAAATGCCGCTCTCGCACGTTTGGGCGGCGATGAATTTGCAGCGATAGTTCCTTTTGAAAACAAAACGTTACCAGAAAAAACAGCCAAATTATTGGTTGATATTGCTCACCGGCAGTCACTATTGTTGGGTTACCGTTGCCAGGCGTCTGCCAGTATTGGTGTTGCGTTTGGTTGTGGTGAAATCAATGGTCAGACGTTACTCAGTTACGCTGATACGGCTATGTATATGGCAAAACGCGAGGGCAAAAATCAATATTGCATTTACGACACCACCATGCATTCCGCTCCTGGTAAGCAACATACGCGTGTAAAACCTCGCCCGGAGGTCAGAGGCAATGACGCGGGTAACCGTTTTTCAATCAAGGGTGGCCCTGTTAGGTGCAGCCCGAATAAAAACGGCTTACCAAGCACTGATTCGTTAAAATAAGCGACTTA
>NZ_AQOD01000207.1 GCF_000513715.1 Salinivibrio socompensis S35
TCACCTAATATTATCAGCCTTAATGATGAATCTTTTCTATAGGACTTTTCAAATGCTTTAATAAGTAAAGCTTGGTTTTTCTGCTCGTGTAATCGACCGACGTTTAAAATAACTTTCAAACCACTATCAAATAACCATGGGTGTAAATAATCGTGCTTATCTTCTAGTAATTTTTCGAAATCCGCAGGTAAAACCGGATTACCGATAACATTAATTTTCTCAGCTGATGTTATATTCCTTTGAATTAAATCATTTTTTGTATCTCTAGAGTTCGCAATAACCAAATCAGCCCTGAAGTAAGTTAGCCTCATTAAGTTTTTGTAATGTAAAAGATTTTAAAAAAGACATATTATCAAGGCCATCTAGTGTATTAGCCTACTCGAAAATTTAAATTTTATTATTCTTAATTTAAAAGAGTAGCTAAGCCGACAATAATGTTTACATCACAGATTACTGATAATACATGAGTTGGTTCTTCACTTCGAATTAACCTTATAATAGAACTTAGTGCATATCTTGCCCTGGCAACGTTCAAGTTAATACATTTAACGTTATCATTGACCATGCTTTTATAAGGACCAGAGTCCCTCAAAACAACAAGAGTCACGTCAATACCCTCAAGTGTATATTGATTTGCTAAGTTAACTGCGACTTTTTCGGCTCCACCACCAGAATATGATGGGGAAAATATCATTAATTTCATATTGTTATGTCTTTTTAAAGATAAACCATGGGACGTTACTCACGGAAAACGCATGAACATCCCCGTCACGAAAGGCTTCCCAGCACGGTCGCTAGGTACTCTTGGTCCATCGCGCACATCATTCGCTTGCGTTGAATGCCGGCTTTGAAACTCTTCTCTTGCTTTAATAAATTCAAAACCATTTTCCTTATTCGTACAAAAACTTCCGCTCGGTCATCGACTCTTATTCGGCAGGCATCTTCTTTTAATCCAACATCAAGTTGCCAGTGCATTGATTCAATTAACCAGTGCGAGCGCGTGGCATCATGAAGTTCTTTCGATGTGAGTGCTTTTGAGCTTACATAACAGCGCCCTGAGATATTTGATTCTTCGGCGTGTTTCCCTGGACGCGGATCTTCACGTACCTATCTATGATTCACTAAGTTAATGAAACAGTTGTCGACTTTTTAGTTCTTCATAATGTTCGATATCCCGATAAGCGAATACTTTACAAGGATGACCACCTGCTATCGCATATTTTGGAATGTCATTAACAACTACGCTACCCGCTTGAATAATTGCTCCTTCGCCTATCGTAACTCCACCAAGAACTATAACACGAGAGCCAAGCCAAACCTGATCTTCTATCACTATATTTTTATAAATATACGAGTCATCATATGGAATCTTAGTACCACCATCAAAATTGTGATTTTGAGAGATCATTAGGCATTCAGGTCCTGAATGGAAGTTATTTCCAATACTAACTTCACCGCCACCGCTGATTTTCATACCGTTGAAGCTAACGTTTTCCCCGAGTCTAGTTTTTCTTGTTACTTGTGATTTTCCATTTACTTTTAATCCTTCCCCAACTTGTAAAGCACTCCTTTTTACTCTATATCGGTACAGATTTCTCTTTATCCGAGTTTCCGCACCTAATTTAGGAATAAACCGTTTCGTATAACTGACCCAATAGTTTCAGCAATCGTCGTTGGTGTTCTCGTACACCGGTTATGAAGCTCTGACCACCGAATTCGAGTGTATCGATCCCTTCAAATTTTAAGAACACCCAACGTGCCGTCGGTTTAGTGGTTGTTTTGTTCTTCACCATGCTTGGGAAGAACGCTTCTGA
>NZ_AQOD01000208.1 GCF_000513715.1 Salinivibrio socompensis S35
AATTGGATCCAATGCAAGAATCTGTAACCAAATTTCGCCAGTTAGATCTGGCTGATCACCCTTTTGTCTGCGCTTGACTCAATGGGCTTTGAAACACCAACACCTATCCAAGCGGCCTCCATTCCTCCACTTCTCGCAGGTCGTGACGCACTTGGTAAAGCGCAAACCGGTACCGGTAAAACCGCTGCTTTTTCACTGCCGCTGTTGAACAAAGTTGACCTGAACCAACACAAGCCGCAAGCGATTGTGATGGCACCAACGCGTGAGCTGGCGATTCAGGTGGCTGCAGAGATAAAAACCTTGGCACAAAACATCAAAGGCCTCAAAGTGCTTGAGATCTATGGTGGTGCGTCGATTGTTGATCAAATGAAAGCGCTAAAAGCGGCGCACATATTGTGGTGGGCACACCTGGTCAGCGATCAAGACTTGATCAACCGTGATCGTCTCAAGCTAGATGAAGTACACACCTTTATTCTTGATGAAGCCGATGAAATGCTCAAAATGGGCTTCGTTGATGACGTTACTTGGATTATGGAGCAAGCACCAGAAAGCGCCCAGCGTATTCTTTTCTCTGCGACCATGCCTCCTATCGTTAAACAAATTGTTGATCGCTTTTTGCGTGATCCTGCCCGTATCGATGTGGCCGGGAGCAATCGCACCGTAGAGAAAGTAGAACAGCAGTTCTGGGTGGTTAAAGGTGTCGAAAAAGACGAGGCGATGAGTCGTCTACTCGAAACCCAAGATACAGATGCATCGATCGTCTTTGTGCGTACCCGCCAAGACACCGAGCGCCTAGCAGACTGGTTGTCAGCACGTGGCTTTAAAGCGGCCGCATTGCACGGTGATATCCCGCAGTCGTTGCGTGAACGCACGGTGGATCATCTGAAACGCGGTGTGATTGATATCTTGGTTGCAACCGACGTGGTCGCGCGTGGTCTAGACGTATCACGTATCACGCATGTATTTAACTACGATATCCCTTTTGACGCGGAATCTTACATCCACCGTATTGGCCGTACTGGTCGCGCCGGTCGTGCGGGTAAAGCGATTTTGCTAGTCCGTACCAACCAAATGCGTATGCTGCGCACGGTTGAGCGTGTTACTCAGACTAAAATGGAAGAAATTCAGCTGCCCAATCGCGACAAAGTGGCAGAAGCGCGGGTGGCACAACTGGCTGGTGAGTTGGCTGAAAAGAAAGATGGCGATGCCATTGGGCCGTTCGTTGAACTGATTGAGCAACTGCAAAACGATATCGAGGTTGATGCAACCACATTGGCAGCGATGTTACTCCAGCGTCAACAAGGTAAGCGACCTTTATTCTATAAAGGCCCAGACCCAATGATCGCGGCAATGGATCGCGAAAAGCAGCGTCGCGAACGTCGTCGTGATGAGCGTCCAAGTGGCGGTGAGCGTCGTGATACTAATCCGGCTGATTGGGATACGTACCAGTTAGACGTGGGTCGTGAGCAAGGTGTTCAAGTAAAAGACATCGTGGGTGCGATTGCCAATGAGCTAGGCTTGAACAAACAGAACATTGGTGCGATTAAGCTGGCACCGGCGCATACGTTTGTGCAGCTACCAAAAACCATGCCGAAAGACGTCTTTGCGCAATTGCAAAAACTGCGTATTCGCCAAAAAGAGACCAACGCACAACGTGTCGAAGGTCAGATTATGCAAGAGCGTCGTGGTGGTGATCGCAATGGTGGCGGTCGAGCCCGTAATGATCGTGATAGCCGTGGCCGCGGTGAACGTCGTTTTAGCCGCGACCGTGGTAACGAACGTCGTGCGCCTGCTCGCGGTGAGCGTCGTCAAGCGCAATAAAACGATGACAGCCGGGCAGAAATGCTCGGCTTTTTTGTTTGTGTCTGCGATGTAATGCCTTGTTCGCAGGGTATTAACGACGTGGATATGCGGTCTTTCATTCATACGGAATGATGGAATAAGGCTGATATAGTTGGGCAGTGAGCTGGATTCGCCACGCCACTGTTTGTTGTTACGTGTGGTAGGTCATGAAGCCTACAAGCCACGAGCGTGTTAATGATGCGTTGCCCTTGTCATGATTAACTTTCAAAATACTCTGCGTCTTCTTGGCATGCCTGTGTTGTGGATGGGCGTTGTGCAATTTGTTTTCGGGCTCTTGTCGCTGTTTATCTTTCGCGACGGTGTGTCGACCCTCTTTTTTTATCCTTCCCTACTGATGATGCTGGCATCATTACTGATTTCTTGGTTATTTCGTAACAGTAAGCTCAATCAGGTCACTTTCCGCGATGCCTTATTGTTTTCAACACTGACTTGGGTGTTGGTGGGGCTATTAGGTGGTATACCGATAAAACTCGTCACAGGTGTGAATTTCGCCGATGCAACGTTTGAATCCGTCAGTGCTCTGAGTACCGCCGGTGCGACCATTCTCAGTGGTCTTGATAATATGCCAGCCGCATTCTTGCTTTACCGTCAATTTCTCCAGTGGATGGGAGGCTTGGGCGTGGTGATCTTTGTGGTGGCAGTCTTACCCATGCTTAATGTGGGGGGGATGCGATTACTCAAAGCGGAAACGCCAGGCCCTATCAAAGATGAAAAGCTTTCGCCACGGATCTCCAAGACCGCACACTATTTGTGGGGCGTGTATCTGGTGATTACCTTGGCCTGCGCATTGGCGTATTACCTGGCGGGAATGACTGCGTATGACGCGATTGCTCACAGCTTTTCGACGGTATCAACGGGCGGGTTCTCGACCCATGATGCGAGTATGTGGTACTTCCAAAGTCATACGCTGCTCATGATCGCGAATGTCTTTATGCTATTGGGTGCGATTAACTTTGCGCTGCACTTTCGTATTTTTCGTATCGGTTGGCGCGGCTTGAAGCTTTACATTGACGATGAGGAGTCACGTGTATTTTTAATTGTCGTGACTTGCTTGTCGGTAATGCTTGGTTTGTATCTTTATAGTGAAGCACGCTACGAGACGCTGTGGGTCTCTCTTAGCTTTGCCGCATTTCACGTGGTGTCGTTTATTACCAGTACCGGCTTCGGGGCTGCCGACTTAAGTACCTGGCCGGCGGCCACGGCGTTATTTTTGGTATTTTGTGCCTATCTCGGCGGCTGCTCTGGCTCAACCGCGGGGGGGGATAAAATTATTCGTGACATTATTACGTTTAAAATCATTCGTCGACAACTCCATCAATTGGTGCATCCGTCTGCGGTATTACCGATTCGGTATCAAGATAAAGTGGTGTCGAACGATGTAACGCAAGCGGTGATGGCGTTTAWGTCGCTTTGCGTCTTCGCTGACAACCGGCGTTTTCACCCTATTAATGATGGCCACTGGACTTGATTTTTGGTCATCTTTTACGGCTGTCGTGGCGTGTATCAATGTACTCGGCCCTGGCTTTGGTGAAGTGGG
Source organism: Salinivibrio socompensis S35 (assembly GCF_000513715.1). Classification (GTDB taxonomy): domain Bacteria; phylum Pseudomonadota; class Gammaproteobacteria; order Enterobacterales; family Vibrionaceae; genus Salinivibrio; species Salinivibrio socompensis. The sequence continues at coordinate 3,401 of NZ_AQOD01000208.1, forward strand.
CAGTAATTTCCAGCCCGTCACGGATACTGGGATCTGGATACTCAATGTTGCCATGATCCTTGGGCGTTTGGAGTACTTCACGGTACTCGCACTGTTCATGCCTCACTTTTGGCACTGGTAACCCTGGTTTGGAAATCTTGGCGTTCACACAAGCTGTGTCGAGGATTCGGGTTGCAATGAAGCAATAAATTGTTCGATATGGTGATAGTGTGTATAAGGATTTAAAAATACAGCTTTTTCTCCAGGAATAAACAGACACTGTCCATGTTGGTCGAATTCTGTGTGGGCAATGGATTCAACCCAATTGGTTTGTAGTTGTTTGCCTTTGCGGTTGAGGAAGTGTTGACGGTGAAACAAGCTATGTTGAGTGATGCTACCCACTTTATCACCCACTTGGCGAAGCGATTGCTCTTGTTGAAATACGGCATCGACGTTTAGGTTTGCCGAGGGTTGATAAAGACGAAAGGCGACGGTTGGTCCGAGATTATCTGCGGCAACAACTTTGCAGTGGGGAAGGGCCGACAAATGTGCTTTCAGGTATTCGGCATTCTGTAAGCCATGTCCTACCATTGTTTGGTAGCCACGCTTGCCAAGCATATTCAACGCGCAGTAACTCCCATAGACACCGGCTGCGCCACGAGAACATTCTATGGTCGACTGCAAGTGCGTTTGCGCTGTTTTGTTTGACTCGAAATACGAGAAGTAGTGTGGATCTTGTTTCAGGTACTCCATGTCGGCTTGGCGTTTAAACATCACCAAGCTCGCGGTATAGGGGACATATCCCCACTTTTGAAAATCGATGGTCACAGAATCCGCAAAACGGAGCCCACGCACTTTTGGCACTAATGTTTGAAGCTTCTCTAATACAGCTTTGTTCAAACCAATCGGGTTAGTGTCGAATGCGTAATCATTAAACATGATCAGTGGCCAGCCGACGGCGGCATCAACATGAATATGTGGTTTCACCGTGACGTTAAAGCGTTGGCAAGCTTGCTCGTTAATGCGACAGACACGCTCTACATCGTCAATGGCAAACGTATCTGTGGTGCCAAAGGTGAGTAAGATGGTAGGTACGGGAATACCTTCGGCAAAACAGTGATTGAGGGTACGAGAAAAGTCATCTAAATCGAGCCGATTATTGGTATCGACTTCGACTCGAAGCACTTGTCTGGAGATATCTGTGCCCAATAGAGCTAAGTTCGTCATATTAGAGTAGTGACCTGCAAGAGAGTTAATCATGCGAAAATCTTGCCCTTGCAATCCGCGTTGTCCGGAATGAGGAAACTGCTTTCGTAACCCCAATAAATACCCATACAAATTGCCGAAAGTTCCGCCTTGCGTGAATATACCGGTGGACTGATCAGGATCGTAACCAATGAGATTGGCCATTTGCCGGACCAACGTCTTTTCTAACTCGACCGATAAACCCGCGTATTCGCTATAGACCAAGTTAGGATTGGCCATGGTGGCCAGCAATGCCCCGTGTATGGCCGGATCGCAAGGGGCAGTAATTACATTTTCGACCGATCGAGGTGATGTCCAGTCTTTCGAATGGGTGGCCGCGTGTAATGCCAGCTTGGGCAAGGTGGTGGCGCTTAAATCACTTTGCGTGGGGATTTCTGTTTGTTGCTTCAGTAATAAATCACTGTTTTCAAACGCAGGCTGCATGCCATTGGCAAGCCAATTGGCTAATTCTGGGGTGCGATAAATAGGCCAATGCTTAGGATCACGATTAAAGAAATGCTGGCGAACAGTTTGATACTGACTTAAAAAATCGGGCGTTAACGTGTGAGGCAATAGAGAATGAGACATAACAACAACCTTTAACGACGGCGTTCAGGCAGCAGTTGATGCTGCCTGCTCACGATGCTGAAACCAATAGCAGATGATCGGGCAATTTAAACGTTTGGCAATTTAAACTTATCGTAACTTGAAGCTACTGACCATCTGATCCAACCCTTCGTTAGAGTGGGTGAGTGATTTGGTGGCGGCAGTAGTTTGATTTCCGCTGTCCACGAGCTGGCTCACCATATCGCGGATAGACAGCATATTCTTACTGAGCTCTTCAGCAACAGAGCTTTGTTGTTCGGTTGCCGTCGCAATTTGCGTACTCACATCGTCAATTTCGGTAACGGACGCGCTCATCTTCGTTAAGCTGTTCGACACTTCTGAGGTTTTGTCCGCCGTGGTTTGACATTGCTCTTTGGTTTTTTCCATCGCTTCAACCACGCTGGATGTACCGTCGAGTAATGCAGTGAGCATGTCAGAGATTTCAGTTGTGCTGCTTTGTGTGCGCGCTGCTAACGCGCGAACCTCATCGGCAACCACCGCAAAACCTCGGCCCTGTTCACCGGCGCGCGCTGCTTCAATCGCTGCGTTCAACGCCAGTAGATTGGTCTGCTCTGAAATATCGCCAATGACGGTTAAGACGTCACTGATCCGGTTGGCATCTGTATTCATTTTGGTAATACGGCCCGACATTTCTTCTACTTCATCAACGAGTGCACTGACGGTAACGACCGCGTTATCAACCACTTTTAGAGACTGGCTCGCCTCGCTACTGGCTGACGCTGTAATGTTGTTTGATTGAGAGACGTTTTCGGCAATACTCCGGGCGCTCTCGCTCATCTGAGTAATGGCGGTGACCACTTGGTCTGTTTCCGCTGAGTGGGCATCTAACACCGATTCATTTTCCTTGGTGGTTTGCGACAACTGGCTGATATTCGCGGAAATCGCCTGGCTGGACTCTGCCACTGCTAATATCTTGCTCTGTAAGCTCTCGATGAACCTATTGAAGCCATCACTGATTTGAGCTAAATCGTCGTTGCCATTCGCATCGAGTCGAGTCGTGAGATCGCCTTCGCCACGAGAGAGATCGAGTACAGCCTCTTTGAGTTTAAGCAGGTTGGTAAGAGACCTGAATAATGCCATAGATGGCGCCAAGGCTAACGATCAATAGCAATACCCCGATGCCTACCGATTCGATTTGTGCGTCGGTCACTTCAGCCAGTGCGGTTTTTTGATCGACAAAGACCATCAAAGTCCAATATCTCCCCTCGGTTAAATTGACCCGTTGAAAGTAGCCATCAAATTGGATGCCGTCATAAGGGAATGTCAGATGGCCTTTTTGATTACTGCGGAACATACCTTCCATCTCGGAAAAGTTTGCACTGACTTGAGACGGGGTTTTCCCTAGGTCATTGGGGTCATCACTGGCGAAAAATACCGCATTTTGATCGGTGAGGGTTGCAGCGCCACCGGCAAAGCGCATTTGGCTTACCTGATTGATCACATTTTGCAGCGGAATGTCACCCAGCAAGGCACCAATAAATCGCCCATTTTCAATCACTGGCGAGACGGCGCTGATCACTTTCTCACCGGTCACTTTATCGGTGTAAATTTCAGATAGATGAATATCTTGGCTTGATTTGACGGTGCGATACCAATCGCGGTCGCGAAAGTCGTATTCATTGGTGGTCACCCCATCGCTTGAGTGATTTGACATATACGAACGGCCACTTTCGTAAGTCATAATCACATTAGCGATGCCAGCGGTATCGGCGAGCATTCTCACTTGGGCAACATTTTCTGACTCACCTAATCTTGTTGAAAAATGCTCCGCACCTTTTTCAACCGCATTAAGTTGGGACTGAACCAGTTGTTCTAATTGGCTCACATGGTGGTCCACTTTGTTTTGCGTTTTCTCGACTAGGGCGCTGACCATGTTGTCACGTAATGACATTGCATTCAGCGAGCCGAGTACGATAAGAGAGAGGGTCACGAGCAAACCCACCCCCAAAATAATGCGAGATTTAAACCCTAAGGTCATAGCGATTACCCCTTACTGAGCGTGCAGTAAACTGTCTAAGAAGTAAGGGTGTATCCCTTGTAAGGTGGGAGCTTATTGTCCGCTTTTTTATGCGGTTATGTTAAGGCCACCAAGGACTCACCCAGCCAACGCTTTCTTTTAAAAGATGATTAGTTTCTTTTAAAAGGTTGTCAGTACAAGTTGCTTCATGGATAAAGAAGGCTTCTTGATAAGGATAATACTAGAGTGGGTTTGGCGATTTTGCCAATTAAAAAACAAAAAATGTATGACAATCTAGCGTTAGTTTGGTGTCAGATAAGTCCTTAAAGTCAGACAAGGCAAGGCAGTTTAAAACGTCTATCACGCCACACGAGGGTAAAAGCACCTGATTTAGCGCTCGGTGGTGTCTCTCTCGGGATCGGGGATAACAAAGGCTTCGGGTTGCGCGCGGTACTTGTCAACGGAGGCTAAGTACACGTCGCGTTGCCAATCCACTAAGGCATTGGCTTCTTGCTCGTATAAGCTTTGTGGTGCTTGATTATTCACCACTTTCCAAACCGCATACGCAGCTTGTTTATCAAGTTCTATTTTTTGTTTTTCGTCGGCTGGGAGGTTGGCTAAGTTGACATCCATTAGTGTTTCTCGTAGTGATTTTCGTAGGCTGATCCTAACCGAGCACGTTAAGCCCGACAAGATTTACTCGCGATTAACCCGATGCTGACATGGGGATCTGTGTCCCTGTTACGCTGACTGTCTATGCATTGTATACCCACTGGAAAACAGAATGACGTTTGACAAGCAAGACAAGCAGGCTTTGTATGAAACTTGGATGTCTTATAAAGCCAAAGCGCGGATTACACAAAGTGAAATGGCGAAAAAGTTAGAGGTGAGCCATCTAACGTTTTCTCGTTGTATCCATGGCGATGGTGTACTGGATACCCGATTTGTATTCGCTTTTTGTCAAGTGATGGGCGTCGAGCCGAATAAAATTTTGCCGAGCTTACGCGATCGTGAGCAAGTCAGCCAAGATGTATTAGTGACCAATAAAGTGGTTGTTGACGGTGATATTGAAGCGGTTTACTACGAGGGTCATACGGTGATCATTGAATACCGTAAACCGTTAGCGCCATCAGATGATACGCCGCTTGAACGGGTTTCTTGATGGACGAGAGGCGGCTGGCAGTTGTGGCTTAGGCCGTTTTGAGAGTTGCGCCATAATTACCGCGCGCTCGTCGTCAGTCATTTTTCCCCAGTTGATGATTTCATCGAGTGTGCGCTTACAGCCGACACAGACATCGTCTTCACGACGACAATGACCAATACATGGGGTTAACACAGACGCTCCTTAATCTATCACTGGAAGATAACGGACAGTCGAGCTGGCTACCCGTTACCTTGTTATGGCGCTTTATATCGAGTATATCGCGTTGTTTAACGTGTCACCATGCCTCTCGCTTGTTGGGCACGTTCTTCGTCACTGGCGTCAGCCGATGCTGGCGTCACTAAAGCGGTTTGACATGCCGGGCGTTCAGCCAGTTTATCGATCCAGGCTGTTAGCGCGTCAAGACCGGTGACATCGATGCCACTCCACGCATGAATTCTTGCCCAAGGCCATGTGCCATATCGGCGATTGTGTAGCTGTCACCGGCAAGGTAAGGGTGTTTCTGTAGTTGATGATCAACGACCTCAAGCAGCCGGCGTCCTTCCTTTTGATACCGCTCAATCGCTGCAGGGATTTTCTCTGGGAAATAACGATAAAAGACGTTCGCTTGACCCATCATGGCCCAACGCCCCCCATTTGGAACATCAACCACTGTATCGCTTGTGAGCGTGCCTTAGGATCTTCAGGTAAAAACTGCCCTGTTTTTTCCGCGAGATAAAGCAAAATTGCCCCAGACTCAAAGACTGGAAAATCACCATTACTTTTATCGACAATCGCGGGAATACGCCCATTGGGGTTAATGGCGAGAAAGTCAGGCTGTTTTTGTTCGTTAGCCATTAAATCAATGGAATGGAGTTGATAGGTCAATCCCATTTCTTCCAGTGCAATTGCGACCTTTTGGCCGTTCGGGGTCGAAGCAGAATAAAAGTCAATCATCGTCGCTCCTTGCTTAGTCGGTGGGAGATTTATTCGCCACCAGGGTCACTGAGTTGGCTCTGATCGCGATGAAGCCGCTCGAGTTAGTATTGGGGCCAATGCGGTTTAGATCAATCAAGGGGTTGTTATCTGTGTGATTGACCATGCAAGTGACACTGTCACGCCGTCTTGTTGTGGACGGTGAGCCGCGGTGAGCTGCGCATGATGGAAATCGGCAATCAGACGCGCGATATAGAGCCCTAAACCGAGATGAGGTTTATCAGCGCCGTGATGAGTAGGCCGGACACTCACCATGGAGTTGAAAAGTTGTGCCCGCATATCACTCGGCAGTAGCGGTCCTGTATTACTGACGGTCATGGTCACTTTGTCGGCATGTACGCTGAGCGCAAGCATAATGGGTGCCGCACCGTCGTCAAATTCCACTGCATTGGCTACCAATTTGTCGAGCAACTGCGCCAAATAATCGGGGACGCCTTCCACGTTGATGGTTTGCTCGGGGAGCGTTAACGCGAACGTTTTATCTGGATAAGCCAATCGATACCCTTGCGTGCATCCGTCTAGCAGAGCATTGAGGTTAACACTCTCTTTATCGGCATTATCAAAGCTTTGTTCTAGACGCGTCGCTTCGGTTAGCGTTGATAAAATGCCTGCAAGGCGTTGAACCCCATCTTGAGCGCGATTGATATAAGTCAGTTGATTAGGATCGGTTTGAGTGTACGCCATGTTTTCAAGCGAAGAACGTACTACGGCAATGGGCGTGCGCAACTCATGGGACAGGCGCGAGGCCATTTTTCCAGATAATGATTATAGCCAGCAATGCGGCCGACCATATCGACAATGGTGCGTGACAGACGGCCAATTTCATCTTGGCTGTCTGCGGTAGTAATGGTGCCTGTGACGCGTCCTTGGCTATCAATGGCGTGATCCGCTTCATATTGGAGGCGACGTAAACGTTTAGCAATGTGCGAACCAAACAACAGCAGCAATAAAACGCCCGTGCAGATCACCGCGAGCATCACCGAGAAAAGCGTTTCGAGCGCGTCATTACGCAAACTGCGAATGCCATTGGTGGTTTCTTCAACGATCACTGCGCCTGCGACGTCATTGTTGAGCCAAATGGGATAAGCGGCGGAGAGGATCATGGCTTGGCCATCATCCGAACTGCGCCATCCTGCATAAGGGCGTCCTTGAAGAGCTTGTTGTGCTTGCACCCCTTTATAAATCGAAGCTTGTTGCATCGCATCGATAAAATGATCAGGCGGTGTCACCAGCAAGCGATCGTACCAAGGGCGGAGCAATGTATCGGTCAGCCAAGCAATCAACCCGTGACGCGTTTGTGGCGCCGATGACGACTGCCAGACACCGTTTGAGGTTTGGATATCGCCATCTTTAGCAAGGACTCGGCTATGTTTATCCACGACCCAAACGCGCGACGCGTTATTATTCATGCGCTCAATCAGGGTTTGAATCGCGGCAGAGGGCGTCATAAAACTGCCAAGTGACGTCGGTGTGCGTGTGGAGGCTGTGCCAATAATGGCACGCAATGGGCGCTCGAAACTATCGTCGAGATCGTAGTATGCCAGCCCGAGTTGTTGACCCACCCAGTCTGCTGGCAGTTTTATCTCAACCTGATAGCCAGTGTCAGTCGTACGCCATTTGGCAGCAATGGGTAAAGGCTGCGGCGGCCCCTCTGTTTCATGTTGGTTGGATTTTGCAGGCAACCCACTTGCTAAATGTGTCACATGGGCATCGCGTGCGCGCGGATCTTGGCTGAGGGCCACGCGGTAAAAAGCGCCTTGAGGAGATGTCAGCGCGACAATGAGATGATCCTGACTGGTGAGATCGCTCTTATCTTGCGAAGGCGTGGGTGTGGCATCGACAATATCTAGCGCTAAGTAGACGGCGTGGTCATTGCTCCCTGTCAGTACAGACAAAGATAGCTGCTCGCTGTGATAGGAGCGTTGATTGAAAATTAACCCGTCACGCTGATAGTGGCGCTGATGGTGCTGATCACGTTGCCACTCGCTTAGATCACCATCCAGGGTAATGGGATGGGTGAGCCGAAAAGCATGCAAATCTTTACCGGGATCGAGGCGAGTTGGCGACTGACGATGAGTGAAAAGTGCGGGTCGGTCGTTCATCCCCATTGCAAACGCGCGCGCTGTACCCATCAGAGTTTGTTCTTGGCCCTGACGTAAAACGCTTTCCATCTCCCAGACATATTGATAACCCAGGTAAGGCAAGAGCAGTAAAAAGCTAGAGAGCACGACAATTTTAGTTCGGATCCCGGCTAAATAGGGCCATAAACCGTGAGTCAGCCGACGCCATCTTGCCATTATGCTTGCGCCTCATCCCAACGGTAACCCATGCCATAGACCGTTCGAATACAGTCAAACTGGCTATCAATGACCATAAACTTTTTCCGAATCCGCTTAATGTGCGAGGTAATGGTACTGTCATCCACAACCGCATGCGCTTCATCCATTAAGGCTTGTCGGCTCTTCACGTGTCCCGGGCGTTTGACCAGGGCATGGACCATCCAAAACTCGGTCACGGTAAGATCAATCAGTTGGTCATGCCAGTAGACGCGCATGCGATCGAGATCGAGGTAGAGCGGCCCAGATTGTAAGCTTTTATCTTCTATCGACGGTGTTTGCGCCAAGAGGTCGCTGCGGCGAAATAACGCAGCAATGCGCGCCATCAAATGCGGGAGCGACACATCTTTAGTTAAATAGTCATCCGCCCCCATTCGTAGACCCACCACGGTGTCGATGTCACTGTCACGTGCGGTCAGAAAAATAATAGGCACGGTCGCCGATAGTGCGCGCAATGATTGGCAGAGCGCAAAGCCGCCATCAATTTCATTGCCCAAACCAATATCAATAATGGCCAAATCAGGTAAACGTTGCTCAAAAGCCGTTTGTGCGCTGGGTCGGTCCTGATAAGTGTGAACTTGATAGCCTTGGCGGCGAATAACATCGGCGTAGTTTTCTCGGATCGCCGCCTCGTCTTCCACAATCGCGATGTGTTTCATAAAAGCATCTTATTATTGGGGTTGTGGTGACTATACCCAAACTGAGCGCGGAGAAAACCCTCTTTCGACCTTAAACGCCAATTGCCATATTTTTGCCATTATTGGTCGCCACATTGCCATTTTTATACCCGCAAATTGCCTGATCGGCTTGTTTTAATGTCCTTATCGCCAGCATGGCACAACAACCACTCTTTCGAGGACATTATGGATATCAAAAAAGCACTCACACATTCTGTATTCGCGGTTTCTATGTTTGTCGTGGCAACCCCACAAGGGATGGCCGCCACACACGTTGAGCGAGACAAAAAACCAGAATTGATCGGTATGGGCAGCGGCGCCATTGCGGGGGCAGTGGTCGCAGGGCCGGTCGGCGCGGTGGCTGGCGCCATCATAGGCACAGTGATGGGACAAAATGCGAGTTTTGAAACCCTTGCGACGGAGCAGCAAGATACGATTGAAACCATGAATGCGAAAAATGAGCAATTGAGCCTTGTCACGCAAAAATATAACGAGGCCCAGTTAGAGCTTGCCCGCCTGCGTGCAGAGCAACATTCTATTGAGGACATAGACTTAGCGATGAATATTCAGTTTCGAACCAGCTCGGCCGAGATTGAACCCCACTTTATGATTCAGCTGGATGAATTAGCGAATTTTATCCAACAAATGCCCGAGGCACAGTGCAGTTAGCCGGTTACGCGGATCCGCGTGGACGTCAATCTTACAATCAAGATCTGTCTGAACGCCGTGTCCAGGCGGTAAGAGATTACTTGGTGTCAGTCGGGGTTAGCGCGGATCAGTTAGAGACGATTGCCTATGGCGACAGTCAGCCACTGGCCGATCAAGCCGGTAATGAGGACTTTTTCTTTGACCGTCGTGTCACCCTTTCACGCGTCAAAGGCGGGCAAGTGGCACAGGCACAGTAATCGTCGCTTTATCGCTTTGTCACTTTGTCACTTTGTCACTTTATCGATCTGAGGCTAGGCCGCGATGCAGCCGCCTAGCCCGTATCAAACGTTACAGATTTATCCTCGGCAACCAAGGAAGACACCATGATTCGACAGGCAACCCTTCACGATATTGATGCTATTTGCGCCTTGTGTGTGCGCTGTCAGCCTGATCCACTTCCGTTGAGTCAAATGAAGAAAACGCTCACCGACTTGATTAACGCAGAGGATGCCAATGTCTTGGTCGCAGAGCTATGTGGATTGGTGGCTGGGGTGGTGGCATTCAACGTGATCTTACAACTCGAGAAACCCAACCATTTAGGGCGCATCAGCACCATTATGGTGGATGAGCACTTTCGGGATATGACTCTCGGTCGCCAGTTGCTCAGTACCGCGGAGACCTATCTATTGGCGAGAGGATGTGATCACATTGAAGTGGTCCCGAGTTATCACAAAGCCGATGCTCAAAGCTTTTACCTGCACTGCGGTTTTAAACTCACGCCAGAGCGACTGATTAAAGCGTTAGCGGCGTAGTTAGGCGCCAGCCAAAGGCTTTATCTTTGCCACTTTGCGGGCTGGGGAGCGTGGTTGGCCATTCGCCGGTCGCTTCCCACATCAACAAGGCTTGTTTAGCCGCGAGGCCGCCCCCGTAGCCAATTAATTGCCCTTGGCGGCCAATGATACGGTGGCAAGGAATGATGATAGAAATCGGGTTTTTGCCATTCGCGCCGCCCACCGCTTGGTTAGCTTTCGGATTGCCGATGGCATTGGAAATGGTCTGATAGCTAGCAGTGTGCCCGTACGGAATGGTTTGTAAAGCGGCCCACACGCGGCGTTGAAACGATGTGCCGTGTAGGGCAAGTGGCAGAGAAAATTGCTGCCGCTTCCCTGCAAAGTATTGATCCAGTTGGCGGCATGCTTCATCCAGTATTGGATCACAATCGAGCGCGAGACTTGCCGCTGTGTATTGTGGCGCTCGGCGAGGCAAATACAGCCCCGTAAGCCCATTGGTATCTGCTTCGAGTGTCAGCATGCCTAATGGCGATGGATATCGGATAACTGGCATGACACATCCTTGTGGCCGATGATTACTTCTTATCTTGGTTGCAATAGGCACAGGCGGTTAAGAACGCATGTTCCTGAAATTGCTTTAAGCCCAATTCTTTTAGGTTTACATCGATTGGGTGGCGTTTGAGTGTTTGCTTCATGATGTTATTAGGCAGCACTTCGGCTTCAACCCCATCGATAAGTTGTAAGGCCGCTTCCATTTTAAAGCCCGCACTGCTTCCCGCGAATTTACCTTTGGTTTGACGCTCACGGATCACCAATTTGTCTACTTGGTAATCTTCGATAAGCTTACCCATAGTACGGTGGAAATGTTGAATGCTTTCTTGCAATTCGGGGGATGGCACATTGATTTTCTTTGCTCGACAATCCGGTACCGAAAAAAGGTCATTTTCGCTATCTAGCAATACTAAGTTGGCTTCGTTACCTTTTAGATCAACCGCGCATACTCTCATCGTTTTCTCTCTATCGTTTATTTAGCAAAGCCACAGTCTTTGGTGAAACACAGTCTCTGATCAAAACCTAGTCTTTGACCAAAATCTTTGACCAAAATGGTCACTGAGGCGGGGCAGTATACGCAAAAGCGCCTGCGACGTCACAGGATTAACGAAATGCGTCGACACAGATATCTAGCGCCCCTTCACTGGTAGCGCGTGCGATGCGAAGATCGTGGCGCTTATCCAAGTTGATATATTCCACCTCGCGAAAGTGATTGCTGCGCACAAAACCATCAGCCTTGTGATGTGCTATGTGTGATATACTCTCGCGCTTAATTTTTATGTTACCTGAGTGTTTTATGCAAATCATTGCCACACATATTGATCAGCGGGTACGACCGCTAGAAAGCAAAACCGTTATCAAACGGGATGCTGCCCGCGCCATTGCCTTGCAGGGGGATGAGATCTTATTGATGTATACCGCACGTTATGATGATTACTCGTTGCCCGGTGGCGGGATTGACCAAGGGGAAACCCAAGAGCAAGGCATGATCCGCGAACTGCAAGAAGAAACCGGCGCTCAAGGTATACGAGATATTGAACCGTTTGGCTGTTTTGAAGAATACCGCCCTTGGCATCGAGATGGTGCTGATGTGATGCACATGCTCTCGTACTGTTTTTATTGCCAAGTCGATCGTGAATTAGGAACCCCGACGTTTGAGCATTATGAATTGAACAATGGGATGCGCCCAGTGTGGGTGCGCTTGGATCATGCGATTGCGCACAACAAAGCGGTGATGGCTAATAGTGAGAAAGCCGGGCAGTCGTTGGTGCGTGAAACCATGTTGCTCGAAATGATCGCTCAGCAGCGTGAGAGCGCCCACCAAGCCACGGCGTAATCGAGTAGGATCCCTTCATGGACAAAGCGCAACTGATTAAATTGGCCAATATGCCCATGCCGTTTGGCAAGTACACAGGCCGTGTGTTGATTGACCTGCCTGAAGAGTACTTACTATGGTTTCAAAACAAAGCCGAGTTTCCGAAAGGCGAGTTAGGTGAGCTGATGCAATTGTGCTTGGCATTAAAAGTTGAAGGCTTAGAAAGCGTGGTTAAGCCCTTGAAACGGATGTAACCTGCCCCGACCGAAACGGTCAGGCCACCAACCTGGCTGTTTTGGATTCATTCACTCTCCTCTCCTCTCCAGGAGTAAGCATTTAATAAACCGGTGAGCGCCTACACATCACTGAGTTCCACACACCACGGCATCAGATCTGACATATCGTCCGATGGCGATCGTTTGGGTAATTCAGCGAACAGGCGGATGTCTCGCTCTGTCACATTGTTGTCGATGCTAATACGGCCAAGTTGCGGTGCGACGTTCATAGCCTTGCGAAGCAGGGCACCCTAAGATTAGGGTAGGGTGATAATAAAGAGTGTGCCCGCGATGCGCGGCGGTGGCCATGACGCAGCCCAATAGCACCCATATAAATTTCGAAAATTTCGAATATTGACAACGTTTCGAATATTTCAGATACTGAGTGACAGGCGGGCTCATATAGCCTGAAATCAAAAGCGAGAGAAATGCGATGAACACTGCAACAAAATTGCCAAGTGCTGAAGATATTGCATTGGCCAAGCTCAGTAGCCAAGAGTTGTCAGCCGTTATGGAAACGAACGGCGAAGCGCAAAAAATTAATGTCGTCGATAAGTCTGGTAAGATTCATGAAGTCACCATTCCATCGAGTGCGTTAAACATGATGATCGAGGTGCTAACTCAATTAGGCCATGGTAACTCAGTGAGTATTACACCCATTCATGCCGAGCTGACCACGCAAGAAGGGGCTGACATGCTCAATATGTCTCGCCCTACATTTATTAAGCTGCTTGATGCCAACGAGATCCCATATAGTCGCAAAGGTAACCGCAGGAAGGTGGCCTATGCTGATCTGATGGCGTATAAGAACCGCCTAGAAGAGAAGCGGCTAGCAGCACTTGCTGAGCTATCAGCATTAGATCAAGAAATGGATATGGGGTATTGATGACATCCTATACGGTAATTTTAGACGCATGTGTTATGTACCCCGCGCCACTTCGAAGTTATCTCATGTATTTATCCAACACTGGGTTATTCAGAGCACGATGGACGGAACAAATACATGATGAATGGATCAGAAATCTCCGCAGAAACAATCCAGATATCGATCCAGAACGACTAGAGAGGACTAGGCAGTTGATGAATGCGCATGTACCTGACTGCTTAATTGAAGGATATGAGCCATTGATAGACGGGTTAACCTTACCAGATGTAGATGATAGACACGTTGTTGCCGCTGCCATTAAAGGGCAGGCAGAGTCTATCATCACCTTCAATTTAAAAGACTTCCCTTCAGAGGCACTTGATCCACTTGGTTTATCTGCCATTCATCCAGACGAATTCCTATGCGACATGTTTGAACTAGATAGCAGCGCATGCGTTAAGGCCGCTCAACAACAAAGACGTGCCTTGAAAAAACCACCGATGACTTCAGATGACTTTTTAGCGTGTTTGCAAAAGCAAAGGCTCCCCAGCTTTGTCTCAAAGCTAAGAAATTTCAGTATGATGCTTTAGTCAATGTCGCATACAAAAATCCCGATAGAGGAAATGTCCTTATCCTGCTCGAGTATAGGAACGACAATGCTTTCCCATACCGATTTAAGCGGATCTTTGCGCGTGCGCCATGTTCGCTTGCCTTCGTCTGGTGGTTGATTGGCTTTATCCAGACGCCGGGCTGAACGTTCTGAAATCCCTGCTTTAGCAGCAGCAACAACTTGGCTATTTCGTTTTCTATGAGTCATATAGATAGTGACCTGTTGATCCGTGATTCGTGTTCCCGGCACAGTGAACTCCCTCCGTTCTGCTGTA
>NZ_AQOD01000209.1 GCF_000513715.1 Salinivibrio socompensis S35
CATGCGATCATTCTTCACTGTGAAGGTGAAAGCTACCGACGCAAAATGGCAATGAGAGAAGGTAGTTAGAAATCAGTATCAACCGGCCAGGATAATTGACGGAAAACCGGCCAAGATAATTGACGCTCTATAGCCCGCGTAATAGGTGCGAGCTTGCGAGCATCCTAATTGACGCGTTTGTTAGGCAATTAATTGATGTTAATTTTGGCAAGCTCAACTTTAAAACCCATATTAATTAGTCTTCTTGCGTGATGCCTAAGATTTACTTTGGAAAAAAACGGCAAATGAAGTTCTCCGGCATTCTTTTGCATAATCGCAAGAACAATCCTGTACTTTCGAGGACTATCTTCACTATTAAAATTTACGCTCAAATACGTTTCCTCTAGGTGCTTATTAACCTGCTCCTGTACACTGGGGTCGTTCAAAAGAAAATCGGTCGCCACAGATGCTTGTGAGAAGAGATGACTCAAAACAGATGAAGAACCATATTTCTTGACGTGAATAAAGGCATCACACTGAGAAAGCAAATCACAAAATTCAAGTCTATTACCCGTACCTTTTGGATGAATCCACTGTTGATCCAGCAACGCAAAATTCTCGCCATCGGCTATTTCTCGCAAATACTCACCTTCTTTCATTCCATTATAGGGAGGAAACTCAATTTGACACTTGTCTAAAGAATTGAAGAAGTTGTTGACCGACTCAGAAAACTCACTATCAATACGGTACCATTTCCCATCATTCAAAATATATGTTTCACCATTCAGAGATAGCTCGCAATTCATGCAGTGAAATACCGGCCAGCCTCCAATATTTTTTTCTTCCGCATTAAACTTAAATATCTCCCTTCTTTTTAATGCGTCAATTGTTATAGGTTTCCTAGGCTTTGGTTCGGCCATATAAGTTGATAGATCTAGCTCGCTATGGAAGCATGGAGATTGGTCTTTTCTTATTTTGTAGACAAACCCCGAAAAATCATTGTAATCGATAACTTCTGGCGGAGAAATCCATACGTCATCATATTCCCCTTCATTTATAAGTTCAGCCATTTCTTCATTTAGCTGTTGAAGTAGTAATGGGTCAGAGATAAACTGAATAAAATCCACCCAAGGGTATCTCTGTTGATACTTATCATCTCTATAAGCCACAAGTAGTCTTTTTGCTAAATCAGGGAATGTATCTAACTTGATTTCAGTATTGATTGAAACGGAGTCGCAACCTGATACTATCTCCGAACTCTCACTATCAGTGTCCTCAACTACAGCGCAGATTGATTTCAATATTTCTTGATCGAATTCAAAATCAAAGTCATTCACATTTGTGTTTTTTGAAATTTGTGAGCGCGTATTTAACGAAACCTTTTCTAAGGTTGATTTATCGATAGATTTTATCTGATCGGAGTCCCCAAGATTAAGCGTAACCCGCAATCCAAATCCACGCTCAACCATGAATGACTTTAACATTGATCTCCCGTGCCCGAAGGTGAAAGCAAATAGCCTATTTTCAATATTTACAACCAAAAGCCCCCTTACGCTTTCTGACTTAAAAATATTTAGATCAATACCATCTACATCGTAGAATAACTTCGACCATTTTGGTTCGGAACGAGATTTTTTGATATAAAGACCACATGGGACTCCATTTATATCTATTGGAGTCCTCTTGGATATCTTGTCTTTATCTAAAGCATCATCTTCAGTGATACCTTCTTTAATCAAGTAACAAACCACATTGAGCTTCATTGGAAGCGGCCCCCTGTCGACTGCCTAACGCGAAGCTTTGCGGCGATTTTGGAGCCGCACAGCGGTGGAAAAATTGTCCGCCAGCAGCGCATTGTTATGAGCGTATTACACAACCTTCTACACGCCTCTCAGTCAATGTAAACTCAGCCTTAAAGTGTGCATTCAAAGCCTGCTGAAGATCGCTAATAGTTACATTTGGTTTAAAGTATGTAAATCCATGCAAGCTCAATGAACCTGAGGCGTCATCCTTTATTGAAAACAAATCCTCAATTAAGTCAACAGCTTCTAAGCTTTGCCAACAAAAAGGAACAACGCCTGTATGAATAAATGTGTTAGTCCATGCATTGATTGCTTTCAATAAATTTAAACACACAGGAAACTCTATAAAGCCAGTATTGTTGGCAAAAAAATCTAGTAGTGAGCTTATCGGGACAAACTTAAAACCACCGCCAGCTTTCTCGACCTTTTCCAATCCAATCATGTTTTTTAACTTAACTTCGATAGATTGGCGTATTAAAGTTGGCATTGTGGAGAAGTTAAAATTTCTACAAGTTGTTTCAGCTATGCATTTGTTGGTGAAGTATGAGAACTTGGCATGTAGAAAGAATTGGTGGCTTGATAGATAGTTGTCGCGGCCAACTTGATAATCCAAGCCCAAACGGCCGCCTGATATTTGATCAAGCAATGAGATATCAGAAATCAACTCTCGAGTGAGCAGCACAAGATCGTTTTCAGTTAAAATATTCTTGTAATATTCGTTGAACCTGGAATTACCATTAACAATTTTTTCAATTTGATTGCACGCTGACTTGCATTGCGCCTCAAACCAGCCTTCATTTATATCGCCACTATAAAGATGAGAAAGATATTGATCCG
>NZ_AQOD01000210.1 GCF_000513715.1 Salinivibrio socompensis S35
ATGGAACACTACTGGAAGTGAGCCTTCGTGAAGCAATAGACGAGGGAGGGTAAAGCCAAAGGGGCCTTACTAAAGACCTTTGCTAAAACCACAGCGATGGTTTCATTATTTGGCTTATTAGCTCGGGGCTAGAAACGTTGGATAGTGGTGAAAAGGTATTAGATTCAAGCAACGCGCCGATGGAAACGCTGGGGTATGCCCTAAAAGGCGTATCTACGACAGCTCAGGCGCTCGTATTTTTTATCCAACTAGGTGCAAACATCTTTAGCCGATTCGGTATATTATCCACCAGTATTAGCTCCATTATTGCAACTTGGATGCTGTCGACGCTAATGATTGCGGGTATCGCTTATTTGATAGCTATTGTAGTCATCAATGTTTTTAAACGCTCAGAGCTCGAAAAATGGTTGCTTCACTCTACCTGGGGGAGACAGCCGAGTCAGTGGGAATTCCTTGAAGAGCTAAAGCGTTTGGACCAAGTTATTCATAAACCTCAAATTCGACTAAATGCTATCCCAAGTCGGCGACCTTCACAATGGATGGACGCTGGCACAGAACAGTGGCAATTAGAATTAACCCTGCCTGCGTTTACTCGGGATACAAAAATTGGTTTACAAATCACCCGTAAACCCAAAGATAAGAGCTACCACTATCGTGTCGCTGAGCCGAAATCTGCAGTGGTAGTCAATGAGCAAGGTGGTATATGGAGCAAAGACAAAGCATCTGGAAGCCTAATCTATCGATTAGATTTAGGGGGTACCACCGACGATACGGTGGCGGTACTCGTCAGTATGCCTTTTGCTTGGCAAGCGTCAGAAGATGAGATGCTTGGCTATGTGGCTGTTGGTAACCACCAAGGTGATCTAACCGTAAATTCAGCCCCGAGAGATAAAAAATTTGCCAAGCGTACCATTGAAGTGAGAATTGAATAATGAGTAATGGAAAAAACACAGAACTCCTCGAGGAGCAGCTTTACGCTGCTCAGGTGATTTATTCTTGGGAGTCTATTGGTGCGGGCCTGAAACACGAGAGTATGGTTAAGTGGGGACTGTCGATATTTGCTGGAACATCATTTCTTTTGTTTCTTTGGTCAGTGCTCGAGAAATTGACTGTCGACTCATTTGCTTTTTGGGGATTAAGTGGCTTTTTGACACTGATGATTTTTGCATCGAGATACTTGTTTCTACCCGATAAACATCGCTGTTATCACTTAACTTCTTTGGGTATTCACTATACAGAAAAAGACATGATCCCTGATGTTGCTTATCAGGTAGTGCGTGGTTTTGCGTGGGTGGGTATCGTGGTTTGTGTTATTGCCGTGTTTGTGCTTGGTCTTCTTGCGTTTGTTGGGGCTGGTGGTTTTGCTCTAATGTCGTTTGGGATGACGAATTTTAAGCCAACGACGGAAAAGCATGAGGTATTCTTTTCGGATAGACCCATATTATTTAATCCGATGAACGATAGCATATTACGCATTGATAGTAATATTCCCACTGAATACTGCAGTAGTCGAAACTTTTACTTCTCTTCTTTGGAAGAAAAAGATGCGGTTGTACCCCAGGGCGAGATCGCGAACGTTTTTTAACCAAAAAAGGATCAGTTTGACGATCACCTCTGGCTGTGATCATATAGGCCGATTCTAAAATAGTTCGGGATAGATACCGTGGATATCGATACATTTAAAGACTACTTCAGCGCCGTTGATGATAATCGCCAGAGTGCCAAGATAACCTACCCGCTATTCGACCTGCTCTTTGCTTCATTGTGCGCGGTTATTGCGGGTTCGAGAGGATGGTACGAGATTCGAGAATACATCCTAGGCCACCATGATTGGTTTAAGAGTCATGATATGTTTAAAGACGGTATTCCTGCCGACGATACCATCGCTCGTGCCATCTCTTCGATTGAACCGAATGCCTTTCAAGCCTGCTTTATCGATTGGATGAAAGCAGTCCATCAAATGACGGATGGCCAAGTGGTCGCGATCGACGGTAAAACGCTGAAAGGCTCGTACAACCGTGAAGATAGAAGCAGTACGATCCACATGGTCAGTGCATATGCCAGCGAAAATCATCTGGTACTTGGTCAGCTCAAGACAGACGAAAAAAGCAATGAAATCAGTGCTATTCCCGAGCTAATCCGCCTTCTTGACTTACGTGGTGCGCTAGTCATCATCGATGCCATGGCCTGCCAAACGACGATTGCCAAGACGATTCTTGAACAAGGTGGCGATTACTTATTAGCAGTGAAACAAAACCAGGGCAAGCTGGCGAACGCGATCACCGCGGCATTCAGTGAGCAACGTCGAACCTTCAATGACGATGTCGAGTTTGAATATGGTCACGGTCGTATTGAATCGCGTCAGTGCTATGTGCTTGATAAAGAATGTTTATCCGGCGACTTTAGCCGTTGGCCATCACTACAAG
>NZ_AQOD01000211.1 GCF_000513715.1 Salinivibrio socompensis S35
AAAGGGTAAACGTGCGCTGACGACTTTCGTTTAGCAAGCACCTCCGCCCTGTGCTTGGCATAGCGATCTTGATTCGCCTGAACATATTCCCAGGTTTTATCACTTTGTTCGACGCGCTCTCTGCGTTGGCGCTCTACTTTTTCCTTCGTCGTCTCCCTGGCGACAGGCTCTTCGGGTTGCGTGTCACCTTCTATCCAGCGCGTATTAATTCTACTAATGTCCATGTTTACTTTCTCATATATTTCTATCCGCGCAATGATACAACAGGAATATCTGTGGCAAAAACTTGCCTGAAAAGCCACACAAATAGTACCTGTCCCGCTAACTCACAGAGGTCAAATTTGGCACCGATCGTGGCAGGCGCAGTGCAACTGGCGCCCAGCGGCATGGTGCATGATTGTTGATATTGTGCCGGGACTTGTGTCATCGTCGCCAAAGGCACCATCGGGACTAAAGTGCCTGTCCGATAACCAATCTCTGGCGCTTATCTTACCAATGGAAAGCCGGAAAGATAAGCGCCAGAACAGTAGGTGTTAGTTTAAAAATACGATACGTCAAGTCTTGTCTTTAAAAGACTTTCTCTCTCATATCAGATTAAATCTATTCAGACACGCACAGCTCAGGTGATAAAGCATAAGTCCGACTAGAGTATTTTAGCCCCAGTTTCCTTTTCGAATCACACTCAATATAACCACGTTCGTAAAGTTCTTTTTTTGTTTCTTCTGTCACATACCAGCCATAAGCAAATGACAGAACGGTCAATGATAAAAAAAATATTAACACTATTCTTGGAAGCCAATTTAAAGACCGACCAGAAATAAAGGTGATAACCATTATCAGAAACGAAATGGCAGCTAATGTAACATAGCTAGTAAAGAAGCATTGTTAATAGGAGCGTAAACCTTCACAAGGTTTTCATAAGAAGATAGTGAAGTCACCACCCTCAGTGAGAAATATCCACTCACCCATAAAAATGGCATTAATAAAACCAAATATCCTGATGACTTTAAACGACTAATTTTCATTGACTATTTTCTCAATTTCTCTCTTCATCGGTTCGGTGAAGTTATACTCGTCATCAATTTCTGAAACCACAAAGCCAATACCAAAAGCAGCGATAGCAAATACACCTAATACTGCTACAGTAGGCGGCGCAACGAAAGTAGCAATCACACCGCTAACGAGTAGAGTAAAGCCTTGTGCGATAACGCCTGTTACTACGCCTTTAGCAACGTCTGCAGAAAACTGCCCAACCACTTCGCCTAATGTTTTTTCATCGTGAAGCATATAGTCAACTGCATTGACTGCACCGCTAAAAATAACTTCGACATAAACATTGCCTTTAAGGTAGGTGACATTTCCTTTCACTGTATTGAGCGCATGTCCCAACTTAAGCATCTGAGGAGTGGCTGCTTGCCAGCGAGGGCCAATATCTAGGTAACGGGTTGATAGTTTTCAACCACGATGCTCATCACACCGTTAATGTTAACCGCTTTGGCTGTCGCTCCTAATCCTCCCAGCTCTTTTGCAACTTCATAGGCTCCTTTCAAGCCAGTTGCCACTCCCGTGTAGTCTTTACCCGTTGATAGCTGCCCATGCGTATCTTGCATAAAGGCGTCCAAATACTCGTTCGCTTCTTCTGGGGTTAACACAGCAAGACGCGTATTTCTTTGTTGCGAATGATCCCACTGGTACTCTCTTGCCACTTCACGTGCATCATCTAGCAGTGCCTCATCAGTAAAAGGGTAAACGTGCGCTGACGACTTTCGTTTAGCAAGCACCTCCGCCCTGTGCTTGGCATAGCGATCTTGATTCGCCTGAACATATTCCCAGGTTTTATCACTTTGTTCGACGCGCTCTCTGCGTTGGCGCTCTACTTTTTCCT
>NZ_AQOD01000212.1 GCF_000513715.1 Salinivibrio socompensis S35
CCTACTTGCGTCATGTGCTGACCGAGCTACCTCAGCGAGAAGAGGGGTGTGATGTCAGCGATCTCCTGCCCTATAACAAAGCGCCCATTCCATCACCAGGCGGGTAGAAATACCCGCTTACCCACTTCGAAGGACGGATAGAGGGTTATGTGGATTTTTGCTGAATCGGTGACACAAAACTATGAACATCCTCCAGAACTATGAGCACCCTCATCTATTACCACCCTGAAATTACCATTCTCAGCGGATTTCAGGAATCGCTGGCAAAGTAAGTAGTTATCACCAAAACAAATAATTCCAAAACCTAGATCTTGATGAGGATAAACCGCAACTCCCAATTCAGGATTTATCATAAAAAACACTTCGCCAAGTACACCACTATGCATCATCAACAATTTACAAATATCGATAAACTCATTTCTGTCGAAGTGTACAGTAACCTCTGAGGCTGGCAGATCAACATCACCATAAAGGTAGCTTTCGAAGGCATCGCTAACAGGGTTTAAATATCCCTCTTTCTTTGCTTTTTCATACTTCTCTCCGTAGAGGCTTAGAATGCTTTCGTCCGTTTCATTTTGATCGTCATAACCCAATGAAGATAATGCAAAAAAACCATCCCAGTGAGAATAGAAAAAATCATGAAATATTCTTAATGCCTCGTCAACAATTTGGGGAGAGTAACCTTTCTTTGTTTCAAAAAAACCAACCCAACCTTTAGATTGACTAAATCCAGAAAAATTGACATTCCCTAGTGGTATCTTATCTGTCGACCTTGATAACTTTTCCATCACTGACTCCTACTGTTATTTTCTTGGTCCGTTGTGGTTTCATTTTTCCTATACCTACTTTCCACTCACCCGCTTTATCTGAGTGCTGAGTTTTACTCTTACTCCATATCTCACCAGTATTAATATTTTTATAATTACCGCCATTTATTCGAGTAAAATCGGCTGGGTGAGACGACGGTGCTCTAACAAAGTCCCCCACATTGGCAGAATTGACTTTCTTTTTAGGATTATCTAAATGACTTGAACCAAAACAGCCTGAAGGCGCCAGCCCCAACGGATCCACCCACTCCAGTGGGTTGGCGACATAGGCCTGTGGCCTTAACCCGCCCGCAAACCCTATTGGGTCTGGGCTAAGATACTGGCCACTGTCTGCATCGTAATAACGGTTTACGTTATAGTAAAGGCCCGATTCTGGGTCTTCGAGTTGTCCTTGGTAGCGAAGGTCGCACTGTATACTGTCGTTGGCCGCTTCTTCGCGTCGTTGCCAGCGGCGTTGTGATTGCCCGTGGTAATGGCCCCACAGCGCTTGCTCTCCCCGCCAGACAATATCACCTTGCTCATTACACAGCTCTTGCGGTGTGCCCGCGTGGTCGGTCACGATGTAATGCAGCTCGCTGCCTTGCTCATGGTGAGTCACTTGCGCCATCGGGCGGAAGCTGCCGGGCTCGTAGAGGTATTCGGTTTGTTGCAACACCTGCCCATCAGCGGTGGCCTGTTGTTGCTGCACAATGTGCGCGCCGTCCCACAGGTAGTGAGTCTGCGTGTCGCTGTGCGCACATTCTTTGGCGATGCGTCGCCCAAAGGGGTCGTAGCGGTAGCGATACCGCGTGCCGTTGGGCAGTTCAATGTGGGTTAAGCGGTCATCCGCGTTCCAGCTAAACCGCGTCACCTGTGGCCGGTAGCCCGCTTTGTTCTCGGTCTTTTCAATCACGCGGCCGCAGGCATCATAGCGATAACGAAAACGGCCGGTTTCTAATACACGCCCGGCGCGGTCATGGCGGCGTTTTTGGCGCTGCACCCGCGCATCGGCCAGTGACACCACCTGTTGCTGCTGGCTGTATTCGGTCGCAAATCCCGTCTCATTGAGGTTCAGCTCGCTGTCGTAACCAAACAGGTGCACAAATCCCCCGTTAGGTTGCGAGGCTTTTTGCTGCCGTGCCCCAACCACTTGGCCATTGGGATTGAGGGTGAATCGGTGGCTACCGCGGTGGTTGTCATCTATCCCGGTGAGGCGGTCAAGGGCATCGTAGTGGTAACACCGCAACGGGTCTTGGTGTTGGCCCAGCCCTTGTTGTGTCAGTAGGCCTCGCTCACTCCATTGATGGGTTAAACGAAAACCTTGTTGGTTACCTCGCTGTTGCTCTTGCCCTTGTGGGGTATAGGCAAAATCAAGCGGCTGGTGAGCACCGATTTGAACCTGCGTCAGCTGATGATGGTGCCAGTCATACTGGCGCGCGGTTTCTGTGCCTTTGGCCTCTATACGGCGTCCCGCTTCATCGTACTGATAGGCCAGTGTGGTGCCATTAAGGGTTTCTTCCACCAATAACCCTGCCGGGCTATAGCGTAGCCCTACCCACGCGTCACCATTTTCGGCATAGGTCAGGCGGGAGGCCGCGTCGTATTCGTACCAGGTTTGCCCCGCTGGTGCGCCCAACGCGTCGAGGGTGTGGATGTGGCTAACCCGACCCCCTTGGTCGTAGTCGTATTGGTGTTGATAGCCATCAGGTTTGGTATGACGACTCAGCCGCCCTGCTACATCGTACTCGTACTGCTCGACGCGCTTATCATAGTGCTGTTGGCTAACTACACGCCCTTGTTTATCAAAGGTGTAGCGCCAGTCATGGC
>NZ_AQOD01000213.1 GCF_000513715.1 Salinivibrio socompensis S35
TCAGCTTTATTGCAGCTTCGGTCAGCTGTTTGATCAAAGGTGTTAAGACGCCATCTTTGCCAGTAACACCTTTGCCACTACGAAGCGCTTCTAGGGCAGCTTCCATATCGAGTTCTATTTTCTTGTCGGTCATGTATCATTCCTCTTTCGACCATTCTAACGAAATGACACAGAATTCTGAACACTACCACGGGTCAGCGCGGTAACGGGTTGGATCGTGCAGTCACGCTACGCGACTTAAATATCCTAGGTCTCGCAAAACTCTCTCGTCATGGTTCGGGATCTATTACCGCAAAGCCAAAACCGCCATTACCTTTTCCCGGCGGCGAAGGAGGCGTCCAAAGGCCAACGCAGCCCACGAATCTCAGTGCGGAAGGTGGCTTCTCCGCAATTCTTGTCTCATGGGACAGGCCTACATTCAAAGGGTTTTCGTATGCAGAAATTCATCGTGGCCCGACGAAGAACTTTGCTGACGCTGTGTCTATAGGCACTGTGACATCAACGGTGTTTAGTGATGTGGTGCATCCCGGTGAAACGTTTTTTTATTGGGTCAGATTTATCAATGTAAACGATATCGCAGGTCCTTATGCGGGGCCAGTCCAAGGCGAAACTGCAATTGATGTGTCTAAAGCTTGAAGGGTTGAGTGAGCAAATTAGGGACTCTGCGACATTCCAAGCGCTTGCTAATTCCTATGAAAACTTTCAGCAAAATATGGACAAGGCTATTAGCGATATCTCTCAGTTGAATGAAAAAATGAAGAGCGAGCTTAGTCGTGCGAAACAAAAGATTCAGCAGAATGAGGTATCTGTTAGCGAAGCTGAATCCCGTTATGAGTCCGTAACTAAGAGCTTAGATTCATTGACAAAAGTGCAGCCTAGTCCTTCTGGTATAGGCTCTATGGGATTTTATAAAAGTAGCGATGGGAAGATCACTTATCGTGTTGTTGCAGACACGATTGAGCTAGATACGCACGGGGAGCAATTTCGTCCATTTATCCTTCAAGACAATAAAATGATGCTAGACGCGGCCTTCATAAAAGGACTCGAGGTCAAGGACTTAAAGGTTGGGGGCGATTCAACGTTTTCAGGTGAGCTGGTGTCAGCGACAGGTTTATTTAAAGGGGATATCCAAGTCGGTGATGCGTTTTACGCGTAAGCGGTTAATAAACCCCACATACCCATAAGATACGGGCTTTGCCATAGTACCTTTTTGACCGGAGGTACGATGAAACAAGCACAAAAACGCGCGCACTGGGCGGCGATCATTGAACAACAAAAGCAAAGCACAGTGTCCATCAAGCAGTTTTGCCAAGACAACGCTATTCCCTATCAAACTTTTTATTATTGGTCGAAGCGATTACGTGAGCACGAGCAAGCTCAAACCGTGCAGCCGGTCGTGGTCGAGGCATCCGGTCACTTACCAGGGGCGTCCGTCGTGCTTGTCTTTGCCAATGGCATTCGAGCCGAGTTACCCGCCACGCTCAA
>NZ_AQOD01000214.1 GCF_000513715.1 Salinivibrio socompensis S35
GATGAGGCACTGCTAGATGATGCACGTGAAGTGGCAAGAGAGTACCAGTGGGATCATTCGCAACAAAGAAATACGCGTCTTGCTGTGTTAACCCCAGAAGAAGCGAACGAGTATTTGGACGCCTTTATGCAAGATACGCATGGGCAGCTATCAACGGGTAAAGACTACACGGGAGTGGCAACTGGCGTGAAAGGAGCCTATGAAGTTGTAAAAGAACTAGGAGGATTGGGAGCGACCGCGAAAGCCGTTAACATTAATGGTGTAATGAACATAGTGGTTGAAAATTATCAACCCCGTTACCTAGATATTGGCCCTCGCTGGCAAGCAGCCACTCCTCAGATGCTTAAGTTGGGACATGCGCTCAATACAGTGAAAGGAAATGTCACCTACCTTAAAGGCAATGTTTATGTCGAAGTTATTTTTAGTGGTGCAGTCAATGCAGTTGACTATATGCTTCACGATGAAAAAACATTAGGCGAAGTGGTTGGGCAGTTTTCTGCAGACGCAGTCAAGGGCATTGCTGCCGGTGTTTTGGCTCAGGGAGTTACGCTTCTTGGCATGACTGTTTTTAGTACGGCATTTGTTATTCCAGCGGCAGTAACTCTTGGTGTTCTTGCTATTAGTGCTGTTTTAATCGGCAGGGAAATATCTAAATTAGATGAAACGCATAAGTTTACTGAACCAATGAAAAGGACAGTTGAGGAGTTAATCGATGATTTCTAATGAAAAATTCAATCGTCGATTAAAAATACGTCGTTGGCTAAAAATGCTAATAGCTTGGCCTGCAATGCTTTTCATGTGTTGGTTAACCTATGATCAAATCAATGAAGTTGTAAGATTGAGCCAGTTGATAGGTTCGCTTCCGAAAATAAAGGTAAATG
Organism: Salinivibrio socompensis S35; assembly: GCF_000513715.1. Taxonomy (GTDB): domain Bacteria; phylum Pseudomonadota; class Gammaproteobacteria; order Enterobacterales; family Vibrionaceae; genus Salinivibrio; species Salinivibrio socompensis. Next base: position 882 of record NZ_AQOD01000214.1, read on the forward strand.
GGGTGGTGAATAATATTGCCCCTTTCCTTGGTTTTATTATATTTGGTTTCGCGACAATCCTTCCTTTTTTATGATACATCCATTTACTGAATCCTTAATCAAAGGGTTGTTTTACTCCGCTTCTGGTAAGATAATTACAGCCATCATTTTGTTCGGCACTATAAGCTATGCTGTTTGGTAGATGGTGTAATAAAAAGTGAGATTGTTGAACATGGCTATGTTGAGTGCTTATCAGAAAGGCAGTTAACTTTAAAGTACTCTAGTAAGACTTATGCTTTATCACCTGAGCTGTGCGTGTCTGAATAGATTTAATCTGATATGAGAGAGAAAGTCTTTTAAAAACAGGACTTGGCGTATCGTTTCTGCAAGCTACCACTTACTGTTCTGGCGCTTATCTGTCCGACTTTTCACTGGCCAGATAAGCGGAACAATTGTATGTTAATTTATTCGGTAAGTGGTAAGGAAAGTTGGGCGCAGATGATATCGCGTCCGTAAAGCTGGAGTTCTTCTGGTGTAGCCAGCATGTTATTGCTGCCACAGCGGACCTTGACAGGGTTAGGGTGGTTATATCCACTGTTGGTCGCATAGGTATGTGTAGCTATGAATGAGATAGCGGCTCCCCACAATAAAAGAGATATTGCTAATAACCCAAATATAAATCTTTGGTCTTGAAACCTTATAGGAAGGAAGCGCCACATTTTTTCTTGATGATAGACTTTTCGATAGTAGTCAATATTTGCAAGCATGCTGCATAAAAAAGATGGTACACCCCAATATGTAATATTAGGAAGCGTTAAGCCTGTGAAAAACTCGGTAGTTGTGAGTATGGCAATCCAAGTGAATGATAGGGCCATTATTGATAGCCCTTTTAAGTACATTCCTTTATAGAAGTAGTAAAAAAAGTTGAAGAAAAGTGCAGGAAAGTTGAAAAATAATAAGCGTTCGAGATTTGAAACTTAGCTCTTTGAATCCATTACTACGTTGTATGTCATAATACTCAAGAACATCAGCATTAAGTTCTTGCAATAGATTAAATCTTTTCTCCCATTTTGTACTGAATGTCGGTTTGCCAGTCTGATCCATTTTGTCCTCGATATGATAGGGCGATGAGTGTGTTTTTAGGGTATAGCTTTTTATCTGCAGAATTATGCTTAAAGTAAGACCGATCAAGTGTATATCTAGATGCCTGTCACGTTTCTGTGCAAGGCGATTAATGCTAGCAAAATCAGCGATAAACGCTCATATTAATTTGAGGTAAATGCATAAAGCAATGATTTATTGGAAGCAATGTCGAATAAATCGCCATGATGGTAACCTAGGTCTGAGGGATCCCCACTTTTTTTCACCTGAGCTCTCCCGCTGCCATTGCCTTCAGCCCTCCAACCGCTAAAGCCAGATCCCTCACTCTGTACCCATATCCTTCTCGTCCAACCAGCTTATTGAGCGACAATTACGGTGGCCGGTCTAGCGACAATTATCTTGGCCGGTTGGTCTGATAAGGTTCGGTACAGCAGAACGGAGGGAGTTCACTGTGCCGGGAACACGAATCACGGATCAACAGGTCACTATCTATATGACTCATAGAAA
>NZ_AQOD01000215.1 GCF_000513715.1 Salinivibrio socompensis S35
GACCCGTTTGGTGAGACAGGCACTCGTCCCCTTGGTAGTCCACCACCACGAACGGTTGCGGGTCGAGCCCCGCCACGGTTAACGCTATTTGCAATGTCGCCATCTGTGTATCCTTCGCCCTGCTTGTTTACCCTGATACGTTCAGCCAGACCCTGCCGTCTGGCTCAACGCACCACAGCCCGCCCGTAAAGGCAGGCTGTTTGTGTCTTCATGTCGCCATGAAGGATTAGGCCTCGATAGGCTTGCGCCAGTCGTCTGAGCMTGACGTGCCCAGTCGCGTTGAGGCGTGGGTCCCACGTCACTTTGCGGTAAGACATCGACACGGTCAGGTTCTGGGTGAAGTCTGACTTCGCCGGGTCTTGGCAGTGTGGCATTTCACAATGAATGTCCACAATCGAGGCGCTTTCCAGCTTGGTGGTAAAGAAGTTTTCTTGTTTACCTTCAATCGAGGTGCGGTACCACTTCAGCTCAACGGTGGACATCTTCTCGCCTGACGCCAGTGCGTTATAAAGCAACGGCACCGCTTTGTTGAGCGCCACGGTGAATTGGAAAGGCTTGTGCACACGTTGACCAGACGGTTGACCCGATTGTGGGTCCGTCGGCACCGTCACATTGTGGTTAAACTGTTGTACCAGCATCTCGTCTTCATGGCCTTCCACAAACGCATCACCGATAGAATCCGCGGTGCAGGCACCGGCAGTAATCAAACCCTGGATTTCGCCTTCAATCGAGATATAACATGGCGTTGGCATAATCGCTCCTTTGTATGTAATAGAAGACACATCGCCACCGTGGCGTTGTGCCTGTTCGCTACCTTACAATGCGAAATGCATGCCAGTTTTTTTATCGATATAATTCAATGCGTTGCCAACACGCTGACCAATTTTTTGCACGTGCCAAGCAACTTCTTGCCAAGCCAAGCAAAAAGTTGCTCAGCCAGCAGGCTAACGAGTCGATGTTTGTGTTGTCATTTTCATCGCCATTTTTTTGAACCCACTTTGCATTATTGACATTGACGGGGGTACCCACATCAATCACCTGGTTATGACCGCTGCTTGCGCGCCCAGTGGATGTAGTCTTGGATAACAGGTTCATCCAGTAAAAGAGCGAGGCTGTGTAATGAACGCCCCAGGTGTTTCTCACTGATTTATAGAGCGTCAATTATCTTGGCCGGTTTTCCGTCAATTATCCTGGCCGGTTGATACTAATTTCTAACTACCTTCTCTCATTGCCATTTTGCGTCGGTAGCTTTCACCTTCACAGTGAAGAATGATCGCATGATGCACCAGCCGATCGATGGCAGCGATGGTCATTGTTGAGTCGTCGAACAGCTCATCCCATTGCTCGAACGACTTATTTGAAGTGATGATCAATTGCTATGTCTTCATATCGATGAGCGATAAGCTCGAACAGCACA
>NZ_AQOD01000216.1 GCF_000513715.1 Salinivibrio socompensis S35
AATTGGTAGAGAGAGTCATGTAAGATATTGTAGTTCGCACATCTTGTTGTCTGATTATTGATTTTTGGTGAAACCATTTGATCATATGACAAGGTGTGCATCTACCTTAAATTGATGATTTTTATCTAAATCATCAGGGGATTCCTCAGAGCTCTGCCAGCATAGATGTGTTTGTGTCCTGCTGGTGAATATCTAGGCCAGATGTTGCACTCATAAGTAGTGCATTCGTTGTTGTTTCGTGATGCTCTGCGAACCACTTTTTCTGTTCACTTGAAAGGGTGAGGAACTCATTCATTAAGTCGTTAGCCTGTTTGATGGCAAACTCTTCATCCGGATGGACTTCAGACCAAGGCGACACGACAAGGGGCATTCCTTCAATAATCTGACTAAAACTACGTCTCAAATGAGGGTTTGAATTAAGAACATGCTCGATTATATGTTCTCGAGTTGATAAATATGTTTCAAGCGCAAAATCCTCCACGCTCATTCGTTTGTCAGCAAAAACAAGATATGCATCATCAACGTCTTGAGGGGATAGCTGAGTTAAATTAACAACTGAAATTTCAGCGCTCAGCATTTTGTCACGATTTATTGGTTTGACCGACGTCCCCTGCAAAATGCCATCAAACGTATAGTGGGTATTGGCCGCTAGGTTATATTTCTGTGGTTTTTCTGGTGGTAAATTACGCGTCATTGATTGCTTTTCTTTTTTCGCCGCCGGCTGACTGACCGTTAGACGATCCCCAACCTTCAACGCCATCGGATCGGCGTCATACTGCGGGTTTAATTCCAACAGCTGCTTGGCGGATAAACCGTATTGTGCGGCAATAGCGGGCCATAATTCGCGTTGGCGGGTGGCTGGGTCAGCTTTAACCGTATGTGTTGTCGGTGGCGTGGGCTCATCACCCTTATCGGTATCCTTTTCAGAGGGCTCAGCTCGTTTAGCAACCGCTTGCTTGGGCGCGGCGAGTAATTCACTGATAGACAGTTCAACGCCCTTTTCTTCCAGCCATTCATCGTCTACGCTATCGAGTTCGTCACGTGTAATGGCTTCTTTGAGATAGACGAGGTGCTGGTCTTCGACCTCTTTGCCTCCTATTTTCCAGTACACCAAAATGGCGCTTTGGTAACGATTAAAACCTTGCTCTGTGTTGAGTCTGTCATGCCTAGACCGCGTGGCGTAAAACTGCCATTTACCCTTACCTAATAGCTTGTATTCTTGCACCAAGCGCTTTTGGTGAAAATGGTAATAATAGCCTTCGGTGGGCAAGCCCAGTCGTTCACCGAGTTGAACAGAGGGTGTCACAGGAATAAACGCTTCTTGGATGATACCTGAGCCAATCGACTTTACCTGCACAGGCTCGGGTACGCTGATGCCCATTGAGGCTGAGGCCACTTTCGCGACGAGTTTTTTGGGCTCATTGAATGCGGTATACGTGGTGTATTTAGTACCGTGTTCAGTAGGGGCGGTTTGCCAGTAACCCGTCATGCCTTCCTGCTGGGTCTCGGCCAATAGAAACTTGCACCCCACTGTTTTGCTAAATACCTTGTCCGAGCTGGCAATCTCAAAACAGTATTCGTATT
>NZ_AQOD01000217.1 GCF_000513715.1 Salinivibrio socompensis S35
CGTGGGAATGCATACAGAGCTCGACCCCTGAACAGAAGTCGTGACAAAACCATCAAGCCGAACTTGTCGAATTTGGTTGCTCTGATTCTGCTGAATGGATCTCTGTTCTCACACGATCTAGCACCGTGGCCAATGTTAGTTGGTCACTAACAAATGACAAAATTTATACATCGATGGTGCCGTTGGCGTAGGTGACACAAGCCCCTGCAAGATGCCAACTATGATGCACTATGCCACCTGGGCGCCTGTCACGTTTGGCGCCAAATTTAACATCGAGGTTAATCATTGGCTTTGATGTCCGATGGCGCCGTGCAACGGGCGCGCGGCGGAAATCACACCAAGCTTGCGCGATCGAGAAGGCGCTTATGCCGACCTACGCGTACTTTAACGTAGTCGGTGGTGTCATTTTACTCATTCCCACGCTCCCGCGTGGGAATGCATACAGAGCTCGACCCCTGAACAGAAGTCGTGACAAAACCATCAAGCCGAACTTGTCGAATTTGGTTGCTCTGATTCTGCTGAATGGATCTCTGTTCTCACACGATCTAGCACCGTGGCCAATGTTAGTTGGCCACTACAGTTAAAATCAAAGTGAAAAATTGCGCACTTGTAGACCAAAAAGAAAAACCGGACACCGATGACATCTTTGCGCCGCTAGCCTTTGTGGGGCGTGGGTTTTGAGTCAAAAAGTACGCAAAACACTGCGCACTTTTGAAGGGGGAAAGTGCGCAGTTGCAGCCGAACACGCAACATAGTGATAATCTTAAATTCGATGCTCAGAGACGGCGTGATGTGGGATAAAAATCTCGCTAAAATTTAGGATTGACGACATACTCGTTTGTTAGTTGCCTGTTTCCAAAACAACATCTTCTAATATCTTGCGATATTGTGGGCTAAATTTAAGCTCTGAGTGTTCATCATTTATTCTCTTTACTTCATCAATTCGGGGCTTAATTTCATCCCATATATCAACTATATACTTGTGATAAGCAAGCATTTCAGGACGTTGCATACTGCCAGCAATAAAATAGTCCTCTGGGATTTCAAAATGCTGATTTTTCCTAAGCCAGAATAGCCCCACTGTGTAACTTGACCATGATGTTATATTAATCATATCCAAACGAGATAAATTCGATTTCAAAGCCTCTTGTATATGTAGCTTTGAGTAGACCTCATATATTAGTGGTTGTGTTTGCTCTAACCGAATCAATGGGATGGGATGGCTGCCTTGTGGCTTAGACATTGGAGTAAAAGACTCTGTCCCGTGAAATCTATATAATACAAGTGATAATGCTACTGAAAAGCTGCGCACTTCTTCATCAAATACAGCCCCCTCAAAATGTCTAGCCAATGCACGAAGGCATGATATTGTCGCAAAGTAATCTGCAGCAATTTCGGTAACATGTGAAACAGCTGAAGCTTTACCTGTTAGAAGTTGGTTAGAAGCATTCTCGGTAGTGTTCAGAATTCTGTGTCATTTCGTTAGAATGGTCGAAAGAGGAATGATACATGACCGACAAGAAAATAGAACTCGATATGGAAGCTGCCCTAGAAGCGCTTCGTAGTGGCAAAGGTGTTACTGGCAAAGA
>NZ_AQOD01000218.1 GCF_000513715.1 Salinivibrio socompensis S35
GAAACACTTATCGGCCGAGGCCCGGCAACAACTCAGACAGCAAGAAAGTCTGCCCCTGTTAAATGACTTTAACGCTGGCTTGATAGCCTGCATGTGTTACCCAAAGGCGCCTTAGGCCAAGCCATCACGTATGCGAAAAATCAGTGGCCCAAGCTGCTGACCTATCTGGAAGATGGCCGCATTAGCATCGATAACAATGTGACAGAGCGAGACATCCGCCCGTTCGCCACGGGTCGAAAGAACTGGATGTTCTCGACATCTGTCGGTGGTGCAAAAGCGAGTGCCAATCTGTATAGCTTGGTGATGACATGCCGTGCCAATGACATCAATCCCTATTATTACTTCCGGCACCTGTTCACTGAATTACCTAAGCGCTCGCCATCGGACGATATGTCAGATCTGATGCCGTGGTGTGTGGAACTCAGTGATGTCGAGTAGGCGCTCACCGGTTTATTAACCGCTTACAACCAAAGGGGGCTTTCCAAACGAAAATAGTTTGCTGAAATTATTGTATGCAGGGATACTAAAAGCGTCTGAGCGATGGACACATCCGGTGCAGAATTGGAACCTCACACTGTCGCAGTTGGCAATCCATTTTGAGGGTCGACTGGATGATCACATCGCGCTATGATTTTTAGCTGACACAGAATATTGAACACCCTCCATTCTCACTCGCTGCGCAATCGACGATGTCCATACCAACACCACCGCCATACTCTTGTCTTACTTTGCCATGCTCTTGAACCAAATGACCTAATTCATGGAAAAACAACCACGTAATACCACTAATGAACATGTTTTTTTTGCAATCTTCTAAAGAGGATTCAGATGACAAAACTTCTGGATAATCAAAGTCTTGAAATATGATATCGAACTTGTCATTGTCAATGCCACTTTCAATATATTTGAAGTAACTTTCTACATCTCTGTATAGTAGTACAGCCGTTTCATATGTTAACCCTACATAATGTTTGGGCGTATTTTCATCTGCAATGTCGACAGCAGCCCAAGCATAGAAAACTTCTTTCGTACTCCAGCTTACAGATATTTCACCATTAATATCTTTATACAAGCCATCATTTAGATCGTCGACGATCGTTGAAAATACTTGGCATGTAAGATCTATAATTTCTTCAACTAACAAAGGATTCACCTGTATTTAATGATATCTGAGCAACTAACGCCCGGCTAAGGGGTTGACAACGCACCACCGAACTCAAAAAACACACTGTAAACCCTGAATTTCAATTTTGCACTAAAGTCGCCACGCGCTGAGAGATCCCCTCATAAATCCGCCAATGCATAGCCCTCTTTTAAGAGCTGCTGGGCTAGAACCACAGCCGCAGCTAAGAGGTGTTGAGTTATAATTTCGTAGTCTGGTCGCCTGAGGACTTCCATACCTAACCGGACGGTAGACAGGACATTTCGATTTCTGACTGTATTCGCTTGAAAGTGC
>NZ_AQOD01000219.1 GCF_000513715.1 Salinivibrio socompensis S35
CAGAACCTAACGGTGTCGATGTCTTACCGTAAAGTGACATGGGATCACGTTAACGCGGGTACTTCTGGATCAGACGACTGGCGTAAACCGATCGAAGCGTAAATCCAACGCGTCGTGATATAAATCGAGTGGCCCGCTGGCACAGTGGGCTACTTGCTTTCCCATCATATAGAGGTAGGCATTAGTAATGGCAACGCTGAGATTTTCACTGGTTGTAGACGGTTTAGCAGAAGACACCTTTGTCGTGCGTGAATATCAGGGGCATGAGTCCGTGTCTGATAGCTATGCAGGCGGTCAACCTTTGTCTGGTTATCGCTATGATATTTCGCTCGCTAGCCGCCAATCGGGTATTACTGCCGATCAAACCGTTGATAAAAAGGCACTCCTGACGGTATTTCGCGATGAAGAGCCAGTGCAGTACGTACACGGTATCGTTCGCCGCTTCACGCACAAAGAAATCGGCCACCATCATACTTTTTATTCCCTTATTTTGGTGCCGTCGTTAGAGCGCTTATCGTTACGTCGAAATAGCCGTATTTTTCAACACCAGACAGTGAAAGACATTATCTCAACCTTGTTAACGGAGATGGGGATCACCGATGTTAGCTTTTCCCTTAAGCGAGAGTTACCTGAGCGTGAATTTTGTGTGCAGTACAGAGAGAGCGATTTAGCGTTTTTGCATCGCTTAGCGGCCGAAGAAGGGATTAACTATTACTTTACCCATCGAGAAGATAAGCACACCGTCCACTTTTACGACGACTCCTCGCTGATTGATAAATATGCCAAGCCCGTTGAGCATAACAGTCGCGCAGGGGGGACTTACAGTGACCCTTATGTTCGCCACATCGATATCAGTGACCAAAGTGAGTCAAACAAAACCGTCCTCAAGGACTATAGCTTTAAAAAACCGGCTTACAGCTTTCTCCAGCCTCACGAGGCGGATGGTACCAGCTATCAGCGCACCGATTACGAGCATTTTGATGCCCCTGGCCGCTACAAAAATGATCCAAATGGCAAAGCATTTACCCGTATTCGTAACGAGTTTTTACGGCGTGAAGCCTCGACAGCCCAGGGACAAAGTCATGTGCCTGCACTGCAAGCGGGGGTAAAATTTGACTTGATTGAAAGTTTGCACAAACCGGCTAACCGAGATTGGTTGGTGGTGAGTGTGTCGCATGTGGGTACGCAACCTCAGGCACTAGAAGAAGAGGGCGGAACCGGCGCAACCACGTACCATAACCATTTCAAAGTGATCCCTGCCACACGGCAATGGCGTGCAACCCCACAGCCCAAGCCACAAGTTGATGGACCCATGATTGGCGAAGTGGTCGGCCCGAAAGGCGAAGAAATCTTTTGTGATGAGCACGGCCGTGTGAAGGTGCATTTCCCTTGGGATCGAGAAAGCAAACAAGATGAGCACAGCTCATGTTGGATACGGGTGTCCCAAGGTTGGGCGGGCGCACAATACGGCTTTATGGCGGTCCCTCGCATCGGCCATGAAGTGATCGTGTCTTTCCTTAACGGTGACCCAGATCAGCCAATTATTACCGGCCGCACGTATCATGCGACGAACGTGCCACCGTATTTGCTCCCTAACCACAAAACGCGCACGGTGATCAAAACGCAAACCCACCAGGGTGAAGGGTCGAATGAAATTCGCTTTGAAGACCAAGCGTCCATCGAGCAAATCTACATCCATGCGCAGAAAGACCAAGATATTGTCACCGAAAACATCCATCGCGAATTTGTGGGTGTGGATAGCCACCGTCAAGTAGGGCGAAATACTTATCAATCTGTGACAGAAAACAGCCATCGTATGGTTGGCAAAAATGTTGTTGAAGAATTTGGTCAAGATCATCACCAGAAAATTGGCCGCAATCTCGTGCAGCGTATCTTGGGTAAACTGAGTCGCTTTATTTCTGGTGGCATGATCACCAAAGTGGAAGGCGGGATAGTCACACAAGCCACGGCCTCGGAAGAGAAAGAGATCGGTGCTAACCAACGGACCAAAGTCAGTAATGAGAGCTACTTAACCGCCAAAAATATTGTCCTGGAAGCTGGCAATGAGTTAACGATTAAAGGCCCCGGTGGTTTTGTCAAAATTGACGGCGGCGGGATCACTATCTCTGGCACCAAAGTCAAGATCAATGAAGGCGGCTCTCCCGGTAAAGGCACGGCACCCACCATGGTTCAGCCTGATGAGACAGATAAGCCTCAGCAGCCTGATGATCCGGACCGACGGGGGTAATTATGCCAAGTGCTGGAAGACTCGGAGACAGTGCGGCAGGGCATGGTTGCTTCCCTGCCACCCCCATTATTAGCGGTAGCCCTGATGTGTCAATCAATGGCAAGCCAGCAGCACGTAAAGGTGACCCTGTACTGCTTCATGCTTGCCCTTGTCCGAAAATGCCCCACGGTATTCATGGGCGTAGCATTAGTGCAGGGTCGTCGAATGTTTCCATCAACGGTAAGCCGGCCTCACGGGTCGGCGATGCCATTGGTTGTGGCGGTCAGGTTGCTGCGGGTTCAGGCGACGTGTTTATTGGTGAGACGCCTTACCAGTCACCATCACATGATTGTGGTGAGGGGGCCGCTAAAAGCAATGCGCCTTTCTTGCGGATCTTGCCTTTGGTTAACCCGGTTGAAGCACTTTGGTCAAAACCGATTTACAGCCCTGGCTACTTTAAGTCCGTGGCAGAGCAGCAACTCAAAACCACCATCACGCAAGCGTTACCCGAGGAATTACCGCCTCTCGGTGAAGCCTTATCGTCGTTGGTAAAAAGTGGCGGATCACCCGCACAAATGCTGGATGTGTTAGAAAAAGACACCACCAAAGCCCAGCGACGCAAAGCACGTGAAGCGATCACAGAGCGTGCCAGCGAGAAAGAGCCAGACGTTGCTGAACGATTTACGCAAGATATGGACGCGGCTGAAAAAGCGATGCTTAGCGAGCATATCTATATCCTCGATAAAGAAGAGTTAAAAGAACCTCGTCAACAAGTCGCCGAGGATTTTAAACATGATTCAGGATGGAAGCTGGCGAGTGATGATGACTTAAATGATTTAGGGTTGTCACGTAAAGACTTGCGTGTTGAAGGAAGTAATTTCCGAGCTCAAGTGTATATGCCAGATCATAAGGTGTTTGGGTCAGAGGCGAAGCCAGTATTGGTTTTCCGAGGCACAGAAGCGTTGGGAGACTGGACCAAAGGCAATATTCCTCAAGGCCTTATGGGAAGGTCAAAATACTATAAACAAGCAGTTAAACTGGGTGATAGAATTAAAAATAAAGGTATACCGATTGATATAGCGGGACACTCATTAGGGGGCGGTTTGGCCTCTGCGGCCTCGAAAGCCGGTAATTTTCCTGCCACCACCTTTAACAGTGCTGGATTGCATAAGAAGACCGTTGAGCGATATGGGGTGCCCAAAGTACAACAAGGCAGTGATGGTAATATTACTCGTTATCGAATAGAGGGGGAAGTGCTTACCCATGCGCAAGAAAAGATGCCCGTTTTAAGGCGTTTACCAAGCGCGGTTGGTAATACCACCCAAACATTTTCCAAGCCGAAATCATTAACAGCTCAGACGGAAGGCGTTGGCGCGGCTCCTGGTACTAACGTAGCGATAGCAGAAGATACCGACGTTACGCTAAAAGAGCGAGTCAATTTACATGGTATGGATATGATGCGCGAAGCTATCGAAGATCGTAAAGTCGATGATTTACACACGCTAGCCAAGCAGGTTTAAACCGCGATGAAATACATTTTTTTAGTTATCTTGGCAGGTATTGTACTGTCAGTTGCCACAAAAGCAGGAGTGTTAAATATGTTCCGCAGTAAACCCTATCCAGAGGTCTTTTTTGAGGGAGAATTATTGGCCGTTGCTGAGGCGATGAAAGCCCATGATATCGATAAAGCGAAAGCGTTAGCGGAAAAACTGCCAGAGATTGATACGCCAGGCAACGAGAATTTTACTCTGTTAGCGTTTGCCGTCGCTGATACCAATATTCCAGCCATCAAAATGTTGATGGCGCTAGGGGCCGACCCTGCCACCAAATTCGGTGAAGGCGAGGAGGCACAGTCCGTTGCTTACTTTGCCATGTGGCGCAAAACGACAGATGCACTTAAAGCGATGTTGGAAGCGGGAATGGATCCAAGTTTAACCGATGAATATGGTGAGACGCTGATTTTTGATGTGCCAGACCTAGAAGACAATGACGCGCTGAAATTATTGGTTGAGTTTGGCGCAAATGTAAATGCCAGAAACGGTTTAGGACAAACACCGCTATTAGATTTCATCAGAGTAAACATGGATGAAGTGCTTTATCTCTTGGAGAGCGGTGCCGATCCTTTTGTGATAGACAATGGTGGACTGAGTGCAGCCTATTCGGTTCAACAGTCACTAGATAGCATGGATCAATCCACCGACGCGTATCAAAAAATGCTGAACATTCAGCAAAAAATGATTGAGCTCGGTGTACAGTTTCCCGCTTTAACGCCATATGGAGAGCGTTATCGACTCGATATTGTGTACTGCGTTAAACCAAGAGGCTATCGCCTTCGCGTAGAGTGTGAAGAGGAAGGGACGCATCCTTATGAAAAACCGCAATCAGACGCATCCAAACGAGCGGATGAAAAGATACTGCGAGAGCGTTATGGCATTGACGCTAAATCATAAATATTAAGACAGTCAGTGAGGCATTTTATATGGTAGATACGCATAAAAGTCCTTTTGAAGTATTGTCACAATCAAAAGATAAACTGTTTTATTTTATTTTTGACGTTGTGCAAAATCCCGAAGCCAGAACATTTTGGGAAGCGATGGTGTCTGGAAACGATGTGGCATGGGAGTATCTATATCAGGGTACAGAGTATGCACACCTTATGGATGCCTCGCCACTAATCATTGAGATCAAAGAAGGTAAGCCCGGAGAAACGCTACTTTATTGGATCCACGATTATACCAACGCTTCGAGGGTGTTCAATAGTTCTGTGTCAGCTAAAAATCAATAGCGCGATGTGATCATCCAGTCGACCCTCAAAATGGATTGCCAACTGCGACAGTGTGAGGTTCCAATTCTGCACCGGATGTGTCCATCGCTCAGACGCTTTTAGTATCCCTGCATACAATAATTTCAGCAAA
>NZ_AQOD01000220.1 GCF_000513715.1 Salinivibrio socompensis S35
AGAGCGCGATCTAGAATCCATCTATCCAATCGTCTGGCTGGATGCTATTCATTACAAAATCAAAGAAAACGGGCGTTACATCAGCAAAGCGATCTACACCATTCTCGGCTTAAACATCGAAGGCAAGAAGGAATTACTCGGTCTCTACCTATCCGATCAGGAGGGCGCTCATCACTGGCTGAGCGTCTTAACAGACCTGCACAATCGAGGTGTCAAAGACATTCTGATTGCCTGCGTTGACGGCCTGAAAGGCTTTCCGGAGGCGATCGAAAGCATCTACCCCCACACGGAAATCCAGCACTGCATCATCCATCAGATCCGCAACTCAATGAAGTACGTTGCATCGAAGAACCAGAAGGCTTTCATGGCCGATCTGAAATGCGTGTACAAGGCAGTGACACTGAATGCTGCTGAGATTGCGCTCGACGAACTCGAAGCCAAATGGGGCGACAAATACCCGATAGTGATCAAATCTTGGCGCAGCAAATGGCCGACGTTATCAGGGTACTTTAAGTATCCGGACTACGTGCGAACAGCCATCTACACGACTAACGCGGTGGAGGCGGTCCACCGCCAGTTCCGCAAGCTAACCAAAACCAAAGGGGGCTTTGCCAATGAGAACAGCTTGCTCAAGCTGCTCTACGCGGGTATGTTAAAGGCGTCTGAGCGTTGGTCGCACCCGGTGCAGAACTGGAGCCTGACGCTATCGCAGCTGACCATTCACTTCGAAGGCCGACTGGATGATCACATAGACCTATGAAAAATTGGCTGACACAGAATATTGAACACCCTCGTGATTACTCGGTGACACAGAACTATGAACACCCTCTCTTCAAGACTGAGATGCTAACCTCGGTAGTCTCGATCTTTACTCTGTTCTGAGTTCTACATATTCTTCGAAGAAAAGCTCGAAAGAGTCATAGAGTGTTTTATCTACCTCCTCCTTGAAAAGATTGTAGCTCACAATCTCACCGTAGCCGTCAGGCAATAAGTTAACACACCAACATACTTCATCTTCTTTAAAGTATATAACTGCAAGGTAGTCGGGCAATCCAAATTCCTTTCTGCAATAAAGAGTATCGAAAAGCATGCCGCCATGACATTCTTCTGATGCGTCATCAGAAATAATTCCAGATATTTCCTCCTCTATGACACCACCACCACCAACTAGGCGAAAGAAATATTTTAGTGAGTCAGGAAGCAACGAACCCAACTCCGATTCTAATAGATGGATTTGCTCATCACTTGCTTGCCCTAACCAAAAACCTCATCATCGGCATTCTTATCTAAATCTCTAATTAATTCATTGATTTTTTCCATATTTTACCTCACAAAAAATCTAAACTTCTAGTTTCCCAGTAACTCTTTCTAAATCTACTATACTGTCGCTCTAGTTTCGCATTATTCCTGAAACTGTTTCCATCTTCTATTAAGCCATGCAGAGGTTTGTGATATTTCTTATGCGTTGATGAAACGATTTCAACCATCGGCCCAGGCTCTTTACCAATTACGTGATGCAGATTTATTTGTTTTCCATCTGGGCCGATTGGGGCATAGCCTTTTTTCATCAGCTCTAAGTTAGTCCAACCATCTGAGATTTTGCTTTTAATAGATGGATGAACTGATGAATCGACAAACTCAGGTTTTCCAGGAAAAACATCTTCTGTATTTTTATAAACTTTTCTGCCGAGCACCTCTTCAGGCTGGTACTTACTTTTTGAACCACACCCCGCCAGCCCCAGCGGATCCACCCACTCTAGTGGGTTGGCGACATACGCCTGTGGCCTTAATCCTCCCGCAAACCCTATCGGGTCGGGGCTAAGATACTGGCCACTGTCTGCATCGTAATAACGGTTTACGTTATAGTAAAGGCCCGATTCTGGGTCTTCGAGTTGTCCTTGGTAGCGAAGGTCACACTGTATACTGTCGTTGGCCGCTTCTTCGCGTCGTTGCCAGTGGCGTTGTGA
>NZ_AQOD01000221.1 GCF_000513715.1 Salinivibrio socompensis S35
TCTTCGCGTCGTTGCCAGTGGCGTTGTGATTGCCCGTGATAATGACCCCATAGCGCTTGCTCTCCCCGCCAGACAATATCACCTTGTTCATTACACAACTCTTGGGGTGTGCCCGCGTGGTCGGTCACGATGTAATGCAGCTCGCTGCCTTGCTCATGGTGGGTCACTTGCGCCATCGGGCGGAAGCTGCCGGGCTCGTAGAGGTATTCGGTTTGCTGCAGAACTTGCCCATCAGCGGTGGCCTGTTGTTGCTGCACAATGTGCGCGCCGTCCCACAGGTACTGAGTCTGTGTTTGGCTGTGCGCACATTCTTTGGCGATGCGTCGCCCAAAGGGGTCGTAGCGGTAGCGATACCGCGTGCCGTTGGGCAGTTCAATGTGGGTTAAACGGTCATCCGCGTTCCAGCTAAACCGCGTTACCTGTGGCCGATAGCCCGTTTTGTTCTCGGTCTTTTCAATCACGCGGCCGCAGACATCATAGCGATAACGAAAACGGCCGGTTTCTAATACACGCCCGGCGCGGTCATGGCGGCGTTTCTATTAGTATTGCTGTGGCGAAACGTCAACCACGGCTTGCAAAATCATTTTGATAGCACTTAGAAAGTTGTACTTTATCGCTAATACAGACTCCACAACTTAATGATATATTGGGCTTTTACTCATTTAAATAGACACTTGGCCCCATAAACTGAATGTGCTCACAGAAAAAGGACACCTCAACACTTCTATCTTCACTAACTAAATGAACTTTTCTGTGCTCACTAGCATCTATTACTATATCGCAAACCATTTTCCTACTAACGTTTTTTACCATAAGGTCATAAACTCCACTGCAGTTAATTCCACACTGACAACAGTTGAACTCCCCCCATTTTTTTGGTGGGCGATCGGGAATCTTCCCTACTAAATCAAATCGTATTAATACTGTCGGCCCATCTCGCTTAATACTGACTTCCACAAGTTCAACCTTATCAACCTTAACAGGATATGAAAAAACTTTGCCTAATAATGTTGATCCATCTAGTTCATTCCAGTACATCGATCACCTTTTAAAATCATAATGAGGTAAAGTTCCAGCCACTTTACCTGTTCTTGTGTTTTCTATTGGTCGAACATTAAAGTGAGCACCTTGATCACCAATTCCGTTTTCACCGTAATAATGGCCAGCGGAGTGATCCTGAATAACTACCTTCGAACCATCGCCTCTAGTAAACTGATACTCTCTAGTCCAAATTGGCTTACCATTTTCACCTAAAATAGGGCTTCCAGACGAATCTGTCATTTTCACTTGGTTATATTGGCTCATAAATCCAGTTTTTTCATTAAACACTTTATCAGGGTTTTGGCTTGTAGGGATACCTGCGTCCCTTTTAGCCTGCTTAAATGCTCCTTTTCGGCTGTTATTACACCCCGCCAGCCCTAACGGATCTACCCACTCCAGTGGTTGGCAACATACGCCTGTGGCCTTAATCCTCCCGCAAACCCTATTGGGTCTGGGCTAAGATACTGGCCACTGTCTGCATCGTAATAACGGTTTACGTTATAGTAAAGGCCCGATTCTGGGTCTTCGAGTTGTCCTTGGTAGCGAAGATCACACTGTATACTGTCGTTGGCCGCTTCTTCGCGTCGTTGCCAGCG
>NZ_AQOD01000222.1 GCF_000513715.1 Salinivibrio socompensis S35
AGGGAAGTCTCTCGATCAAAGAAGGCAGCACGGAAACGAAGTTTGGCACGGGGTTAACGTACGAAAATAGCAACTTCTTACATACGCGTGACGTGCAAGATGAATTTGAAAATATACGCGACCAATTAAAACTCATCTCCAGCATTATCGACACCGTCGGCATGATCAAGTCAGGCATGTATAAAGATGCGGGGGAGGAAAAAATCAAGCTGGTCACTTGGGAATTTAAGCCTCCGGTGATCAAGTTAACGGGCAGTCAAGCCACCGCGTTGACTGATAAGGGTGCGATAACCACATCGGGTAAAACCACGCTGGCCCTCGACCCCTTGTTGGATTTTTCGATCACCTTGGATGTGATACTTGCGGCCGCCGCTTACTTTAAAATCAAAAACCTGGTGAAAAAGCTCCAAGAAGAAGCCAAGAAGCTGGAAAGGAAAGTCAAAGAAGGCAACGTTGGGGCGTATTTTGGCGCTGAGTTTTTTGTCATGGCCTCAACCAAAATCAACACTCAAGGCAGTATTGAGTTTATCCCAGATACCAAGCCAGCCTATGCCTTTGATGCCGAGCAGGCTGTCACAATGACCACCGAGGTAGGGATACGAGGTGGCGTTAAGGTCTGGGTATTAGAGGGGCTGTTTGAATTGAAAGGCGGTATTGTCGCCAATGCCAAGTGCGTACTTAAAGGCGGAGAGGATAAAACCGAGCTTATCTTCTGCCATGAAGGCATTAAGGCGTATGTCAAAATGAAGGTCACGTTTAAGAAGAAAGCATCTGATGATACTGAATCAAACAACCAAGGCGGCCTTGGTGGGCTTGGAAAGGCCGATAACACGGCAGACACAAGTGAAGAAGAAACACAAGAATGGGAATGGGTTGAGCCATTACGTGCGGACGACTCCCCGTATCGAACCACCTTATTCGGTGGCGACTAGCAGAGGATAATATGAGAGCCATCACCTTAATTGTAACTGTCATTTTATTAGCAGGATGTTTTGGAGAT
>NZ_AQOD01000223.1 GCF_000513715.1 Salinivibrio socompensis S35
GCCTGTGGTACCAAGTCCGTATTGCTTTTATYGGCCCAAACACATAGTACTGCTGCGGCACCTTGCACGCATCTAACAGCGCCCAAATGATCCGCGGATCGTAGTAGCGACAGAAAGTGGGGGCCGGATTGCCTTCTTTGTACACCGAGAGCAAGGCTCTTAGGTGGTTGAGCACGGCCTTCGCCGGTTGCTCGGTGGTAAAGGCAAACCCCCACGGCTCACGGCGCGCTTGCAGGTAGTCCTCAAGCGCTGGGGGTAACTCGACCAAATAAGGGGCAACCTGGGCAAAGGGCTCATCCACTGGAGGCAGAAAGACACACCAAGCGTCCGCATCGTGCTCTTCGGCCAAGGTGAGGATGTGGGTCACCACCGCACGGTCAACCACCACATAGCGATACTCATTCATGGCTTAGCCCTCACTCGGGTGCGAACAAGGCTTGGATCACAAACGCACTGCCTTCTGGCGGCCGCGGCGCTGAGGGTAGCCGGACTGGAAGGCAGAGGAATGCCACCCGGTGAGCCGCCTGACTTGATCAGGATTTTGGCCCCATCAATGGCCACACCACTGCTATCAATCACCACAAAACTGCCGCCCACTTGCAGGGTGATTTTAGCGCCGCTTTTAATGGTGATATCGCCGTCGGCATTAAAGCCAATCGCACTCGCGACTTTGGCCGCCCAGTCGCCATCGACTTTTTGGTGCTTATCACCGTTGACCTCACTCACATGATTACCTTTCGTGGCATGCGATTGTGACCCTTCTACGGTTAACGTGCGATCGTTGGCGACCACATGGTTTTCATCATGACCAATGTCGAGCTTGTGGTCATAATTAACGCGGATCTGCTGTGAGTTTCCGACATCGACTTGATTGTCTTTTTGTGCTTTTAGGTACACACGCTCACTGTCGGCTTGGTCTTCAAAACTGAGCTCGTTGTAGCCTTCACCTTGATGGCTGTCACTGCGCCATACCGTTTTGGTTTTAAACTCAGGGAGTGGATACGGTGGTGTGTTGGTGGCGTGGTAGGTACGCCCGGTAATAATGGGCTGGTCGGGATCGCCATTTAAAAAAGACACAATCACTTCATGGCCAATACGCGGGATAGCTATAAAGCCGTACTGCGCCCCGGCCCAGCCTTGCGACACGCGCACCCAGCACGAGCTGTGCTCATCCTTTTCTGATTCTCTATCCCAAGGGAAGTGGACCTTCACCCGCCCATACTCATCACAGAAGATTTCTTCACCTTCAGGCCCACTACCGTGGCCATCATTGGCCCATCAACCTGAGGTTTAGGCTGTGGCGTCGCCCGCCAAGGCGTGGAGACAGGCACGACTTTAAATTGGTTAGAATAGGTGGTTTGCCCTGTGCTGCCAGCTTCTTCTAGCGCTTGGGGTTGCTC
>NZ_AQOD01000224.1 GCF_000513715.1 Salinivibrio socompensis S35
TAGTGGTAGCGAGTCACCGCCCCGAGAGGGTCAATTGCCTGTGACAATAAGTCAAACGCGTCGTAATCGAACGACTGGCTATGCCCCAGTGCATCGGTGACTTTGACCAGATTACCTTCAATGTCGTATTCAAAGTAAGCGGCGGTGCCATCTTCGTAACAGACGCTGCGTGGCGTGAGGCTGTCACCTTGGTAGTGCCAAGTCCGTACCAAGTTATTGTCACTGACGCGTCGGCATAACCGTCCTTGGCGGTCGTATTCAAAGCGCATGCCCATCCCAACTTGGGGCTGCACGCGGGCCAATAACCCGAGTTCATTATAGGTATAGCACGTGGTGGTGCCATCGGGCTCCGTCAGGCTCTCGCGATGGCCTTCTGGGGTGTAAGTCAGCGTGGTTTCCAGCCTTCAGGGTCGCTCGCGGCAATCACATCCCCTTGTGGGTTGTATTGATACGTCCATGTCGCACCTTCAGGGTCGGTATAACCGAGTAGATACCCTTCCTCGCTGTACTGGTAGGCATGCACCGCCCCATCCGGTAGCACTACGTCGGTTACATTCCCCCAATCATCGTAGGCATAGAAGGTTGTCTCACCCAATGCATTGGTTTGGCTAATCAGGTTGTCGTTATCCCACGTTTGAGTGATGGTGCTACCATCTGGCGCCACGGTTTTCACCACGCGGTTGCGTTCGTCTAAGTGGTAAGCGGTAATGCCACCAAACGCATTTTTGTAGTAATGGATCCGCTGCGCGTCGTCGTAGCGGATGTGGTCATTCCAGTAGTCACCCGCACAGCGTGTCGCAAGCGCTCGGCCTTGCTTATCATAATCATGCTCAACCCAGGTATTGGCCTTATCTTGCCAACGAATAAGGTGGCCGACTTGATTGTATTGGTAGTCAAAATTCCGCCCCGCATCCGCGCGCACCGAGAGCAAAAAGCCTTGGTCGTCATAATGATACTGCGCCAATTCACGGATCACCGTTTTATCGCGCTCACACAAGGTTAAGGCGGTAATGCGGTTACGCTCGGTGGCAACCTTGATTAAACGTTGATCCGTTAATACCACCCACTTTAAGGTGGCGTGCAGATAAACAAACTGGGTGCTATTGCCGTAGCTATCTTGGATTTTGGTGACTTTGAGTACGCTGCCCGCGGCAAAGCCAAAGTGATAACTCAGTCCGTTTTTGTGCTTGAGCACCAAGTGCCCAGCTGGATCACGGTGTAAGCGCAATCAGGCTTCATCGCCGATTGGGTTGGCGTCGCGGTGAGCGGAAGCGGGAAGCGTGCTTGGGTATAGTCTTTGTCTATCCATAAAGCCGTGTCGCCTTCAATGGTCAGACTGATATCCCAACTGCTTCGCCATAGTCGACCCATCAGGCCAGTGTGACGCTCTCCGCGCGAGTGATAGTAGCGCTCGTGTGATACCGGCAAGTGAGCCGCAACGGTAAAGTCTTCCCGTAATTCAAAGGCTTTACCCGTTTGCATATCAACAGGCTCGCCTTTTCCCGTACATGTATTGGTAGGCTGACAGGCCCCGTCCCCGTCGGCTTCATTGGCTTGGCTATTATTTCTATCTTGCTTTTCTTGATGAGGGTCTGCCTTGCCTGCGTTGGTGTTTTCTGGCGCCTTAAGGCTCTCTTTAGGGTGCGCGGTGCCAGGCTTAACCGTAATAATTTTGCCCTTGAACTCATCAAATTTCCCTTTGATCCAACCGAGCATGTCATCGATTTTTTGAAGCAAGGATTTCAAGCCATCAATCATTCCAAGGATGGCACCGGACGCAAGACGCAGGATCCAGCTATCGCTTTGCATCACCACTTTTTCTAAGCCAAAAATGGTTTTGTTGATTAACTCTTTCGCTTCCTTGGCGCAACTGTTAAGCGTTTTATCAAAATCGGCCAAATACTTGACGAGGTTGCCATTCGACAAGCTTCGGATGATTTTCATCGCCAGTTGAATTGCCCGAGAATCGGCTTTTTTGAGGGCATCTAAAATGGCACAGCCGGTTTTTTTCGCCGCATCCCCTAACCCAGGCACGAAACCGATGGCTATCAAGGTTCCCTCGGCCCAATGCCAGTTATCCAACGACTCTTGCTCGTAAGTCCGCCAGCTCCAATCGCCCAAATCATATAAATCAATAGCCTGTCCGACCACAGGGACGCAACCTAACGCTATTTCAACAAATAACAGTAAGGCCGGATTGTCTTGCGCCATACCCGCCGTCTCACCGGCTAGGCTGCTATACATTTTTTGAACCGCTTCTTTTTGCTTGCGTGTCCCTTGGTTTATTTCACGGTGAAGAACCCAAAACCGCTCATAAGCGGGCTCATAGTCATCGGGGATCCACGTTGTCCAGCTTCGATCAACGTCAATGCTATCGGCCGAGCTGTCGTCTGCATCGTAAGACAGATAGCCTTTACGATTTAAAAGGGTATAGAGGGCGAAGTATTCGCCAGCCAGCGCCGCATATTCCGGCGAGTCTTGCAAGACGGGGTTGTTCTCCAGCACTTCTTCTGGCTCGAATTCATCGTCTCCCTCTTCGAGCAAAATCTCATAGCCCCCACACCCCATGTTCTGGATCTTGCACAGCCCCTGATCGTCGGTTTTCCCTTCAATTTGCGTTTGTTTGCTATCAGTCAACACAAAGGGGGCATTGGGCACGGGCTTATCATCGTCGTAATGGTAACGAATAAACGCTTCACAGCCACACTCGACGCAGCCGCCTTCTAATACATTGTCTGTTGAAAAGTTTTGTTGGGCGGCCTGTGAACTCGAGAGCAAAGCGGCCTTTGCATTACTGCTCATGACGACGAAGATTCCTTATCTAGTAAGATTAAAGCTTGCTCAAATAGACGATCCATGGGCGTTTTTTGCCCATCGATAATGGGTCGGGTAATGATTTTCTGTGCCCACGCCTCTTGATAAAAGGTGTCGCCTAGCTCGATTTTTAAGCTAAGAAAACGAACAATATCTTGCTGTTGCTGAAACCCGTTGGCGCTTGCTTCGCTCACACCGGTTTCAATGAATTGCGTCCATTGTGTCTCTGACCATGCCTGTGTGCGCTCATGGTGGGTCTGTAGATGCGTTTTGTAGGCTTGATACTGCTTTGGCAGTGATAGATTCAAGAGAGCGGCATACTGCGCCTCGCTCAGAGCACGCGGTAATGGCGGACAGGTGGCCTTCTCTGCCGCTTCTGGACACAAGGGGAGGGTTTCTCCCTCGGTATCATTGAGTGTACCGAACAGTGCATATTTAAACGGCCCGCTTAATGCGAGCTTTTCAGTGTCTGACGAGGCGTGCCACAACGCTTGAAACACTTGCCTATCGAACAATCGCAGCAATACGGTTTGTTGGTAGGTATCTTTAACTTGTATCCACGTTTGCCAAAACGCTTCGC
>NZ_AQOD01000225.1 GCF_000513715.1 Salinivibrio socompensis S35
GTATGGAAGTCCTCAGGCGACCAGACTACGAAATTATAACTCAACACCTCTTAGCTGCGGCTGTGGTTCTAGCCCAGCAGCTCTTAAAAGAGGGCTATGCATTGGCGGATTTATGAGGGGATCTCTCAGGACCAAGCATCCATCGAGCAAATCTACATCCATGCGCAGAAAGACCAAGATATTGTCACCGAAAACATCCATCGCGAATTTGTGGGTGTGGATAGCCACCGTCAAGTCGGGCGCAACGCTTATCAATCTGTAACGGAAAATAGCCATCGTATGGTTGGCAAAAATGTCGTTGAAGAATTTGGTCAAGATCATCACCAGAAAATTGGCCGCAACCTCGTGCAGCGTATCTTGGGTAAACTGAGTCGCTTTATTTCTGGCGGCATGATCACCAAAGTGGAAGGTGGGATCGTCACACAAGCCACGGCCTCGGAAGAGAAAGAGATCGGTGCTAACCAACGGACCAAAGTCAGTAATGAGAGCTACTTAACCGCCAAAAATATTGTCCTGGAAGCTGGTAATGAGTTAACGATTAAAGGCCCCGGTGGTTTTGTCAAAATTGACGGCGGCGGGATCACTATCTCTGGCACCAAAGTGAAGATCAATGAAGGCGGCTCTCCCGGTAAAGGTACGGCACCCACTATGGTTCAGCCTGATGAGACAGATAAGCCTCAGCAGCCTGATGATCCGGACCGACGGAGGTAATTATGCCAAGTGCTGGAAGACTCGGAGACAGTGCGGCAGGGCATGGTTGCTTCCCTGCCACCCCCATTATTAGCGGTAGCCTGATGTGTCAATCAATGGCAAGCCAGCAGCGCGTAAAGGTGACCCTGTACTGCTTCATGCTTGTCCTTGTCCGAATATGCCGCATGGTATTCATGGGCGTAGCATCAGTGCTGGGTCGTCGAATGTTTCCATCAACGGAAAGCCGGCCTCACGGGTCGGCGATGCCATTGGTTGTGGCGGTCAGGTTGCTGCGGGTTCAGGCGACGTGTTTATTGGTGAGACGCCGTACCAGTCACCATCACATGATTGTGGTGAGGGGGCGGCTAAAAGTAATGCACCTTTCTTACGGATCTTGCCTTTGGTCAACCCGGTTGAAGCACTTTGGTCAAAACCGATTTACAGCCCTGGCTACTTTAAGTCTGTGGCAGAGCAGCAGCTCAAGGGCACCATCACGCAAGCGCTTCCCGAGGAATTACCACCTCTCGGTGAAGACTTATCGTCGTTGGTAAAAAGTGGCGGATCACCCGCACAAATGCTGGATGTGTTAGAAAAAGGCACCACCAAAGCCAAGCGGCGAAAAGCACGTGAAGCGATCACAGAGCGTGCCAGCGAGAAAGAGCCAGACGTTGCTGAACGATTCACGCAAGATATGGACGCGGCTGAAAAAGCAATGCTCAGTGAACATATCTATACCCTCGATAAAGAAAAGTTAAAAGAACCTCGTCAACAAGTCGCCGAGGATTTTAAACATGATTCAGGCTGGAAGCTGGCGAACAAAAAACAGCTTAAAAAGTTAGGCATTGATACCTAAAGATTATAAAGTCGATAAAACAAACTTTCGTGCACAAGTGTATATACCAGATCCGGACGTATTTGGGTCAGAGGCGAAGCCAGTACTGGCTTTTCGAGGCACAGAAGCGACGGAAGACTGGACCAAAGGCAATATCCCGCAAGCTCTTTTGGGAAGGTCAAAATACTATAAGCAAGCCGTTGAAATTAGCAGAAACATCAAAAAAGCAGGCTACCCAATAGAAATATCAGGGCATTCTTTAGGGGGAGGCTTGGCCTCTGCGGCTTCGAAAGCCGGTAATTTTCCTACCACCACCTTTAATAGTGCTGGATTGCATAAGAAGACCGTTGAGCGCTATGGAGTGCCCAAAGCACAACAAGGCAGTGATGATAATATCACTCGTTATCGAATAGAGGGTGAGGTGCTCACCCATGTGCAAGAAAAGATGCCCGTTTTAAAGCGCCTACCAAGCGCGGTTGGTAATACCACCCATACCTTTTACAAACCGAAATCGTTAACGGCTGAGGCGGAAGGCGCTGACGCGGCTCCTAGTACCAGCGGAGCGATAGCAAGAGATGCCGACGTTAAGGGAAAAGAGCGAATCAATTTACATGGTATGGATATGATGCGCGAGGCTATTGAAGATCGCAAAGTTGATGATTTACACACGCTAGCCAAGCACTGAGAGATCCCCTCATAAATCCGCCAATGCATAGCCCTCTTTTAAGAGCTGCTGGGCTAGAACCACAGCCGCAGCTAAGAAGTGTTGAGTTATAATTTCGTAGTCTGGTCGCCTGAGGACTTCCATACCTAACCGGACGGTAGACAGGACATTTCGATTTCTGACTGTATTCGCTTGAAA
>NZ_AQOD01000226.1 GCF_000513715.1 Salinivibrio socompensis S35
GGCTTTCCAAACGAAAATAGTTTGCTGAAATTAATTGTATGCAGGGATACTAAAAGCGTCTGAGCGATGGACACATCCGGTGCAGAATTGGAACCTCACACTGTCGCAGTTGGCAATCCATTTTGAGGGTCGACTGGATGATCACATCGCGCTATGATTTTTAGCTGACACAGAATATTGAACACCCTCTTCTGCTGACAAGACCATCACAGAATCACTTTCATTGACTCTCCTCTGATCCGTTAATATCAGCCAGCTTTTATCTCTCTACCAGATCATTGCATCCCGGTTCTGTTTCCATTGTGCTTTGGTATCTGCATCGTAATTGAGATTTACGATGCACAAGCTGGCGAAGCATTGGCCAACGTGAAAGCGATGAACAAAGTCATAAGACTCGGTATGCTTGTTAGTTACCGAGTTGAGCGATAGGATATATTCCTCTGGGAACAGTGCGCTAGGTGAATGATTTGTTCAACAACGCCTCGCTAGAGTGATAAGTTCAATGATTTAGGAAACAACGTCGGTAGTGTTAAAATGCCATCCTTACCGGTGAGATCTTTACCTTCACGCAAAGCTTGCAAGGCGGCATCCATATCGAATGTTGGTTTGGTCATGTGTCATCCCTTTTTGATACAGCCTAACGAAATGACACAGAACTCTTAACACTACCTCACCGTGAACGACGATGATCTCTTCTATTTACAAGTATCTGTTCGATTACTATCTAAAAGAAGTGTTTTTTCTGTAAACCAATTTTTGGTGAAATTATCAACAGGGAATAACTCTTTGTTATCAGCCGATACTTTAAAAGTAAATGCACCGTTTGACTTTAGCACAACGAGCTTTTCATCGTTCTTCGTTGTCATTTCATACTTTCTAGGCGACATACCTGCATATGCTTTACCACCTTTACAGAAAATCACTTCTTCCATAAGAGAATCTTTGTCTTGATTGATATAACCGAGTTTCCGCACCTAATTTAGGAATAAACCGTTTCGTATAACTGACCCAATAGTTTCAGCAATCGTCGTTGGTGTTCTCGTACACCGGTTATGAAGCTCTGACCACCGAATTCGAGTGTATCGATCCCTTCAAATTTTAAGAATACCCAACGTGCCGTCGGTTTAGTCGTTGTTTTGTTCTTCACCATGCTTGGGAAGAACGCTTCT
>NZ_AQOD01000227.1 GCF_000513715.1 Salinivibrio socompensis S35
AGCAATATCAACGAGATATGATAAGTTAGCAAGAAATTACGCCAGTATGGTATCACTGGCGTTTACTATAATGTGGCTGCCGATGTATTGCTGAATAAAATGTGTACAGCAAAGATCAACACGCCCTAGAAGAGAACCCGCACAGCGGCAATACTGCGCGGGTACTATATTACAGCGCGTCTTTTACTTTGTTCGCCACGTCATTTGGCACCCATTGGGTCCAAATATCTTCATAATTAATCAGGAAGTGAGTCATCGCGTATTCGCCATCAGCCTGGTTCTCTTCCATCCACGCCAGTAATCCATTCATTTTCGCATTGGTAAAACCGCGATTTTCGATATAAGTCATGGCCTCAGGGGCACGTTTAGCAAAGCGTTCTGTAACGACAGTCTCAACATCAGCTGCCGGATACATGGTTGCTTTCGACGTCATGCACTCGTTAGACGTGATGCATGTTTTGTAGTGATCAGCATCGGTCCCCGTTTCAAAATCCACTTTAACCATTTCGTACTTGCCTAGTACAGCGGTGGGGGACCAATAGTAACCAAACCAAGCTTCTTCACGTTCATAGGCTTTCGCAATCGAGCCTGCTAAGCCAGCCCCCGAACCCGGATCGACTATTTCAAAGCCACTGTCAGCGAGATCCAGTGCCTGGAAATTATTTTCCGAGGTAATTTGGCAGCTCCACCCAGCCGGACAACCGTAGAACGCCGACTTTGATGCGTCTTCTGGATGAGGAAAGAGGTCAGCATTGGCTTTAATGCCCGAAATGGTTTTAAGCTCTGGATACTGATTAACCATATATTTGGGGATCCAAAACCCTTCTTCGCCGCCTTCAATAAAGGCTTGGCCAGCGTAGCGAACACGTCCTTCGTCGATGCCACGTTGAAGGCCTTCACGCATCGAATTGCTCCAAAATTCGGGGGCAATATCGGGCTCGCCTTTTTCTATCATTGAGGTGCCGGTTGGCATAGTATCGCCAGGCACGAGTTCGGCATCACAGCCGTAGCCGTGCTCTAAAATAAACTGATCAATATTGGCAATCAGACTCGCTGAGTTCCAATTCATATCGGCAATCGTGACATTGCCACATCCATGATTGTCGGCACTGGCGGATGCCGCAGACAGTGTCAGTATGGCAGCAGAGAGTAGTCGTTTGTACATAGTGCTTCCCTTCTTTATTGAACATTCGTCATCAATAATATTAGACCACTAATGAAAGTGTTAGCGCTCGCTATGTGATTAATGTCCGATCAATGCGAGCTCTCCATGGTAGTGTTCAGAATTCTGTGTCATTTCGTTAGAATGGTCGAAAGAGGAATGATACATGACCGACAAGAAAATAGAACTCGATATGGAAGCTGCCCTAGAAGCGCTTCGTAGTGGCAAAGGTGTTACTGGCAAAGATGGCGTCTTAACACCTTTGATCAAACAGCTAACCGAAGCTGCAATAAAAGCTGAGCTAGACGCGCATTTAGAGGCAG
>NZ_AQOD01000228.1 GCF_000513715.1 Salinivibrio socompensis S35
AAGTCGCTTTAAATGCAGTTCAGGACAGAATTGGTAGAGAGAGTCATGTAAGATATTGAGTTCGCACATCTTGTTGTCTGATTATTGATTTTTGGTGAAACCATTTGATCATATGACAAGGTGTGCATCTACCTTAAATTGATGATTTTTATCTAAATCATCAGGGGATTCCTCAGAGCCAAGCAGGTTT
This sequence comes from Salinivibrio socompensis S35, assembly GCF_000513715.1. Lineage (GTDB taxonomy): Bacteria > Pseudomonadota > Gammaproteobacteria > Enterobacterales > Vibrionaceae > Salinivibrio > Salinivibrio socompensis. The sequence goes on from NZ_AQOD01000228.1 coordinate 191, forward strand.
AAAGCGCGATGAAATACATTATTTTAATTATCTTGGCAGGTGTTGTGCTGTCAGTTACCGCAAAAGTAGGAGTGTTGAACATGTTCCGCAGTAAACCCTATCCAGAGGTCTTTTTTGAGGGAGAATTGTTGGCCGTTGCAAGGCGATTAAAGCCCATGATATCGATAAAGCGAAAGAATTGGCGGAAAACCTGCCAGATATTGATGCTCACGGTAATGACCATTTTACTTCTATTAGCCTTTGCCGTCGCTGATACCAATATTCCAGCCATCAATATGTTGATGTCACTAGGGGCCGACCCTGCCGCCAAAATTGATGACGCCGTGATAGCCGGTACGGATGTTTCAGAAACGGTGGCGCATTTGGCAATGAGGCTTAAAACCACAGAGCCACTAAGAGCGATGTTGGAAGCTGGCATGGATACCGAAATAAAAAGAGGCAGTGGTACGCTGATTTTTGATGTACCGGACCTAGAAGACAATGACGCATTGAAACTGTTGGTTGAGTTTGGCGCGGATGTGAATGCTAGGGATGGTCTTGGTAAAACAGCTTTATTTAGATTTATTAATGTGATGTTTGATGAAGCGCTCTATCTCTTGGAGAACGGTGCGGACCCCTTTGTGATGAATAACTCGGGGATGACAGCGGCTTACTCGGTACAGGAAGAATTGAATAGTATGGATCAATCCACCGACGCGTATCAAAAAATGCTGAAAATTCAGCAAAAGATGATTGCGCTCGGTGTACAGTTTCCCGCTTTAACGCCATATGGTGAACGTTATCGATTAGATATTGTATGGTGTGACGACCCTGAGGGTTATTTAACACGCAGCGAGTGTAAGCTTGTGGGTGAAAATGAATTTCTAGCACCGCAATCAGACGCATCCAAACGGCAGGATGAAAAGATACTGCGAGAGCGTTATGGCATTGACGCCAATCTATAAGCGAGGCCTATAAGGTGTTAAAGGTAACAGCCATCGGAATAGGAATTGTGCTTTTGCTCTGGGTAGCAAAAGCCGGCGCTTTTAATCTATTTCGCAGTAAACCCTATCCAGAGGTCTTTTTTGAGGGGGGATTATTGGCCGTTGCCGAGGCGATTAAAGGCCATGATATCGATAGAGCGAAAGCATTAGCGGAAAAACTGCCAGATATTGATGCGCCAGGTCACGAGCATTTTACCCTGTTAGCCTTTGCCGTCGCTGATACCAATATTCCAGCCATCAAGATGTTGATGCGCTAGGGGCCGACCCTGCCGCCAAAATTGATGACGCTGTGATAGCCGGTACGGATGTTTCAGAAACGGTGGCGCATTTGGCAATGAGGCTTAAAACCACAGAGCCACTAAGAGCGATGTTGGAAGCTGGCATGGATACCGAGATCAAAAGAGGGAGTCGGTCTCTCATTTTCGATGCACCGATATTGGAAGAGAATGACGCGCTGAAATTATTGGTTGAGTTTGGCGCAAATGTAAATGCCAGAAACGGTTTAGGACAAACACCGCTATTAGATTTCATCAGAGTAAACATGGATGAAGTGCTTTATCTCTTGGAGAGCGGTGCCGATCCTTTTGTGATAGACAATGGTGGACTGAGTGCAGCCTATTCGGTTCAACAGTCACTAGATAGCATGGATCAATCCACCGACGCGTATCAAAAAATGCTGAACATTCAGCAGAAGATGATTGAGCTCGGTGTGCAGTTTCCCGTTTTAACGCCATATGGAGAGCGTTTTAGAAACAATATTGTGTACTGCGTTAAACCAAGAGGCTATCGCCCTCGCGAAGAGTGTGAAGAGGAAGGGACGCATCCTTATGAAAAACCGCAATCAGACGCATCCAAACGAGCGGATGAAAAGATACTACGAGAGCGTTATGGCATTGACGCTAAATTATAAATATTAAGACAGTCAGTGAGGCATTTTATATGGTAGATACGCATAAAAGTCCTTTTGAAGTATTGTCACAATCAAAAGATAAACTGTTTTATTTTATTTTTGACGTTGTGCAAAATCCCGAAGCCAGAACATTTTGGGAAGCGATGGTATCTGGAAACGATGTGGCATGGGAGTATCTATATCAGGGTACAGAGTATGCACACCTTATGGATGCCTCGCCACTAATCA
>NZ_AQOD01000229.1 GCF_000513715.1 Salinivibrio socompensis S35
TATCTCGGTCACGCGGTCGTTTTCTACCTCGGTGTGCCAGTCTTTTTGCGCGTGTAAATACACTTGCTCACTGCCCGATTGGTCTTCGAACGTCAGCTCGTTGTAGCCCTCCCCTTGGTGACTTTCACTGCGCCAAACCGTCTTAGTTTTGTGGGCCGGCAAGGTATAGGGCGGCACATTGGTCGCGTGATAAGTGCGGCCGGTGATAATCGGTTGGTCGGGGTCACCGTGTAAGAAAGACACAATCACTTCATGGCCAATGCGGGGAATCGCCATCATGCCGTATTGGCTGCCTGCCCAACCTTGCGCCACCCGTATCCAGCAGCTGCTTTTGTCATCACCGTTGGAATAACGGTCCCACGGGAAGTGGACTTTCACGCGCCCATGTTCATCACAGAAGATTTCTTCGCCTTCCGGTCCCACCACGGTGCCTATCATGGGGCCATCCACTTGAGGTTTGGGGGTGGGGGTTGCACGCCACGGGGTGGTAGCAGGGATAAGCATAAACTGGTTGTTGTAGGTGGTGGCGCCTTGGCCGCCCTCTTCTTCCAGTGCTTGTGGTTGGCGGCCTTGGTGATGCACTCGCACCACTTGCCACGCTTGGTTCACGCTCTCATCCAGATGGTCGCTGATGGTAAAGCGATAGCCCGCCCGTAATGCGGGTTCATTGCTTTGGCCGTTGGCGTGCTCGGCCTCTCGGCGTAAGTACTCTAAGCGAGTTTGGTTAAACGCCTGTCCAGTCGCGTCGTTTTTAAAGCGGCCCGGGAAGTCAAAGTGCTCGTAGCTGTCGGTGCGCTGGTAATCAATGCCATCGGCTTGCGCCGCTTGTTGGAAGCTGTAACGCGGTTTTTTAAAGCTGTAGTCTTTTAACGCCGTGTGGCTAGGCTGCGCCGCGGTATGGCGTGTAAGCCATAGATATACGGGGTATCCGTGCGTCCGCCGCTTATTGCGTTATAGGGCACCGGGCTCTCAAGCTGGGGCAAGCTGTTTGGCGCATCAGTCACTATCAGGGTATGGGTAGTGGCATCGTGCTCATGGTGATACACCAAGCCTTCTTCTGCCGCCAAGCGGTGGAAGAACGCCAAGTTCACTTTCGCGGTGCTGCACACAGTATTCACGCTCGGCATAGTCACGGGTTAGTGAGAAAGTAACCTCCGTCACGCCCATTTCGGTGAGCAGGGTGGCTAAGATGGTCGGCACGGTTTGGTGCTGGAAGGTGCGGCTGTTTTGGCGAAGCGACAGACGATACAGGGCGGGCACCAAAGTTAAGCGATAGCGGGTAAAGTGATGACCAATGTCACCTTGGCTAAAGGCACTGGCGATGCCCTGCACCCGTTTGACCAGCTCACCGTTGCGCCACAGTGTCAGCTGTACCGGCTTGTCGACCACTTGCTCTGGCGTGATGTCGGTATGGCGGCTGGCCAATGCCACCTCATACTGGAGCCCATATACCGGATTGCCATTAAGACCCGTTTGGTGAGACAGGCACTCGTCCCCTTGGTAGTCCACCACCACCGAACGGTTGCGGGTCGAGCCCCGCCCACGGTTAACGCTATTTGCAATGTCGC
>NZ_AQOD01000230.1 GCF_000513715.1 Salinivibrio socompensis S35
TAAGTGACGACAGCGACTATCGACTTGAATGCGGTAGGCGATGGCAACCTCAGCGCGAGCGAAGCGGATGCGGTGACGTTGGACGGTACAACTGACACGTCGAAGCCGGTCAGACAGTGACCTTGACCGTGACCGACAGCGCGGACCCAGCCAACACCGCCGAGTTCGAGGCGACCGTTCAAGCGGACGGTACGTTCAGCACCACGGAAGACCTAAGCGCAGCCGGTCTGGTTGATGGCAACATCACCGTGAAAGCGGATGTGACAGATACAGCGGGCAACCCCGCGAGCGACACAGAAACCGCGACGTTGGATGCGGATCTAAGTGACGACCAGCCGACTATCGACTTGAATGCGGTAGGCGATGGCAACCTCAGCGCGAGCGAAGCGGATGCGGTGACGTTGGACGGTACAACTGACAACGTCGAAGCCGGTCAGACAGTGACCTTGACCGTGACCGACAGCGCGGACCCAGCCAACACCGCCGAGTTCGAGGCGACCGTTCAAGCGGACGGTACGTTCAGCACCACGGAAGACCTAAGCGCAGCCGGTCTGGTTGATGGCAACATCACCGTGAAAGCGGATGTGACAGATACAGCGGGCAACCCCGCGAGCGACACAGAAACCGCGACGTTGGATGCGGATCTAAGTGACGACCAGCCGACTATCGACTTGAATGCGGTAGGCGATGGCAACCTCAGCGCGAGCGAAGCGGATGCGGTGACGTTGGACGGTACAACTGACAACGTCGAAGCCGGTCAGACAGTGACCTTGACCGTGACCGACAGCGCGGACCCAGCCAACACCGCCGAGTTCGAGGCGACCGTTCAAGCGGACGGTACGTTCAGCACCACGGAAGACCTAAGCGCAGCCGGTCTGGTTGATGGCAACATCACCGTGAAAGCGGATGTGACAGATACAGCGGGCAACCCCGCGAGCGACACAGAAACCGCGACGTTGGATGCGGATCTAAGTGACGACCAGCCGACTATCGACTTGAATGCGGTAGGCGATGGCAACCTCAGCGCGAGCGAAGCGGATGCGGTGACGTTGGACGGTACAACTGACAACGTCGAAGCCGGTCAGACAGTGACCTTGACCGTGACCGACAGCGCGGACCCAGCCAACACCGCCGAGTTCGAGGCGACCGTTCAAGCGGACGGTACGTTCAGCACCACGGAAGACCTAAGCGCAGCCGGTCTGGTTGATGGCAACATCACCGTGAAAGCGGATGTGACAGATACAGCGGGCAACCCCGCGAGCGACACAGAAACCGCGACGTTGGATGCGGATCTAAGTGACGACCAGCCGACTATCGACTTGAATGCGGTAGGCGATGGCAACCTCAGCGCGAGCGAAGCGGATGCGGTGACGTTGGACGGTACAACTGACAACGTCGAAGCCGGTCAGACAGTGACCTTGACCGTGACCGACAGCGCGGACCCAGCCAACACCGCCGAGTTCGAGGCGACCGTTCAAGCGGACGGTACGTTCAGCACCACGGAAGACCTAAGCGCAGCCGGTCTGGTTGATGGCAACATCACCGTGAAAGCGGATGTGACAGATACAGCGGGCAACCCCGCGAGCGACACAGAAACCGCGACTGGATGCGGATCTAAGTGACGACCAGCCGACTATCGACTGAATGCGGTAGGCGATGGCAACCTCAGCGCGAGCGAAGCGGATGMGGTGACGTA
>NZ_AQOD01000231.1 GCF_000513715.1 Salinivibrio socompensis S35
ATGATCAAATGGTTTCACCAAWAATCAATAATCAGACAACAAGATGTGCGAACTCAATATCTTACATGACTCTCTCTACCAATTCTGTCCTGAACTGCATTTAAAGCGACTTAATAGCTTGATGTTAGCTTGCCGAGCATTGCTTGAGAGCAACACGCTTACGCTTACCGAACTTGGTCGCAACTTACCTTGCCAAGCTAGAACTAAACACAACATAAAGCGGATGGATCGCCTGTTAGGTAACCATCACCTACATCAGGAGAGACTCGCCGTTTACCGTTGGCATGCGCGTTTTATCTGTGCAGGCAACCCCATGCCCGTGGTGCTCGTCGATTGGTCTGATATCCGTGAACACAAGCGACTTATGGTGCTCCGAGCATCAGTGGCGTTACAAGGGCGTTCGGTCACTTTATATGAAAAGGCCTTTCCACTTTCAAAGCAGTGCTCTAAGTCTGCTCATGACCAGTTTTTATCTGACCTAGCAAGCATTTTACCTTCCTCTGTAACCCCACTTATTATCAGTGATGCGGGATTTAAAGTGCCATGGTACAAATCTGTTGAGGAGCACGGATGGTACTGGCTGAGTCGAGTAAGGGGTAAAGTACAATTTGCTGAACTAGGTGCCGAAAATTGGCAGCCAGTCAGTCACTTACATAGCAAAGCCTCTAGCAGAGCCCAAAGTCTTGGTTATCAAAAACTGACCAAAAGTAATGCCATCAACTGCCAAATAGTGCTGTATAAAGCCTTGCCTAAAGGCCGTAAGAATCAGCGTTCTACCCGAACAAACTGTCATCATCCATCGCCCAAGGTATACGCTGACGCAGCAAAGGAGCCATGGGTATTGGCCACTAACTTACCGACAGCGGCTCGTACTCCCAAGCAGTTGGTAAGGCTTTACGCAAAGCGCATGCAAATAGAGGAAACCTTCCGAGACTTAAAGAGTCCCGTTTACGGATTAGGCCTACGTCAAAGCCGCACCCGTTGCCCCAAAAGGTTCGATATCCATTTTGCTGATAGCTTTAATGCTGCAACTCATG
>NZ_AQOD01000232.1 GCF_000513715.1 Salinivibrio socompensis S35
GTKGCCGGTCTAGCGACAATTATCTTGGCCGGTTGGTCTGATAAGGTTCGGTACAGCAGAACGGAGGGAGTTCACTGTGCCGGGAACACGAATCACGGATCAACAGGTCACTATCTATATGACTCATAGAAAACGAAATAGCCAAGTTGTTGCTGCTGCTAAAGCAGGGATTTCAGAACGTTCAGCCCGGCGTCTGGATAAAGCCAATCAACCACCAGACGAAGGCAAGCGAACATGGCGCACGCGCAAAGATCCGCTTAAATCGGTATGGGAAAGCATTGTCGTTCCTATACTCGAGCAGGATAAGGACATTACCTCTGTCGGGGTTTTTGATCACCTTTGCGAATATCACACCGATAAGTTCAGCCCCGGATCGCGCCGAACACTTGAACGCCGAATTCGTAAGTGGCGCTCTTTACATGGGGCAGCCAAAGACGTGGTATTTGTACAAACGCATGAATACGGTGCGCTAGGCATTGCTGATTTTACGCATGTGAAGTCGCCGGTCACTATCGCCGGTGAGCCATTAAAGCACATGCTATTCCATTACCGGATGCCGGCCAGCGGCTGGGCCTTCATTCAGGTTATTTATGGGGGTGAGAGCTTTGCCGCCTTCTCAGATGGATTACAAAATGCGCTGCATACTGCCGGTGGTGTGCCCAGAGAAATTCGTACCGACAGCCTCAGCGCTGCTTACAAGAATCATTCGTCAGCTGATGATTTAACGGCGCGCTTCGACGACCTCGTGAAGCACTATGGTTTTAAAGCCACCCGTAACAATCGCGGCGTTGCGCATGAAAACGGAGCTATCGAGAGTCCTCATGGACACACGAAGTCGCAACTTGAGCAGGCTTTAAAAATCCGTGGCAGTCACGACTTTGAAAGTCGTCATGCTTATGAAGCCTTTGTCGCTGCTGTGGTCGCACGACGTAACCGTCGCATCAGCGACAAATACCAACAAGAGCAGCGACAATTACAAGCGTTACCTCGAGCGATGAGCGTCAATTACACCGAGCATTATGTCACAGTATCTCGTACAAGCACTATCTGCCTGAAGCGCGTCACCTATACCGTGCCATCAAGGCTTATTGATAGTCGACTGCTGGTACGCCTCTATGATGACCGTCTAGCCTTATTTTACGGCACCGACTTCGTGACGGAGCTTGAGCGTGTCTATGCTAACAAGGGCGGTCGCGCTCGTTGCGTCAATTACCGCCATGTCATTGATGCACTGGTGAAGAAGCCGCGCGCCTTCCGCCACTCACAGCTACGCGATGACTTATTACCGGACGACAATTACAAAGCTATCTGGCAATACGTTGACGAGACGCTCATGGCAGATGAAGCGAGCTATTACATGGTCAAATTGCTTCACTTAGCCAAACAAAGTGGTTGTGAGCGTCAATTAGGGCGATTTATTGCAGCATCAATTGCTCAGCGACAATTACCGGCCATCCGTGAGTGCGAAGAGCGCTTTTTAGTGATTAAGCCAAATAAGCCATCACTCTCTATCAAGCAGCATAGCCTAAGCGCGTATGCCAATATGATACCGGGAGGCCTACATGGATAACACAACAGCCTCTCTACCACTCATGCTCAAGCAGCTTAAGCTGGCTACCATGGTTAAAGAATGGGAGGCGCTAGGCAATAAAGCGGTTAAAGAGCAGTGGAGCCCTCAGCAATACTTATCAGAGCTGTGCCATATCGAGCTGGCAAACCGCGAGGACAAACGCTTACAGCGGTTACTAAAAGACGCAAAGTTACCGGCTGGGAAACACCTTGGTAGCGTCGACTTTACTCTGATCGATGGTATCTCGACACACCAAGTCATGAGCCTGGTTAATCAACCCAGTTGGCTGAGGCATGGCGCTAATATCTTACTGTTCGGTGCCAGCGGTCTCGGCAAAACCCATATCGCCAGTGGCATCGGTTATGGACTTATCGAGCAAGGCTATAAGGTTAAGTTCATCGCCGCATCAGCCATCGTCCAACAGCTACAGCAAGCCAAGCAGCACCTTCGACTACAGGATGAGCTGCTGAAGCTGGATAAATACAACCTGCTTATCGTTGATGACGTGGGTTACGTTCGCAAAACGGAGCAGGAAACCAGTGTGCTGTTCGAGCTTATCGCTCATCGATATGAAAGACATAGCATGATCATCACTTCAAATAAGTCGTTCGAGCAATGGGATGAGCTGTTCGACGACTCAACAATGACCATCGCTGCCATCGATCGGCT
>NZ_AQOD01000233.1 GCF_000513715.1 Salinivibrio socompensis S35
AACGCAGGCAATCAGAATGTCTTTGACACCTCGATTGTGCAGGTCTGTTAAGACGCTCAGCCAGTGATGAGCGCCCTCCTGATCGGATAGGTAGAGACCGAGTAATTCCTTCTTGCCTTCGATGTTTAAGCCGAGAATGGTGTAGATCGCTTTGCTGATGTAACGCCCGTTTTCTTTGATTTTGTAATGAATAGCATCCAGCCAGACGATTGGATAGATGGATTCTAGATCGCGCTCTCGCCACGCCTGCAGCTCGGGAAGAAGCTTGTCGGTAACAGCGTTTATGGTGCCGTTAGAGAGCTCGATATCGTACATGTCAGCGATGTGAGTTCGTATGTCCTGATAGCTGTTACCGAGGGCGAACAGGGCAATGACCTTGCGCTCTAAATCATCAGTCAAGTGAGTTTGGCTCTTCTTCACCAGTTGCGGCTCGAAGGTACCGGATCTATCACGGGGTGTCTGCAGGTCAAACTCGCCAGCGGAGGATTTCATCGTCTTCTTGCTATAGCCATTCTTTCGGTTAGGCTCTAGATCAGCCTCTAAATGCGCGTCTAGCTCAGCTTTTATTGCAGCTTCGGTTAGCTGTTTGATCAAAGGTGTTAAGACGCCATCTTTGCCAGTAACACCTTTGCCACTACGAAGCGCTTCTAGGGCAGCTTCCATATCGAGTTCTATTTTCTTGTCGGTCATGTATCATTCCTCTTTCGACCATTCTAACGAAATGACACAGAATTCTGAACACTACCGTCTATGTGATAATCCAGTGGCCTTCGAAATGAATGG
>NZ_AQOD01000234.1 GCF_000513715.1 Salinivibrio socompensis S35
CGAAGACAGCATTCGCTCTTTGGATGAACAAGAACAGAAATTCATTACTCGTGTACCAATGACGATTAAGTCTGCCAAAGAAGCCTTACTGGCGCTTGGACCTGAGCAGTTAACCTATATCAGTAACGGCTATTCAGGTTGCTGGATTGACGCTGACTATGGCGCAGTCACTCAAAAATGGTTGTTGGTTCATAGCGAGCAAGCGACGAAGCGAGAAGAAGTCACGTTCTACAAGAACTTAGATAAAAATGTCGCCAAAGAGCTGAAAGCCCTGGGCCAACTGATGAAAAAACAGTTTGCTTGTGCCATGGATGCCGAGCAGGCAATGGGTGACTTTGCAAACCAATGTCACCTGATTGACTTTGCACAAACAACCATTGTTAAAGAAGCTATCTATGCGGGTCGTGGTCGCCCTAAAAAAGGGGCTAAACCAACGGGATACCGCTATTTTATTGATGCCACGCCTTACACCGATCTAGAGAAAGTGAAACTGGCTAAGCTTAAAGTGGGTATGTTTATCCTTGCTACCAACGATACTGATAGTGCGGATCTGACCATGGCTGCATTGCTTGAACATTACAAATCCCAACAAAAAGTAGAGCGCGGTTTTCGTTTTTTGAAAAGCCCAGAGTTCTTAACGTCTTCGATCTTCTTGAAAAAACCTCAACGCATTGAGGCACTGCTCATGATAATGACGCTTAGCCTTCTTGTTTACGCAAGTCTAGAGCACAAAATCAGAGAGCAACTTAACAAGACAGAAGCGTTCTTCCCAAGCATGGTGAAGAACAAAACAACGACTAAACCGACGGCACGTTGGGTATTCTTAAAATTTGAAGGGATCGATACACTCGAATTCGGTGGTCAGAGCTTCATAACCGGTGTACGAGAACACCAACGACGATTGCTGAAACTATTGGGTCAGTTATACGAAACGGTTTAT
>NZ_AQOD01000235.1 GCF_000513715.1 Salinivibrio socompensis S35
AAAGAAATAAAGAAATAAAGAAAACAGCCTAAAAAAAGCGGGACACGCTAGGGCGTGTTGATCTTTGCTGTACACATTTTATTCAGCAATACATCGGCAGCCACATTATAGTAAACGCCAGTGATACCATACTGGCGTAATTTCTTGCTAACTTATCATATCTCGTTGATATTGCTCGGAAGTGCTTAATCCTCGCGAAAGCGTTCTCAACTAAATGTCGATACTTATAGAGACACCAATCCATGCTTTCTTTGTCGATATCTTGTCCATAATTTCGCGTCGGTATAACGGTGTCACCACCTTTAGAGTCAACATATGCCCTTAAAGCTTCGCTGTCATAGCCTTTATCAGCGATAAATACGTTGATCTCCTTAAGGTGGTCAACAAGGCTCTCGGCACGAGCAATATCATTTCTCTGGCCTTCTGATAGTTCAAAATAGATGGGTAATCCGCCGCTATCCACGACCAAATGAATTTTCGTTGAGTTACCGCCGCGACTCTTTCCAATACACTCACTGTCTGGTGTCGCAGCGCCTGCGCTATGCTGATGAGCCTTGACTATTGAGCCGTCTGCAAACACCCAGTCATAATCGGAAAGTTTTGATAACTCCTTGAATAATATGTCTAACAGGCCTTTCTTCGACCATAGATTAAAGCGACGATAGACAGTGCTCCAGTCCCCAAACTCTGTTGGAAGATCACGCCATGGAACTCCTGTTCTCAAGCGGTAAAGGATCCCTTCAAAGGTCATTCTATGTTCAGATTTATTATAAATGCGGCCAGTGTTCTTCATTACTTGAAGTAGCTTTTGCCACCGCTTATCAGTTAGCATGAGTCTCGGCATGGTATGGCGTTACAGTTTGTTTT
>NZ_AQOD01000236.1 GCF_000513715.1 Salinivibrio socompensis S35
TTTAAACCGTTTGTTTTCACTGTTTAAAAGTGAAAGTCRARYAAGCAAGACCTTTTGGGGTTGTATGGTTAAGTGATTAAGCGTAGACGGTGGATGCTTGGCAGTCAGAGGCGATGAAGGACGTATTAACTTGCGAAAAGCCCAGATAAGGCAGTAAAAGCCATTTGAATCTGGGATGTCCGAATGGGGAAACCCACCTGCATAAGCAGGTATCTTAGCGTGAATACATAGCGCTAAGAGGCGAACTCGGGGAACTGAAACATCTAAGTACCCGAAGGAAAAGAAATCAATTGAGATTCCGGCAGTAGCGGCGAGCGACCCCGGATTAGCCTTAAGCAGACTTGGCGTTAGGTGAACAGGTTGGAAAACCTGGCAACAAAGGGTGATAGCCCCGTAACCGACGGCGCCATATGTGTGAAAACGAGTAGGACGGGACACGTGATATCTTGTCTGAACATGGGGGGACCATCCTCCAAGGCTAAATACTCCTGACTGACCGATAGTGAACCAGTACCGTGAGGGAAAGGCGAAAAGAACCCCTGTGAGGGGAGTGAAATAGAACCTGAAACCGTCTACGTACAAGCAGTGGGAGCACTTTCGAGTGTGACCGCGTACCTTTTGTATAATGGGTCAGCGACTTAATGTAAGTAGCAAGGTTAACCGCATAGGGGAGCCGTAGGGAAACCGAGTCTTAACTGGGCGTCCAGTTGCTTGCATTAGACCCGAAACCGAGTGATCTAGCCATGGGCAGGTTGAAGGTTGAGTAACATCAACTGGAGGACCGAACTCACTAACGTTGAAAAGTTAGGAGATGACCTGTGGCTAGGGGTGAAAGGCCAATCAAACTCGGAGATAGCTGGTTCTCCCCGAAAGCTATTTAGGTAGCGCCTCGGACGAACACTACTGGGGGTAGAGCACTGTTAAGGCTAGGGGGTCATCCCGACTTACCAACCCTTTGCAAACTCCGAATACCAGTAAGTGCTATCCGGGAGACACACGGCGGGTGCTAACGTCCGTCGTGGAGAGGGAAACAACCCAGACCGCCAGCTAAGGTCCCAAAGTTATCGCTAAGTGGGAAACGATGTGGGAAGGCTCAGACAGCCAGGATGTTGGCTTAGAAGCAGCCATCATTTAAAGAAAGCGTAATAGCTCACTGGTCGAGTCGGCCTGCGCGGAAGATGTAACGGGGCTAAGCGATACACCGAAGCTGCGGCAATGTCCTTATGGATATTGGGTAGGGGAGCGTTGTGTAAGCTGTTGAAGGTGAGCTGAGAGGCTTGCTGGAGGTATCACAAGTGCGAATGCTGACATGAGTAACGATAATGGGGGTGAAAAACCTCCACGCCGGAAGACCAAGGGTTCCTGTCCAACGTTAATCGGGGCAGGGTAAGTCGGCCCCTAAGGCGAGGCCGAAAGGCGTAGTCGATGGGAAACGGGTTAATATTCCCGTACTGCTACTTACTGCGATGGGGGGACGGAGAAGGCTAGGTGGGCCTGGCGATGGTCGTCCAGGTTCAAGGGTGTAGGCTGTAATCTTAGGCAAATCCGGGATTACATACGGTCGAGACCCGATGTCGAGCCACCAAGGTGGTGAAGTCATTGATGCCATGCTTCCGGGAAAAGCCTCTAAGCTTCAGGTAAGTAGGAACCGTACTCCAAACCGACACAGGTGGTCGGGTAGAGAATACCAAGGCGCTTGAGAGAACTCGGGTGAAGGAACTAGGCAAAATGGTACCGTAACTTCGGGAGAAGGTACGCTGCCCGCGGTGAAGTCCCTTGCGGATGGAGCTGAGGGCAGTCGCAGATACCAGGTGGCTGCAACTGTTTATTAAAAACACAGCACTGTGCAAAATCGAAAGATGACGTATACGGTGTGACGCCTGCCCGGTGCCGGAAGGTTAATTGATGTGGTTATCGCAAGAGAAGCCATTGATCGAAGCCCCGGTAAACGGCGGCCGTAACTATAACGGTCCTAAGGTAGCGAAATTCCTTGTCGGGTAAGTTCCGACCTGCACGAATGGCGTAATGATGGCCACGCTGTCTCCACCCGAGACTCAGTGAAATTGAAATCGCAGTGAAGATGCTGTGTACCCGCGGCTAGACGGAAAGACCCCGTGAACCTTTACTACAGCTTGGCACTGAACATTGAGCCTACATGTGTAGGATAGGTGGGAGGCTTTGAAACGGCGACGCCAGTTGCCGCGGAGCCAACCTTGAAATACCACCCTTGTATGTTTGATGTTCTAACTTAGCCCCTTATCGGGGGTGAGGACAGTGCCTGGTGGGTAGTTTGACTGGGGCGGTCTCCTCCCAAAGTGTAACGGAGGAGCACGAAGGTGGGCTAATCACGGTCGGACATCGTGAGGTTAGTGCAATGGCATAAGCCGCTTAACTGCGAGAGTGACGGCTCGAGCAGGTACGAAAGTAGGTCATAGTGATCCGGTGGTTCTGAATGGAAGGGCCATCGCTCAACGGATAAAAGGTACTCCGGGGATAACAGGCTGATACCGCCCAAGAGTTCATATCGACGGCGGTGTTTGGCACCTCGATGTCGGCTCATCACATCCTGGGGCTGAAGTCGGTCCCAAGGGTATGGCTGTTCGCCATTTAAAGTGGTACGCGAGCTGGGTTTAGAACGTCGTGAGACAGTTCGGTCCCTATCTGCCGTGGGCGTTGGATGATTGAGGGGAGCTGCTCCTAGTACGAGAGGACCGGAGTGGACGAACCGCTGGTGTTCGGGTTGTGTCGCCAGACGCATTGCCCGGTAGCTAAGTTCGGCACAGATAAGCGCTGAAAGCATCTAAGCGCGAAGCTGGCCCCGAGATGAGTCATCCCTAGAGCTTTAAGCTCTCTAAAGGGTTGTCGTAGACGACGACGTTGATAGGCAGGGTGTGTAAGCGCTGTGAGGCGTTGAGCTAACCTGTACTAATTGCCCGTGCGGCTTAACCATACAACACCCAAGAGGTTTTGGGTTGGACTCGAAATAAGCCAGTTGATTGTGGCGAGAACGAACAGCTTTCTAGATTACCGAATTTGCTTGGCGACCATAGCGCTTTGGACCCACCTGACTCCATGCCGAACTCAGTAGTGAAACGAAGCAGCGCCGATGGTAGTGTGGGGTCTCCCCATGTGAGAGTAGGACATCGCCAGGCTCTCTATCTTGTTTTCAGATTTWAAAAWWCTGAAGGAAACAAGATAACCTAATTAGAGCTTAATCATTA
>NZ_AQOD01000237.1 GCF_000513715.1 Salinivibrio socompensis S35
TAACTTGATAGAACAGGCGCCTCATTTGTTCGCTCAGCTGGCGGGCAGGATTAGGAACAGCGTTGGCTTAATGGGAGCCGTATGAGCTGAGAGGTTCACGTACGGTTCTGCGAGAGGCTGTCGGGGAGGTTCCGGCGGTCTACTCACCGTGTGCCGTGGAGCACAGAGGTTAACTCAAGGTTAACCATTTGAGCGTAAGCTTAAGAAGAGATGAAGGTAGGCCCTTCAAAGTCTACTGTCGGAAGTCGGCTTTAAACCACCTGCAAGTGGCTGTTATTAAGAGTAACGGTCAAAAGCGTTGTAGGGAAGTCAGGAAATTATTCTGGTGAGGTGAGTTGTAAGGAGATGAGTAAACCCGAACTTGTGTAGACGCGTCGTTAATCCCAAAAATAGCATCAAAACTGAGATCGTCGTGTAATCTCAGGAGCAGTATACTGGCGAACTCCGAATGTTGAGTATGTGGTGCTCGGCGTATAGCAAGCATGAACTTACAACAGGCTCTTTTTAGGAACCACGGGAACCAGTCATCATGATGACAAGGGAGAAATACAAGTGACTAAATTCATAAGTATGAGAGTACCAATGCATGATACTGGGGCGGAGTTGTTCGTAGTAGCGAAGAAGTATTTGTAATGAATACGGAGCGAAGGGGCAACGTTAAGCCGTCTCCAAGTCAGTTCAACTGTGATAAACAGGAGGAAACTGGTCTTGAAGAGACAAAACCTTTTCAAATCAATAAATGGCAAGTAGCTGAAGCTTATAAGCTCGTGAAAGCCAATCGAGGATCTGCAGGCGTTGATAATCAAAGCCTGCAGGATTTTGAACAAAACTTGAAAGGTAACCTATACAAAATCTGGAACCGCCTTTCTTCGGGAAGTTATATGCCACCTCCAGTTAAAGGAGTTGCCATACCAAAGAAAAGTGGTGGAGAAAGATTGCTTGGAATACCCACAGTTAGTGACAGAGTGGCGCAAATGACTGTGTTACTGTCGTTTGAACACAAGGTGGAACGACACTTTCTAGATGATTCCTATGGATACAGGCCTAAGAAATCTGCGTTAGATGCCATAGCGGTAACTCGGAAAAGGTGCTGGCGTTATGACTGGTGTCTAGAGTTTGATATCAAAGGTCTATTCGATAATATTCCACATGAATTATTACTTAAAGCTGTCGACAAACACGTCACAGATGAATGGGTTAGGTTGTACATTCGTCGTTGGCTAGTTGCTCCAATGCAAATGCCAAACGGTGAGCTACAAGAGCGAAGCAAGGGAACGCCACAGGGTGGGATTGTCAGTCCAGTGCTTGCAAACTTATTCTTGCATTATGTGTTTGATAAGTGGCTAAGTAAGCACTATCCAAGAGTGCCATGGTGTCGATATGCAGATGATGGTCTGTTGCATTGCAATAGCCTACTTGAAGCACAAGATATGCTCGAAGTACTCAAGCGACGCTTTAATGCCTGTGGTTTGGATCTACATCCAACCAAAACCAAGATAGTTTACTGCAAAGATACCAGTCGAAAAGGCAGCTATAAGACAACGAGCTTTGATTTCTTAGGATACACATTCAGGGCAAGAAGAGTGAAAGGAAAGATTCGAAATAATCTATTTATGAGTTTTTCACCTGCGGTAAGCAAGTCAGCTCTAAAGACCATGAGGTATAGGATAAGAAAGCTAAGAGTTCGCTGTCGTACAGAGATGAGTATTAACGAAATTGCCAAGTGGCTAAATCCCATCATACAAGGTTGGATTTACTATTATGGTCGGTTTCACCGCTCAGCGCTGACTGCCATTGGTCGTCATATAAACCTAACGTTAATTCGTTGGGCTCGACGGAAATATAAGAGGCTGCGGAAGCACAAAATCAACGCCTGCAAGTTTATAGGTAACTTGATAGAACAGGCGCCTCATTTGTTCGCTCACTGGCGGGCAGGATTAGGAACAGCGTTGGCTTAATGGGAGCCGTATGAGCTGAGAGGTTCACGTACGGTTCTGCGAGAGGCTGTCGGGGAGGTTCCGGCGGTCTACTCACCAGATCCGCGCCATGACTGGGCTAGCGATTTAATGACTTAGCTGTCAACTAAGGCTGAAAATCGTGCGTTGTGCCATGTTTATTAATTAAAATAAGTGAAAATAAAGGATCAATTTGTTGATCATTTTCAGTGCGATTTAATGGTCTCCTAACGTTTAGGAGATTAAAAATGACAGAAGAAAAAAGCCCATTTATGCATTTCGTTTCCATCAAAGATATTCGCCAAGAAGGAAAAGTTGAACATACGTTATCAGATATTATTTTGATAACGATCTGTGCGGTGCTTTCTGGCCATGATACTTGGAAAGGCATTAGTGATTATGGCCGTAAGCAGCGCGATTTCTTATTACGTTTTGGCTTTTCAGGTAAAACGTCACCGTCGGCAGATACGATCGCAAGAGTGAATGGGAACCATGACCAGTCCAAAGGCCAAGCATTTACAAAAAA
>NZ_AQOD01000238.1 GCF_000513715.1 Salinivibrio socompensis S35
TGCCGCAGCGGTCAGTGTCATTCGTCATGAGCGCACCAAATATGCCTGTCGCCAGTGCGAGCAAACCGCATGAACMGCCAGTACGTACGCACCGAGCGGCTACGCATCSTSRTCCGTCAAAHDGCYTGGCAGTCCAGAGGCGTTTGCCGCCGTCGTGACCGCCAAGTATGTGGATGCACTGCCGCTATATCGTCAAGTCGATATGCTGAACCGAGCGGGTATCGACATTAGCCGCGCCACCTTAGCCAACTGGTGTGTGCAGCTGGGCAGCAAAGTTGACGTGATTATCGATACGATGAAAGCACAGTTAGTCAGCGAGCCGCTTATCTGTGCCGATGAAACCACGGTGCAAGTGCTCAAAGAAGCAGATAGAAAAGCGCAGTCGACCTCTTACATGTGGGTGTATCGCAGTGGTGAATTTACCGACCACCCAGTGGTGATTTATGATTATCAGCCAAGTCGAGCCGGCGCGTGTGTGCGAGAGTTCCTGGGCGATTATCAGGGCTATCTTCTGTCCGATGGTTACAGTGCTTACGATACCGTTGACGGTGTGACGCAAGCAGCGTGTATGGCCCATGTTCGCCGTAAATTTACCGATGCGCAAAAGGCGTCGCCCTCGAAGAAAGCCGGCAAGCCAGAAAAAGCGCTCACCTTCATCAACAAGCTCTACGGCATCGAGCGACGCGGGAAACACTTATCGGCCGAGGCCCGGCAACAACTCAGACAGCAAGAAAGTCTGCCCCTGTTAAATGACTTTAAACGCTGGCTTGATAGCCTGCATGTGTTACCCAAAGGCGCCTTAGGCCAAGCCATCACGTATGCGAAAAATCAGTGGCCCAAGCTGACTGACCTATCTGGAAGATGGCCGCATTAGCATCGATAACAATGTGACAGA
>NZ_AQOD01000239.1 GCF_000513715.1 Salinivibrio socompensis S35
TCATCCGTGCTCCTCAACAGATTTGTACCATGGCACTTTAAATCCCGCATCACTGATAATAAGTGGGGTTACAGAGGAAGGTAAAATGCTTGCTAGGTCAGATAAAAACTGGTCATGAGCAGACTTAGAGCACTGCTTTGAAAGTGGAAAGGCCTTTTCATATAAAGTGACCGAACGCCCTTGTAACGCCACTGATGCTCGGAGCACCATAAGTCTCTTGTGTTCACGGATATCAGACCAATCGACGAGAACCACGGGCATGGGGTTGCCCGCACAGATAAAGCTAGCATGCCAACGGTAGACGGCGAGTCTCTCTTGGTGTAGGTGACGGTTACCTAAAAGACGATCCATCCGCTTTATGTTGTGCTTAGTTCTAGCTTGGCAAGGTAAGTTGCGACCAAGTTCGGTAAGCGTAAGCGTGTTGCTCTCAAGCAATGCTCGGCAAGCTAACATCAAGCTATTAAGTCGCTTTAAATGCAGTTCAGGACAGAATTGGTAGAGAGAGTCATGTAAGATATTGAGTTCGCACATCTTGTTGTCTGATTATTGATTTTTGGTGAAACCATTTGATCATATGACAAGGTGTGCATCTACCTTAAAT
>NZ_AQOD01000240.1 GCF_000513715.1 Salinivibrio socompensis S35
TTCTTTTGTTCTAATACATTGAATGGTATCCAAGCACCTGTTTTCAGTGATGCTGTATGTACAAGGGTAGTGATAGATGCATTATATCGGTATTGATGTCAGTAAAGCCAAACTCGATTGTTGTTGGTTGCGTGACGCGGAAAAAAACAAATTCAAAACCAAAGTATTTAAGAATAATGTGGCAGACAGCAAGGCCTTAGACATCTGGCTTACAAGTCTGACCAAAGCTGCTCCCAGTGAGATTACCGTGTTGATGGAAGCAACCGGTATCTACCATGAAAATCTTGCTCATTATCTTTTTGAGCGCGGTTATCAGATCTGTGTTGTTAACCCGGCCCGAACCAAAGAGTTTGCATCCAGTCTGGGCAACACTCACAAGACGGATGCCAAAGACAGCCAGATATTAGCTCTCTATTGCCACAGAATGCATCCTGAACACTGGCAGCCGGAGCGCCCGGAAATTCGTGAATTGAAAGCACTTCTGGCACGCTTAGAAGCGTTAGAAACAGATTTAAATCGCGAGGCTAATCGCTTGGAGAAAGCTGAGTTTAACTGCTCGTCAGAGCGTGTCATTGGGTCATTAAACCTGATGATCGAACAGCTTAAAGCGGAGAAAAAGCGACTTGAAAAAGATATCGACAACCATATTGGTCGCTATCCACAGTTGAGAAAAGACCGCCAGTTGATGGAAAGCATTCCGGGTGTAGGGCCGATAGTCTCCCGTTTAATGCTTAGCGTGCTGCACAGCCGTTCATTCAGAACAGCGGGGCAAGTTGCTGCATTTTTAGGGTTAGTACCCCGCATACAGCAGTCTGGACAATGGAAAGGCCGTAGCCGTCTAAGTAAAAAAGGGCCCGCTAATGTCAGAGCAAAGCTGTATATGGCGGCAGTTGTTTGCTTGAGATATAACCCGGATATCCAGCACAATGTCGGCGGCAGCCTAACTGGAAA
>NZ_AQOD01000241.1 GCF_000513715.1 Salinivibrio socompensis S35
GCCGGGCTGAACGTTCTGAAATTCCTGCTTTAGCAGCAGCAACAACTTGGCTATTTCGTTTTCTATGAGTCATATAGATAGTGACCTGTTGATCCGTGATTCGTGTTCCCGGCACAGTGAACTCCCTCCGTTCTGCTGTACCGAACCTTATCAGACCAACCGGCCAAGATAATTGTCGCTAGACCGGCCACCGTAATTGTCGCTCAATACCCAGAGTTCTTAACGTCTTCGATCTTCTTGAAAAAACCTCAACGCATTGAGGCACTGCTCATGATAATGACGCTTAGCCTTCTTGTTTACGCAAGTCTAGAGCACAAAATCAGAGAGCAACTTAACAAGACAGAAGCGTTCTTCCCAAGCATGGTGAAGAACAAAACAACGACTAAACCGACGGCACGTTGGGTGTTCTTAAAATTTGAAGGGATCGATACACTCGAATTCGGTGGTCAGAGCTTCATAACCGCACGGAAAACGCATGAACATCCGCGTCACGAAAGGCTTCCCAGCACGGTCGCTAGGTACTCTTGGTCCATCGCGCACATCATTCGCTTGCGTTGAATGCCGGCTTTGAAACTCTTCTCTTGCTTTAATAAATTCAAAACCATTTGCCTTATTCGTGCAAAAACTTCCGCTCGATCATCGACTCTTATTCGGCAAGCATCTTCTTTTAATCCAACATCAAGTTGCCAGTGCATCGATTCAATTAACCAGTGCGAGCGCGTGGCATCATGAAGCTCTTTCGCTGTGAGTGATTTTGAGCTTATATAGTAGCGCACTGAAATATCTGACTCTTCAGCATGTTTGCCTTCTTGACGAACACTCACCATGATGCCCATCGTTTTTAATTCAGGCCAATCATAAGCCAAATCACCTAATACACTTAAATCGGTATTAATCAGTGCACATCGTGTTTCTAAACGCCCATGCGATTTTTCTTGTGATGCGTAGCTATCACCATCAAATTGTTGAAGCATTGCCGGGCGGTAATAATTATCAAACGCTTTATCTAACTTGCCTTGATTTCCTTTAACGGCAAGCAAATAATCGGCATTTTTATCGATGATTTTCTGTGCGATTTTGCGCTGACAACCCATGGCATCTATGGTAATCAAACAACCTGAAATATCGAGCAATTCCAGTAGTTTAGGTATTTCAGTAATCTCATTGGTTTTACTATTTACTTTTGACTGTCCTAGACACACTCCATTTGCGGTTGCGAACGCATTAACCATATGAATAGCAGCTTGGTCTGTTGCTCGATTATATGAGCCCCTTAGTGTTTTTCCATCAATGGCAACCACTTCGCCATCCGTTAATTCATGACACGATTTCATCCATTCTATAAAGGCTTTTTGTAATGCCTTTGGACTGATGGTTCCCATCACTCTTGCGATCGTATCTGCCGACGGTGACGTTTTACCTGAAAAGCCAAAACGTAATAAGAAATACGCGACTGCTTACG
>NZ_AQOD01000242.1 GCF_000513715.1 Salinivibrio socompensis S35
CCCATAAGACACGGGCTTTGCCATAGTACCTTTTTGACCGGAGGTACGATGAAACAAGCACAAAAACGCGCGCACTGGGCGGCGATCATTGAACAACAAAAGCAAAGCACAGTGTCCATCAAGCAGTTTTGCCAAGACAACGCTATTCCCTATCAAACTTTTTATTATTGGTCGAAGCGATTACGTGAGCACGAGCAAGCGCAAACCGTGCAGCCGGTCGTGGTCGAGGCATCCGGTCACTTACCAGGGGCGTCCGTCGTGCTTGTCTTTGCCAATGGCATTCGAGCCGAGTTACCCGCCACGCTCAACGCCGCGCAAATCAAACACTGGGTGGATGCACTGCAATGACCCCTTCTGGCAAGGTATTCTTGGTCTCTGGCGTCACCGACATGCGCAAGTCGATTGACGGTCTATCATTGATCGTGGCCGAGCAGCTTGAGATGGATCCCTTTAGTGAAGCCTGGTTTATCTTCTGTAATCGTGGTCGCGATAAGCTCAAAATCTTATTCTGGGATACCAATGGGTTTTGGCTGTATTACCGCCGCCTAGAAAAGGGCACCTTCAAGTGGCCTCGCCCAAGCCCTGACGGCGTGATCACACTGAGTAAACCGCAACTCCACTGGCTCCTATCGGGACTGTCACTGGAAAACAGTCACGGGCATCATCCTTTAAAGGGACTAGAAGTGTGACCCATGACAGTGATCATCATATTGCCCTTGAACGATCCTTTTGAGCCGTCAAACTTGTTGCCATTACACGGTAAGAAGATGACGCTCAATGACCGACCTCCCTGATGATATGTAAGCGGCCATTTCTCCCCACATTCAGATAACCACGATGACCTGATATTGATATAGCCCCTTCACTATCGGAGCTATATCATGACACGCGAAGACAAGATGCAACTTTGGCAAGAGCGCCTGCAGCACCACAAAGACAGTGAACTCACCATTGCTGCTTGGTGCGAGCTGCACCAAATTGCGCAGTCGCAGTTCTATTACTGGCAGAAAAAGCTCACAACACCCTCCACCGAGCCCGAGAGCGTCATTGTTCCGGTTCCGACGCTCTCATCCCCGATGGCTTTGGTCGTTGAAACGCCCGGCGGCTACCGGATCTCCGTCCATGACGCTTCGGCCATCGCGCTGTTACCGCAAGTCATGAAGTGCTTGCAATGATCCCTACACCAAGCGGTAATGTGTACCTGGCAACCGGGAGTACCGACATGCGCAAATCCATCAATACGCTAGGCTTATTGGTCGAAGATGTACTGGCGCTCGATCCGGTCGGGCCGCACTGGTTCGTGTTTTGCAATCGCCGCCGGGACAAACTGAAAATCCTACAGTGGGACACCAACGGGTTCTGGCTCCATTACCGCCGGCTGGAAAGCGGCACGTTCAAGTGGCCGAGGCACCCAGGCGATACCATCGCGATGGAAATCACGGCCAGACAACTGCGGTGGTTGCTGGACGGACTGAACTGGCAACATGCCGTGGCGCATCAGCCAATAAATGGGCGAAAAATGTCATAAAAAAGCGCAATAAAATGTGGCAAAAGCGGCTGTTTTTACTATACTTTTATCATGGAAAAGGAACTTGAAAAGCCCTCGGGCATCACCCCGGAAATCCAGACCTATATTGACGGTCTGGTGCAACATATCAGCCAACAATATGAATCCCGTATTGCTGCAATGTGGGAGCAGTTCCGGTTAGCCCAGGCCAAAAAGTACCTGCCGCAAAGTGAGAAGTTCCCCGCCCAAGGCTGCTTGTTCAACGAAGCGGAAACCCTGACCGACACCGGCCCATCCGATGACGAGCCGGAAATGGAAACCGTCACCTACACCCGCAAACGGGGCCGCAAGCCCATCAACCCGGACTTGCCCCGCGAGGTGATAGAA
>NZ_AQOD01000243.1 GCF_000513715.1 Salinivibrio socompensis S35
TGATAGTGCGGATCTGACCATGGCTGCATTGCTTGAACATTACAAATCCCAAACAAAAGTAGAGCGCGGTTTTCGTTTTTTGAAAAGCCCAGAGTTCTTAACGTCTTCGATCTTCTTGAAAAAACCTCAACGCATTGAGGCCTGATGGCTCCCCACTTCTTACATAGAATAATTAGTGAGATAGGATAAAAAAGGTAGTCAGATCCATGATAATCGGCGATTATGGGTCACTACAACACAAAAAGCGCCAACCACCATGAATCTAGCCAGTATTCTACACTCTTTTTTCCTGATGTCCGAGTTCTCTGCCATCAAAGATAAACGACGCATCAACGCTGTCCTCGATTGCACCGATGCCTTGAATGAAAGTGACACACTGACGTTAACCGGAGTCGGTCGCGGTATGAAGCGTACACAAACCAGGGTTAAGCACAGTATTAAGCGGGTCTGCCGCCTACTGGGTAACCGGCATCTTCAGCGGGAAAGAGCGAGTGTGTATGCCTTCGTGAGTCACTTTTTACTCAGGAACATTCAGCATCCAATCATTATTGTGGACTGGTCCCCGGTGAATCATGTCGATAAGCAGATCATTCGGGCAACGATCCCTGTAGGAGGAAGAGCATTTACCCTCTATGAAGAAGTTCATCCAGAGAGCCAACTTGCCTCTTCGAAGGTTCACAAGGCATTTATTCGCCGCCTAGCGATGATGATCCCCGAAGGGGTGCTCCCCATCGTCACCACCGATGCTGGTTTTAAAGTGCCGTGGTTCAAACCTGTAGAAGAGCAAGGTTGGTATTGGCTCGGCCGAGTCCGAGGTAACAGCCATATCCAGGTTGGTGGCCAATGGCATGAAGCCGATGGACTGTTCGGACAAGCCCAACTTAAACCGCGCCAGTTAGGCGCTGCAAGACTCACAAAACAACATAAACATGCTTGCCAGGCAGTGCTCTACCGGAAGAAGCTTAAAGGCCGAAAAGCGAAGAACTGGAGTGGCTCACCTAAACGAGATACCGCCAGTCGTGTCCATGCCAAAGGAGGAAGAGAGCCCTGGCTGTTGGTCTCAAACCTGCCTGAAGAAAGCTGGGGTGCTGAACGCCTTGTCGCGTTATATACACAACGGATGACTATTGAAGAAGGCTTTCGAGATACAAAGAACGAGCGATTTGGTTTATCACTTAACTTTAGTGGTAGCCATTGCCCTAAGCGGGTTGAGATCTTATTGCTGATTGCGATGCTGAGTCAATTTGGCCTTCTCATTCTGGGAAAGGTGGGTTACATGAAAGGTTACTACAAAGACTTTCAGGCTAATACCATTCGAACCCGCCGGGTTCTGTCCTATTTTTTCCTGGGGAGGGAGCTGGTTGGACGAGAAGGATATGGGTACAGAGTGAGGGATCTGGCTTTAGCGGTTGGAGGGCTGAAGGCAATGGCAGCGGGAGAGCTCAGGTGAAAAAAAGGAGGGTGTTCAATATTCTGTGTCAGCTAAAAATCATAGCGCGATGTGATCATCCAGTCGACCCTCAAAATGGATTGCCAACTGCGACAGTGTGAGGTTCCAATTCTGCACCGGATGTGTCCATCGCTCAGACGCTTTTAGTATCCCTGCATACAATAATTTCAGCAAACTATTTTA
>NZ_AQOD01000244.1 GCF_000513715.1 Salinivibrio socompensis S35
TGCACATCTAGCTGGTCATTCTCAGGTAATACCGTATCGGGTGTTAGAACGTCTGTCGAGCCATCGGGTGTCCATGTGATGGTAATACCATCATCCAGTTCCGCAACGAAGTTTTGACCACTTTGGTGAGCTTCACGCTTTGTCACGCGCTCTCCATATGGACTACCTTCACCCGTTTTAATACCCACTACTTGCTGTTTGCCATTTTTATCGGTGTACATATTGAAACGCACACGCATCGTGGTGGCATCAACGCCGCTTAGTTCTGGATGTCCGTCGAGCGTGCCATCCCCTAGCTGAGACGGCCACAATGCCGCGACTAGAAAGCCCCCCATACGCCCAAACCCGGCTAATGCCTCGCCGGAAAGCGACCATGACCCCATGGTCTTGGCCGTATTGGTGCTGATGACGCCGAGGTTAGCCGCTGCACCACTGGCAGGAAGCGTAAGTATTGCTGCTTTCCCATAATCAGTCGCTTTAGCTGCCGTGGTGATGGCGGTTATATTTGCAACTGGCAGCTCTTTTTCGAGCAGTCTATCTTTATTCACTGCCTTGAAGGATGTGCCCGATATAAAAGCATCAGAATGGTTATAGTGCGTATTCAGAGCGCAACTGTACGTGCCGGGCGATAATGGCGGCAACTCTGTTGCGACCTCTGTAGAGGCTTGCTGTACCTCTGCTTGTTTAACAATGAGCGTATCCCCAATCTTCAACGCCATCGGATCGGCGTCATACTGCGGGTTTAATTCCAACAGCTGCTTGGCGGATAAACCGTATTGTGCGGCAATAGCGGGCCATAATTCGCGTTGGCGGGTGGCTGGGTCAGCTTTGACCGTATGCGTCGTCGGTGGCGTGGGCTCATCACCCTTATCGGCATCCTTTTCAGAGGGCTCAGCTCGTTTAGCAACCGCTTGCTTGGGCGCGGCGAGTAATTCACTGATAGACAGTTCAACGCCGTTTTCTTCCAGCCATTCATCGTCTACGCTATCGAGTTCGTCACGTGTAATGGCTTCTTTGAGATAGACGAGGTGCTGGTCTTCGACCTCTTTGCCTCCTATTTTCCAGTACACCAAAATGGCGCTTTGGTAACGATTAAAACCTTGCTCTGTGTTGAGTCTGTCATGCCTAGACCGCGTGGCGTAAAACTGCCATTTGCCCTCACCTAATAGCTTGTATTCTTGCATCAAGCGCTTTTGGTGAAAATGGTAATAATAGCCTTCGGTGGGCAAGCCCAGTCGTTCACCGAGTTGAACAGAGGGTGTCACAGGAATAAACGCTTCTTGGATGATACCCGAGCCAATCGACTTTACCTGCACAGGCTCGGGTACGCTGATGCCCATTGAGGCTGAGGCCACTTTCGTCGACGAGTTTTTGGGTCTGCATTGAATGATCGGTATACGTGGTGTATTTAGTACCGTGTTCAGTAGGGGCGGTTTGCCAGTAACCCGTCATGCCTTCCTGCTGGGTCTCGGCCAATAGAAACTTGCACCCCACCGTTTTGCTAA
>NZ_AQOD01000245.1 GCF_000513715.1 Salinivibrio socompensis S35
GACGACGAAGATTCCTTATCTAGTAAGATTAAAGCTTGCTCAAATAGACGATCCATGGGCGTTTTTTGCCCATCGATAATGGGTCGGGTAATGATTTTCTGTGCCCACGCCTCTTGATAAAAGGTGTCGCCTAGCTCGATTTTTAAGCTAAGAAAACGAACAATATCTTGCTCTTGCTGAAACCCGTTGGCGCTTGCTTCGCTCACACCGGTTTCAATGAATGGCGTCCATTGTGTCTCTGACCATGCCTGTGTGCGCTCAGTGTGGGTCTGTAGATGCGTTTTGTAGGCTTGATACTGCTTTGGCAGTGATAGATTCAAGAGAGCGGCATACTGCGCCTCGCTCAGAGCACGCGGCAATGGCGGACAGGTGGCGCTCTCTGCTGCTTCTGGACACAAGGGGAGGGTTTCTCCCTCGGTATCATTGAGTGTACCGAACAGTGCATATTTAAACGGCCCGCTTAATGCGAGCTTTTCAGTGTCTGACGAGGCGTGCCACAACGCTTGAAACACTTGCCTATCGAACAATCGCAGCAATACGGTTTGTTGGTAGGTATCTTTAACTTGTATCCACGTTTGCCAAAAACGCTTCGCGCGAATGAATAGACTCTCCTCATCTTGGTTGATAAGCGAGTCATCAAACACAAAGGCGATGCCCCAGTTCGGCTGCTCTTCACTCAGCGCTACAAGCCAGTCAATGCTGGGATTGACCAGCAAGTAAGGCGATAGCGAATGGTGGGTGTCTCCCATTTCGCCCCAGTACAACCGATGCGTCGCGAGCGCGTCGTCATCGATTGCTTGGAAGACTTGCGGACACACCGCCGCATCAACCACCGCGCAAAACGGTGCTGATAACCTATTGATTAGTGCATTCTCGGACGCTTGATTAGGCATCATATTTACTCTGTGATCAGTGTGGCGCGGCCTTCAATGCCTAACCATCCGCGGGTGGTGTATTTTGTTTTGAGCAACTCATCGCCTTTGTGCTTGTTATAAAACACAGTAATGGCTTTTTTTACCGGAAAAATAGCCAGCAAACGCTCAAATTCCGGATGTTGATAAAACTTATCGCCTAAGTAAAAGCGTGTATAAGCAAATGTCTCCCACTCGTTTCGTGTCGCATTGGGATATTTTTCACTGGCAATGTGCAGGCCTTCGATAAAGCAGTTTTTAACGTTTTGTCTTTTCAGTAACCATGCGTAATTAGGGGCTAAGTCCTGAGAGATCCCCTCATAAATCCGCCAATGCATAGCCCTCTTTTAAGAGCTGCTGGGCTAGAACCACAGCCGCAGCTAAGAAGTGTTGAGTTATAATTTCGTAGTCTGGTCGCCTGAGGACTTCCATACCTAACCGGACGATAGACAGGACATTA
>NZ_AQOD01000246.1 GCF_000513715.1 Salinivibrio socompensis S35
ACTAACGAACTAACTTATCCGCTTTTGACCTGCTCTTTGCTTCATTGTGCGCGGTGATTGCGGGGTCGAAGGATGGTACGAGATTCGAGAATACATCCTAGGGCACCATGAGTGGTTTAAGCGTAACGGTATGTTTAAAGACGGTATTCCTGCCGACGATACCATCGCTCGTGCCATCTCTTCGATTGAACCGAATGCCTTTCAAGCCTGCTTTATCGATTGGATGAAAGCTGTCCATCAAATGACGGATGGTCAGGTGGTCGCAATCGACGGTAAAACGCTGAAAGGCTCGTACAACCGTGAAGATAGAAGTAGTACGATCCACATGGTCAGTGCATATGCCAGCGAAAATCATCTGGTACTTGGTCAGCTCAAGACAGACGAAAAAAGCAATGAAATCAGTGCTATTCCCGAGCTAATCCGCCTTCTCGACTTACGTGGTGCGCTAGTCACCATCGATGCCATGGCCTGCCAAACGACGATTGCCAAGACGATTCTTGAACAAGGTGGCGATTACTTATTAGCGGTGAAACAAAACCAGGGCAAGCTGGCGAACGCGATCACCGCGGCATTCAGTGAGCAACGTCGAACCTTCAATGACGATGTCGAGTTTGAATATGGTCACGGTCGTATTGAATCGCGTCAGTGCTATGTGCTTGATAAAGAATGTTTATCCGGCGACTTTAGCCGTTGGCCATCACTACAAAGCCTTGTCATGGTTGAGTCTTTGCGTGTTGAAAAAGGGCGTCCGATGTCGCTGGAGTACCGCTACTATATCAGCTCAAAATCACTGACTGCCGATGAGGCAAGCCGTGCTATTCGCTCGCATTGGGGCATTGAAGCCATGCACTGGGTGTTAGATGTCAACATGGGGGAAGACGCATGCCAAATTTATAAAGACAATGGGGCCGCGAACTTTGCCTGCCTGCGACACATGGCTTCAAACATGGTGCGGGCTGAGCCGACCAAGATCAGCTTGGTGGCCAAACAGAAGCGCTGTCTCATGAATCCCAGCTTCTTAGAGAAGGTTTTAGCCGCAGGCATACCGGCAATGGTTGAAAAATGAACACTCATGCGCTCGCCTSWGTCTCTCATT
>NZ_AQOD01000247.1 GCF_000513715.1 Salinivibrio socompensis S35
TATCATAATCATGCTCAACCCAGGTATTGGCCTTATCTTGCCAACGAATAAGGTGGCCGACTTGATTGTATTGGTAGTCAAAATTCCGCCCCGCATCCGCGCGCACCGAGAGCAAAAAGCCTTGGTCGTCATAATGATACTGCGCCAATTCACGGATCACCGTTTTATCGCGCACGACCTACGGCTGCGTCTAAAAAAGAACCCCACCTAAAAAGGCGGGGTTCGTCATCAACCTCAAATCCGCCACTGCGGACTTTCTCATAAACTGTACTATAAAACGGTAGTGTTCAGAATTCTGTGTCATTTCGTTAGACTGTACCAAAAAGGGATGACACATGACTAAACCAACATTCGATATGGATACCGCCTTGCAAGCTTTGCGTGAAGGTAAAGACCTCACCGGCAAAGATGGTATTTTAACCCCCCTCATCAAGCAGCTCACTGAAGCGGCTATGCAAGCTGAGCTTGATGAACACCTCGCGGATAAAAAGCAGCCTAACCGTAAGAACGGCTCTACATCAAAGTCCGTTAAGAACCCTGCCGGCAGCTTTGAACTCAGTACACCACGCGACCGAGCAGGCTCGTTCGAGCCGCAATTAGTGAAAAAGCACCAAACGCATTTAACCGATGAGCTGGAGCGTAAAATCCTCGCGATGTTTTCTCTAGGTACCAGTTACCAAGATATCCGCATGCACATCGAAGATGTTGTACGGTATTCATGTATCTAACGGTACCATCAATGCCGTGACTGATAAGCTACTGCCTGAGCTTCAGGCTTGGCGTGAGCGGCAATTAGACGCGGTCTATCCGATTGTCTGGCTCGATGCCATTCACTATAAAATCAAAGAGAACGGGCGCTTTATCACTAAAGCGGTGTACACCATTCTCGGCCTCAACGTTGAGGGGAAAAAAGAGCTGCTGGGCCTTTACCTGTCAGAGTCTGAAGGTGCCCATCATTGGCTCAGCGTGCTGACCGACCTGCACAACCGTGGTGTACAAGATATCCTTATTGCGTGCGTTGATGGCCTTAAGGGCTTCCCTGAAGCGATTGAAAGTATCTATCCCAAGACAGAGATACAGCACTGCATTATTCATCAAATTCGCCACTCAATGAAATATGTGGCCAGTAAGCACCAAAAATCCGTAAGCGGTTAATAAACCCCACATACCCATAAGACACGGGCTTTGCCATAGTACCTTTTTGACTGGAGGTACGATGAAACAAGCACAAAAACGCGCGCACTGGGCGGCGATCATTGAACAACAAAAGCAAAGCACAGTATCCATCAAGCAGTTTTGC
>NZ_AQOD01000248.1 GCF_000513715.1 Salinivibrio socompensis S35
AGGTTGCGAGGCTTTTTGCTGCCGTGCCCCAACACTTGGCCATTGGGATTGAGGGTGAATCGGTGGCTACCGCGGTGGTTGTCATCTATCCCGGTGAGGCGGTCAAGGGCATCGTAGTGGTAACACCGCAACGGGTCTTGGTGTTGGCCCAGCCTTGTTGTGTCAGTAGGCCTCGCTCACTCCATTGATGGGTTAAACGAAAACCTTGTTGGTTACCTCTCTGTTGCTCTTGCCCTTGTGGGGTATAGGCAAAATCAAGCG
This sequence comes from Salinivibrio socompensis S35, assembly GCF_000513715.1. Lineage (GTDB taxonomy): Bacteria > Pseudomonadota > Gammaproteobacteria > Enterobacterales > Vibrionaceae > Salinivibrio > Salinivibrio socompensis. Next base: position 262 of record NZ_AQOD01000248.1, read on the forward strand.
GCTGGTGAGCACCGATTTGAACCTGTGTCAGCTGATGATGGTGCCAGTCATACTGGCGCGCGGTTTCTGTGCCTTTGGCCTCTATACGGCGTCCCGCTTCATCGTACTGATAGGCCAGTGTGGTGCCATTAAGGGTTTCTTCCACCAATAACCCTGCCGGGCTATAGCGTAGCCCTACCCACGCGTCACCATTTTCGGCATAGGTCAAGCGCGAGGCCGCGTCGTATTCGTACCAGGTTTGCCCCGCTGGTGCGCCCGACGCGTCGAGGGTGTGGATGTGGCTAACCCGACCCCCTTGGTCGTAGTCGTATTGGTGTTGATAGCCATCAGGTTTGGTATGACGACTCAGCCGCCCTGCTACATCGTACTCGTACTGCTCGACGCGCTTATCATAGTGCTGTTGGCTAACTACACGCCCTTGTTTATCAAAGGTGTAGCGCCAGTCATGGCCTTGACTGTTAGTGACCCCTGCAAACTGGGCTTCGGCATTGTAGTGGTAGCGAGTCACCGCCCCGAGAGGGTCAATTGCCTGTGACAATAAGTCAAACGCGTCGTAATCGAACGACTGGCTATGCCCCAGTGCATCGGTGACTTTGACCAGATTACCTTCAATGTCGTATTCAAAGTAAGCGGCGGTGCCATCTTCGTAACAGACGCTACGTGGCGTGAGGCTGTCACCTTGGTAGTGCCAAGTCCGTACCAAGTTATTGTCACTGACGCGTCGGCATAACCGTCCTTGGCGGTCGTATTCAAAGCGCATGCCCATCCCAACTTGGGGCTGCACGCGGGCCAATAACCCGAGTTCATTATAGGTATAGCGCGTGGTGGTGCCATCGGGCTCCGTCAGGCTCTCGCGATGGCCTTCTGGGGTGTAAGTCAGCGTGGTTTCCCGCCCTTCAGGGTCGGTCGCGGCAATCACATCCCCTTGTGGGTTGTATTGATACGTCCATGTCGCACCTTCAGGGTCGGTATAACCGAGTAGATACCCTTCCTCGCTGTACTGGTAGGCATGCACCGCCCCATCCGGTAGCACTACGTCGGTCACATTCCCCCAATCATCGTAGGCATAGAAGGTTGTCTCACCCAATGCATTGGTTTGGCTAATCAGGTTGTCGTTATCCCACGTTGAGTGATGGTGCTACCATCTGGCGCCACGGTTTTCACCACGCGGTTGCGTTCGTCTAAGTGATAAGCGGTAATGCCACCAAACGCATTTTTGTAGTAATGGATCCGCTGCGCGTCGTCGTAGCGGATGTGGTCATTCCAGTAGTCACCCGCACAGCGTGTCGCAAGCGCTCGGCCTTGCTTATCATAATCATGCTCAACCCAGGTATTGGCCTTATCTTGCCAACGAATAAGGTGGCCGGCTTGATTGTATTGGTAGTCAAAATTCCGCCCCGCTTCCGCGCGCACCGAGAGCAAAAAGCCTTGGTCGTCATAATGATACTGCGCCAATTCACGGATCACCGATTTATCGCGCTCACACAAGGTTAAGGCGGTAATGCGGTTGAYSMTCACCTGACCGTGCCCATTGACCGAATGAGGCAGGAAGGCGAGC
>NZ_AQOD01000249.1 GCF_000513715.1 Salinivibrio socompensis S35
AGAACGTGACTTCTTCTCGCTTCGTCGCTTGCTCGCTATGAACCAACAACCATTTTTGAGTGACTGCGCCATAGTCAGCGTCAATCCAGCAACCTGAATAGCCGTTACTGATATAGGTTAACTGCTCAGGTCCAAGCGCCAGTAAGGCTTCTTTGGCAGACTTAATCGTCATTGGTACACGAGTAATGAATTTCTGTTCTTGTTCATCCAAAGAGCGAATGCTGTCTTCCGTATACAGGGCGGCATCGGCGATAAAATAGCGACTATTTTGCGCCGCTTTTAAACAGTGAATATGCTTCTTAGTGACCTCAGAAAACGCCTTCGCATCATTGGTGTTACCGCTGAGTGCTTGCATGTAAACAGGCAGGCCTGCTTGGTTTTCACAAATCAGCTCAAGCACCACTTGGTTTAGCTCTGGACGGTGATCTCGGCTGTAGCCTTTTACCAGTTTAATCGCATTGATATCGTCGTCTTGGACGTACTCTCCATCAACATGGAAGCTTGTGATATCAAGATGGACAGAGTCCGTTTTAAGACCAAGCTTATCAACAACATGCTCAGCAATCACTTGATAAAGTACGGATACATCTGCTTCATATAAAGCATCAAGCGTGCGCCCAAGCACATCATCCGTTAAATGGTGCGCTTCAATGTCTTTGGCTAGC
>NZ_AQOD01000250.1 GCF_000513715.1 Salinivibrio socompensis S35
AAGTCTGCTCATGACCAGTTTTTATCTGACCTAGCAAGCATTTTACCTTCCTCTGTAACCCCACTTATTATCAGTGATGCGGGATTTAAAGTGCCATGGTACAAATCTGTTGAGGAGCACGGATGGTACTGGCTGAGTCGAGTAAGGGGTAAAGTACAATTTGCTGAACTAGGTGCCGAAAATTGGCAGCCAGTCAGTCACTTACATAGCAAAGCATCTAGCAGAGCCCAAAGTCTTGGTTATCAAAAACTGACCAAAAGTAATGCCATCAACTGCCAAATAGTGCTGTATAAAGCCTTGCCTAAAGGCCGTAAGAATCAGCGTTCTACCCGAACAAACTGTCATCATCCATCGCCCAAGGTATACGCTGACGCAGCAAAGGAGCCATGGGTATTGGCCACTAACTTACCGAC
>NZ_AQOD01000251.1 GCF_000513715.1 Salinivibrio socompensis S35
GATATCACGTGTCCCGTCCTACTCGTTTTCACACATATGGCGCCGTCGGTTACGGGGCTATCACCCTTTGTTGCCAGGTTTTCCAACCTGTTCACCTAACGCCAAGTCTGCTTAAGGCTAATCCGGGGTCGCTCGCCGCTACTGCCGGAATCTCAATTGATTTCTTTTCCTTCGGGTACTTAGATGTTTCAGTTCCCCGAGTTCGCCTCTTAGCGCTATGTATTCACACTAAGATACCTGCTTATGCAGGTGGGTTTCCCCATTCGGACATCCCAGATTCAAATGGCTTTTACTGCCTTATCTGGGCTTTTCGCAAGTTAATACGTCCTTCATCGCCTCTGACTGCCAAGCATCCACCGTCTACGCTTAGTCACTTAACCATACAACCCCAAAAGGTCTTGCTTATTTACTTTCACTTTTAAACAGTGAAAACAAACGGTTTAAACAACTAAGGTTTTGTTTTTGCCGGACTCAAATAGAAACTTTGCTTATCGTAATAAGACAAAGTCCAAGCACACTTGATTGTGTGAGTGACATGATATGTCACTGATTGAGAACTTTACTGTCATTCTTAAAGAATGACTTGTCAGCTTTCCAGATTGTTAAAGAGCATGTGTATTTATCACGACGATAAACCACTTTTTAAAGGCACTTATCACTATAAATACGCTTAAAAAGTGGTGGAGCTAAGCAGGATCGAACTGCTGACCTCCTGCGTGCAAGGCAGGCGCTCTCCCAGCTGAGCTATAGCCCCACATTGATTACTTTGTTATCCAACACATTTGGGGATGTGTTGGTGGGTCTGAGTGGACTTGAACCACCGACCTCACCCTTATCAGGGGTGCGCTCTAACCAGCTGAGCTACAGACCCATCAAATCAATGATGTGCTCTCTTTATAACTTCAACCTATACAATCTGTGTGAACACTCGCAAGAATAGCGTCAGTAAGGAGGTGATCCAGCCCCAGGTTCCCCTAGGGCTACCTTGTTACGACTTCACCCCAGTCATGAACCACACCGTGGTAAACGCCCTCCCGAAGGTTAAGCTATCTACTTCTGGTGCAGCCCACTCCCATGGTGTGACGGGCGGTGTGTACAAGGCCCGGGAACGTATTCACCGTGGCATTCTGATCCACGATTACTAGCGATTCCGACTTCATGGAGTCGAGTTGCAGACTCCAATCCGGACTACGACAAACTTTAAGGGATTCGCTCAACATCGCTGTCTCGCTGCCCTCTGTATCTGCCATTGTAGCACGTGTGTAGCCCTACTCGTAAGGGCCATGATGACTTGACGTCGTCCCCACCTTCCTCCGGTTTATCACCGGCAGTCTCCCTGGAGTTCCCACCTTTACGTGCTGGCAAACAAGGATAAGGGTTGCGCTCGTTGCGGGACTTAACCCAACATTTCACAACACGAGCTGACGACAGCCATGCAGCACCTGTCTCAGCGCTCCCGAAGGCACGCCTCTATCTCTAAAGGCTTCGCTGGATGTCAAGAGTAGGTAAGGTTCTTCGCGTTGCATCGAATTAAACCACATGCTCCACCGCTTGTGCGGGCCCCCGTCAATTCATTTGAGTTTTAACCTTGCGGCCGTACTCCCCAGGCGGTCTACTTAATGCGTTAGCGCCGAAAGCCAAAGTCTAAAACCTCAACCTCCAAGTAGACATCGTTTACAGCGTGGACTACCAGGGTATCTAATCCTGTTTGCTACCCACGCTTTCGCATCTGAGCGTCAGTCTTTGTCCAGGGGGCCGCCTTCGCCACTGGTATTCCTTCAGATCTCTACGCATTTCACCGCTACACCTGAAATTCTACCCCCCTCTACAAGACTCTAGCCTGCCAGTTTCAAATGCGGTTCCGAGGTTGAGCCCCGGGCTTTCACATCTGACTTAACAAACCGCCTGCATGCGCTTTACGCCCAGTAATTCCGATTAACGCTCGCACCCTCCGTATTACCGCGGCTGCTGGCACGGAGTTAGCCGGTGCTTCTTCTGCAGCTAACGTCAAGCCGTGCACGTATTAAGTACACGACCTTCCTCACTGCTGAAAGTGCTTTACAACCCGAAGGCCTTCTTCACACACGCGGCATGGCTGCATCAGGGTCTCCCCCATTGTGCAATATTCCCCACTGCTGCCTCCCGTAGGAGTCTGGGCCGTGTCTCAGTCCCAGTGTGGCTGATCATCCTCTCAAACCAGCTAAGGATCGTTGCCTTGGTAAGCCATTACCTTACCAACTAGCTAATCCTAACTGGGCCCATCCCAACGCGATAGCTTACATGTAGAGGCCACCTTTGGTCCTGACTCTAACGAACCAAGACATTATGCGGTATTAGCCGTCGTTTCCAACGGTTATCCCCCTCGTCAGGGCAGGTTCCCAGCCGTTACTCACCCGTCCGCCGCTTGACGTCCAACAAATCCACCGAAGCTTCAATGCTGCCGTTTCCGCTCGACTTGCATGTGTTAGGCCTGCCGCCAGCGTTCAATCTGAGCCATGATCAAACTCTTCAATTAAAGTTCTTTTGTTTGCTTTCCTCGAAAGGAAAGACAAACAGCTCGATAACTACTGTTTTGTTTATCTCTTACGAGACAAACGAATTGACTGTGCCGAACAACTATAAAAGTTGTATCGTATTGGTCACTCAGTGTATCGAATAAATCTTTTTGTCTATTCTCAACGAGTGCCCACACAGATTGCATAGGTCAAATTGTTAAAGAGCGTTGACTGTACGAAGCTTCGCTTCACTTGGTCAGGGCTGCGTATCTTACGCACCTTACCATCAAAGTCAAGAAGAAATA
>NZ_AQOD01000252.1 GCF_000513715.1 Salinivibrio socompensis S35
GATAAATACGTTGATCTCCTTAAGGTGGTCAACAAGGCTCTCGGCACGAGCAATATCATTTCTCTGGCCTTCTGATAGTTCAAAATAGATGGGTAATCCGCCGCTATCCACGACCAAATGAATTTTCGTTGAGTTACCGCCGCGACTCTTTCCAATACACTCACTGTCTGGTGTCGCAGCGCCTGCGCTATGCTGATGAGCCTTGACTATTGAGCCGTCTGCAAACACCCAGTCATAATCAGAAAGTTTTGATAACTCCTTGAATAATATGTCTAACAGGCCTTTCTTCGACCATAGGTTAAAGCGACGATAGACAGTGCTCCAGTCCCCAAACTCTGTTGGAAGATCACGCCATGGAACTCATGTTCGCAAGCGGTAAAGGATCCCTTCAAAGGTCATTCTATGTTCAGATTTATTATAAATGCGGCCAGTGTTCTTCATTACTTGAAGTAGCTTTTGCCACCGCTTATCAGTTAGCATGAGTCTCGGCATGGTATGGCGTTACAGTTTGTTTTTGGCGAAAGAGATTATAACGCCTTATCATGCCGTTCAAAAAACAATCACGAAAGATCAACACGCCCTAGGAAATTCTCTGAAAAAATTAGTG
>NZ_AQOD01000253.1 GCF_000513715.1 Salinivibrio socompensis S35
CACACCATGGGAGTGGCTGCACCAGAAGTAGATAGCTTAACCTTCGGGAGGGCGTTTACCACGGTGTGGTTCATGACTGGGGTGAAGTCGTAACAAGGTAGCCCTAGGGGAACCTGGGGCTGGATCACCTCCTTACTGACGCTATTCTTGCGAGTGTTCACACAGATTGTATAGGTTGAAGTTATAAGAGGATATGTTCCCAAACATATCAGCGTGTCCCATTCGTCTAGAGGCCTAGGACACCGCCCTTTCACGGCGGTAACAGGGGTTCGACTCCCCTATGGGACGCCATTGGGTTGTTAGCTCAGTTGGTAGAGCAGTTGACTTTTAATCAATTGGTCACAGGTTCGAATCCTGTACAACCCACCATTTCTCAGATGCGGGGCTATAGCTCAGCTGGGAGAGCGCTTGCATGGCATGCAAGAGGTCGGCGGTTCGATCCCGCCTAGCTCCACCAAATCTGAAAGATGGGCGATTAGCTCAGTTGGGAGAGCACCTCCCTTACAAGGAGGGGGTCACTGGTTCGAGCCCGGTATCGCCCACCATTTTCTCGATAGAGAAAGTGCTATTGTTGGGGCTATAGCTCAGCTGGGAGAGCGCCTGCCTTGCACGCAGGAGGTCAGCAGTTCGATCCTGCTTAGCTCCACCATTTCATTATACGTTTTTACAGCAGTTATTTCCTGTTGCGATGACTGGTGTCTGAAAGCGAATAATAAAGTGGTTTATTTAGTAATAAACGACATGCTCTTTAACAATCTGGAAAGCTGACAAGTCATTCTTTAAGAATGACAGTAAAGTTCTCAATCAGTGACAATGTATTGTCACTCACACAATCAAGTGTGCTTGGACTTTGTCTTATTACGATAAGCAAAGTCTCTATTTGAGTCCGGCAAAAACAAAACCTTAATTGGTTGATGATTCAACACTAAGTGGTTTGCGACGTAGATTTCTTTTTAAAAAGAGAAAGATCGAGCAAAAAAGACCTCTTGGGGTTGTATGGTTAAGTAATTAAGCGTAGACGGTGGATGCTTGGCAGTCAGAGGCGATGAAGGACGTATTAACTTGCGAAAAGCCCAGATAAGGCAGTAAAAGCCATTTGAATCTGGGATGTCCGAATGGGGAAACCCACCTGCATAAGCAGGTATCTTAGTGTGAATACATAGCGCTAAGAGGCGAACTCGGGGAACGTGAAAACATCGATAAGTACCCGAAGGAAAACGAAAAGAATCAAATTGAAGATTCCGGCCGAGGTAGCGGCGAGCGACCCCGGRATTAGCCTTAAGCAGACTTGGCGTTAGGTGAACAGGTTGGAAAACCTGGCAACAAAGGGTGATAGCCCC
>NZ_AQOD01000254.1 GCF_000513715.1 Salinivibrio socompensis S35
ATGAGCCTGGTTAATCAACCCAGTTGGCTGAGGCATGGCGCTAATATCTTACTGTTCGGTGCCAGCGGTCTCGGCAAAACCCATATCGCCAGTGGCGGTAGATTTCAAGGTAGTTGACCAGATTTCCTAATTAAGCGGCTCTTTTTTGACCGCCTTGTTGATTATCTTCTGGGTTTCCTGGATTTAGCGTGACTGTACTAACAGGCGTCCAGTCACGTGTTTCTCTAGCCCAGCGCTCAGGATGCTTGGCTTTTGCCTGCTCATAGATGGCATGTCGTTTCGCTAACACCTGGGGATCCTGATTGCGGTGTCTTTGCGCTGGCGTGACGAATTTGATCGCGCTATGACGATGTTCATTGTTGTACCAGTTGACGAAGTTCAACATCCATTCACGTGCAGCGCTTAGCCCTTCAAAGCCGTGCGCCGGGTAGTTAGGACGGTATTTGGCTGTGCGGAACAATGATTCTGAGTATGCATTATCGTTACTGACACCAGGGCGGTTGAAGGAGGTACGGATACCCATTTCATCCAGCTTTGCGCGTAAGGTCAGTGACTTCATCGGCGCGCCATTGTCAGCGTGTAGATAACGCGGCTTTACCAAGCAACCTTCACTGAGTATTGCGCGTTCAATGAGTTGAGACGCAAGCGTACCGCATTCACGGTCATGAACCTCCCAACCGACGATTTTCCGACTGTAAATATCGATGATCATATAAAGATACCAATACAGGCCACGTACATTCGAGGGTAAATAGCTGATATCCCAAGTCCAAATCTCATTCGGCTTACTCGCCTGATGAGACGTCGGCTCTGTCGCTGGCTGTGGTGGCTTGGCTTTGCCTCGATGGTGGAGTTGGTCATTCGCTTTCAGCACGCGATAGATTGTTGATTCACTGGCGATGTACTCACCTTGATCAGCCAGGCGCGGTACGATTTGGCTGGGTGGTAAACTGGCGTAGTCAGCGTCATTGCAGACCTTTAAAATATGCAGACGCTCTTGCTCGGACAGTTTGTTTTTCGGTGCGGCTCTAATGGCAAGAGGACGCAGATCTGGCAGCACCTGACCTTGTGATGAACGCCAACGTCGCAACGTACGTTGTGGTACCTGCATAAGCTCAGCTGCCTTGTACTGAGGTGCGCCATTCGCGACGGCTTCATCAAAAAGCTGTAGCAGGGCCTGGCGCATATCGAGAGAGGTTAGCCCTCCTCGTTGTCGCTCTCGTACAAGACTTTGAGCTTTTTTGATAACACCAGTAGCGCTGTCGTTTCGGCAAGGGCTTTATCTTTGCGACGTAACTCAGTTTCTAAGCCACGAATGCGCTTTTTATCGGCTTTACGCGCGGTCTGCTCTGCTTTCTTAGATTGTTCGGCTTGGCCTGCACCGCTGATACAAGCGAGCTTCCACTCTTTGACTTGCTCGGGGAACAAGCCTCGCTCGCGACAATATTGACTCAGCTCAGCTTCTGATAGGCTGGCGGTTTCCATGACGGTGGCGAACTTGGCTTCAGCTGACCACTGCTCGGTGTTTTTTTGATGTCCTGGCACGGGTTTACCTTCGGAACGGAGTTTACTGCGCCAATTGTACAACGTTG
>NZ_AQOD01000255.1 GCF_000513715.1 Salinivibrio socompensis S35
CATCGCCTACCGCATTCAGTGATAGTCGGCTGGTCGCACTATCGACCGTCATCCACGTCGCGGTTTCTGTGTCGCTCGCGGGGTTGCCCGCTGTATCTGTCACATCCGCTTTCACGGTGATGTTGCCATCAACCAGACCGGCTGCGCTTAGGTCTTCCGTGGTGCTGAACGTACCGTCCGCTTGAACGGTCGCCTCGAACTCGGCGGTGTTGGCTGGGTCCGCGCTGTCGGTCACGGTCAAGGTCACTGTCTGACCGGCTTCGACGTTGTCAGTTGTACCGTCCAACGTCACCGCATCCGCTTCGCTCGCGCTGAGGTTGCCATCGCCTACCGCATTCAAGTCGATAGTCGGCTGGTCGTCACTTAGATCCGCATCCAACGTCGCGGTTTCTGTGTCGCTCGCGGGGTTGGCCGCTGTATCTGTCACATCCGCTTTCACGGTGATGTTGCCATCAACCAGACCGGCTGCGCTTAGGTCTTCCGTGGTGCTGAACGTACCGTCCGCTTGAACGGTCGCCTCGAACTCGGCGGTGTTGGCTGGGTCCGGCGCTGGTCGGTCACGGTCA
>NZ_AQOD01000256.1 GCF_000513715.1 Salinivibrio socompensis S35
GTTTACTGGCACATTCGAACGTACGCSACGACGCGAAACAACGCACGAATCAAGCGACTTAAACACGTACGCGCGCGCAGCATCCAGAGCAGGAAGCATTTTGGAGACAAGGAGCACAAGCGAGTTGTCCGACAAAATGCGTTTCTGCCCTCTCTCCGCACGACTTGCTTGCAAGTCCTAAGTGCGCCCTTGCTCCATAATCACCTGGTGAAATCGCGATTTGCCGCTGTTACAAGCAAATATTGCCCTGTTACAACGTCAATTTGTCCTGTTACAAGCGAAAAAGGGGTTGTTACAAACGCTACAACCCCTGTTACAGGCTCACAAAAGCGTTGCCAGCTCGGGGAAAGACCTCGCTTCGCGAGCTAATCCCCCTCACCGGCTCAATAATGATTTTCGGGTAAATGGTTTTAGGCCGGTTGAACTTGTTACCGAGCGAAAAGCGCCTGTTACCGAGCGATATTTACCTGTTACCGAGCGATATTTGCTTGTTACCGAGCGAAAACGCCTTGTTACCAAGCCCAACCTAGGGGGTTAGGTAAAAAATCGCTCTCAGAGGCTGTGAGGGCGTTTTTTGCTGATTGGGATCTCGGGGCTTGATGGATGGCAGGAAACGCATTTTGTATTACAACTCGCTTGTGCTCCTTGCATTCAAAATGCTTCCTGCTCTCCGAGGGGTCTGCGACGCGTTGGAGTGGCGGCAGGGTCAAGGCTCGCGAAGCGACCGCGAAGCGGCTTGGCCTTGATGCTGCCAGAGCGACTCAAAAAATAGGGTTGGGGGTTTGTAGAACGGAGTGGCGCAAACCCCGTAATTAGACCGCGCTTTTTTGCGTGATTTTGAGCTCAAAAATCGACGCTGGCAGGGGTGTTTTTCCTTGTATTTATACTTAAGGGATAAATCTGGGACTCAAAATAGGCGCTCAGGCCAGTGGTGGCGCGGGTTTAGGGGCGTTTTGACATGTAGAAAGAAAAACCCCAGAATGTTGAGTGTCGAGTCCAACAAAATCTGGGGTTTTCTTATGGCGAAAAGTATAAACGATTCCCGCCAAAATCACCTACTCTATCTTACCGATTATAATACGCATGACAAGCCTTGGGATGCGCACCGCTGCCAATCTGACGATGTTGGCCAGATTTACGCGGGCGTTTTGGAGTTTGAGCGGTATGCGCAGCGCATGGCGGAATGCAGCGGTGTATTGCGTTTCGGCTGGCAAACCGCGCCAGATACGGGCGAGAGCCGCCTAAGGCTACGCGAGGCGCATTTTTGCAGGGTGCGTCACTGTCCCGTCTGCCAGTGGAGGCGCACCCTCATGTGGCAAGCCCGATTCTATCAAGCGATGCCGCGTTTAGCGGCAGAGCATCCCAAAGCGCGTTGGATCTTCCTGACGTTGACGGTTAAAAACTGCCAAATCAGCGAATTACGCGACACTCTCAAGCATATGAATGCGTCTTGGCAGCGGTTAAAAGATCGCAAGGAATTTAAGCCTGTTTCCGGTTGGATACGCTCGACGGAAGTCACGCGCGGCAAGGACGGCACCGCACACCCGCACTTTCACGCGTTGCTGATGGTGCCTCCATCTTGGTTTACTCGGCATTACATCAAACAGGCTCGCTGGGTGGAGCTTTGGCGCGAGTGTTTACGCGCAGACTACGCGCCGAACGTGGACGTGCGAGCCGTTAAGGCGAAGAAAAATCAAGATGAAGCGGACGCGCTACGCGCAGCCGTGGCGGAAACGCTGAAATATTCCACCAAACCCGCCGACATGACCAGCGACAGCGCTTGGTTTCTGGAGCTGACACGCCAAACGCACAAAATGCGATTTTTAGCGTCGGGCGGGACGCTGAAAGACGTTTTGAAGCTGGGCGACGAGACCAACGAAGATCTGATTCTTGCCGACGGTGCACCCGCCGCCGTCGATGAGCCTCACTTACTCGGTTTTAACTGGCACGATTCGGAACGTCGCTACAAGCGCGCACCGAACGCAGATAAAACGCTTTAAACACGCCGCGCAGCGCTCCCAGAGGGCAGGAAGCATTTTGGAGACAAGGAGCACAAGCGAGTTGTCCGACAAAATGCGTTTCCTGCCCTCTCTCCGCACGACTTGCTTGCAAGTCCTAAGTGCGCCCTTGCTCCATAATCACCTGGTGAAATCGCGATTTGCCGCTGTTACAAGCAAATATTGCCCTGTTACAACGTCAATTTGTCCTGTTACAAGCGAAAAGGGTTGTTACAAACGACTACAACCCCTGTTACAGGCTCACAAAAGCGTTGCCAGCTCGGGGAAAGACCTCGCTTCGCGAGCTAATCCCCTCACCGGCTCAATAATGATTTTCGGGTAAATGGTTTTAGGCCGGTTGAACTTGTTACCGAGCGAAAAGCGCCTGTTACCGAGCGATATTTACCTGTTACCGAGCGATATTTGCTTGTTACCGAGCGAAAACGCCTTGTTACCAAGCCCAACCTAGGGGGTTAGGTA
>NZ_AQOD01000257.1 GCF_000513715.1 Salinivibrio socompensis S35
GCTTCGCGACTGCTCCGTCGACCCTCGCCGCCACTCCAACGCGTCGCAGCACCCGTCGAGAGCAGGAAGCATTTTGAATGCAAGGAGCACAAGCGAGATTGTAAATACAAATCGTTTCTGCCATCCATCAAGCCCCGAGATCCCAATCAGCAAAAAACGCCCTCACAGCCTCTGAGAGCGATTTTTTACCTAACCCCCTAGGTTGGGCTTGGTAACAAGGCGTTTTCGCTCGGTAACAAGCAAATATCGCTCGGTAACAGGTAAATATCGCTCGGTAACAGGCGCTTTTCGCTCGGTAACAAGTTCAACCGGCCTAAAACCATTTACCCGAAAATCATTATTGAGCCGGTGAGGGGGATTAGCTCGCGAAGCGAGGTCTTTCCCCGAGCTGGCAACGCTTTTGTGAGCCTGTAACAGGGGTTGTAGCGTTTGTAACAACCCCTTTTTCGCTTGTAACAGGACAAATTGACGTTGTAACAGGGCAATATTTGCTTGTAACAGCGGCAAATCGCGATTTCACCAGGTGATTATGGAGCAAGGGCGCACTTAGGACTTGCAAGCAAGTCGTGCGGAGAGAGGGCAGGAAACGCATTTTGTCGGACAACTCGCTTGTGCTCCTTGTCTCCAAAATGCTTCCTGCCCTCTGGGAGCGCTGCGCGGCGTGTTTAAAGCGTTTTATCTGCGTTCGGTGCGCGCTTGTAGCGACGTTCCGAATCGTGCCAGTTAAAACCGAGTAAGTGAGGCTCATCGACGGCGGCGGGTGCACCGTCGGCAAGAATCAGATCTTCGTTGGTCTCGTCGCCCAGCTTCAAAACGTCTTTCAGCGTCCCGCCCGACGCTAAAAATCGCAATTTTGTGCGTTTGGCGTGTCAGCTCCAGAAACCAAGCGCTGTCGCTGGTCATGTCGGCGGGTTTGGTGGAATATTTCAGCGTTTCCGCCACGGCTGCGCGTAGCGCGTCCGCTTCATCTTGATTTTTCTTCGCCTTAACGGCTCGCACG
>NZ_AQOD01000258.1 GCF_000513715.1 Salinivibrio socompensis S35
GTTGTGTTTAGTTCTAGCTTGGCAAGGTAAGTTGCGACCAAGTTCGGTAAGCGTAAGCGTGTTGCTCTCAAGCAATGCTCGGCAAGCTAACATCAAGCTATTAAGTCGCTTTAAATGCAGTTCAGGACAGAATTGGTAGAGAGAGTCATGTAAGATATTGAGTTCGCACATCTTGTTGTCTGATTATTGATTTTGGTAGTGTTCAGAATTCTGTGTCATTTCGTTAGAATGGTCGAAAGAGGAATGATACATGACCGACAAGAAAATAGAACTCGATATGGAAGCTGCCCTAGAAGCGCTTCGTAGTGGCAAAGGTGTTACTGGCAAAGATGGCGTCTTAACACCTTTGATCAAACAGCTAACCGAAGCTGCAATAAAAGCTGAGCTAGACGCGCATTTAGAGGCAGATCTAGAGCCTAACCGAAAGAATGGCTATAGCAAGAAGACGATGAAATCCTCCGCTGGCGAGTTTGACCTGCAGACACCCCGTGATAGATCCGGTACCTTCGAGCCGCAACTGGTGAAGAAGAGCCAAACTCACTTGACTGATGATTTAGAGCGCAAGGTCATTGCCCTGTTCGCCCTCGGTAACAGCTATCAGGACATACGAACTCA
>NZ_AQOD01000259.1 GCF_000513715.1 Salinivibrio socompensis S35
CGCAACTCCACTGGCTCCTATCGGGACTGTCACTGGAAAACAGTCACGGGCATCATCCTTTAAAGGGACTAGAAGTGTGACCCATGACAGTGATCATCATATTGCCCTTGAACGATCCTTTTGAGCCGTCAAACTTGTTGCCATTACACGGTAAGAAGATGACGCTCAATGACCGACCTCCCTGATGATATCGAGCAACTTAAAGCCATGCTATTGGCGAAAGAGGCGTTGCTGCATGACAAAGAGGAAGAGATCTCGGCGTTAAAAAACCACGTTCAGTTATTGGTTGAGCAGTTAAATCTGAGCCAATCAAAACGCTTTGCCGCGCAAAGTGAAAAAGTGGCGAAAGGCACCTTCAACGAAGCCGAGCAGCAAGATGCGTTACCCTCAGCGCCTAAGGCGCGACGTAAAACAGGACGTAAACCCCTACCTGCTGATCTTGAGCGTGAGGTGCACACCCACACCTTAAATACCCCCTATTGCGCGTGCTGCGACACGCCCTTACACGCCTGTGGCAAGGAAGTGAGCGAAACCTTGAAAATCGTGCCGCAGCGGGTCAGTGTCATTCGTCATGAGCGCACCAAATATGCCTGTCGCCAGTGCGAGCAAACCGCTGAAACCAGCCAGGTAGTAACCGCACCGAAGCCGGCTAGCATGATCTAAAAGCTTAGGCTGATCCACGAGGCGTTTGTCGCCGCTCGTGACCGCCAAGTATGTGGATGCACTGCCGCTATATCTCAAGTCGATATGCTGAACCGAGCGGGTATCGACATTAGCCGCGCCA
>NZ_AQOD01000260.1 GCF_000513715.1 Salinivibrio socompensis S35
TTAAGCTGCTTGAGCATGAGTGGTAGAGAGGCTGTTGTGTTATCCATGTAGGCCTCCCGGTATCATATTGGCATACGCGCTTAGGCTATGCTGCTTGATAGAGAGTGATGGCTTATTTGGCTTAATCACTAAAAAGCGCTCTTCGCACTCACGGATGGCCGGTAATTGTCGCTGAGCAATTGACGCTGCAATAAATCGCCCTAATTGACGCTCACAACCACTTTGTTTGGCTAAGTGAAGCAATTTGACCATGTAATAGCTCGCTTCATCTGCCATGAGCGTCTCGTCAACGTATTGCCAGATAGCTTTGTAATTGTCGTCCGGTAATAAGTCATCGCGTAGCTGTGAGCGGCGGAAGGCGCGCGGCTTCTTCACCAGTGCATCAATGACATGGCGGTAATTGACGCAACGAGCGCGACCTCCCTTGTTAGCATAGACACGCTCAAGCTCCGTCACGAAGTCGGTGCCGTAAAATAAGGCTAGACGGTCATCATAGAGGCGTACCAGCAGTCGACTATCAATAAGCCTTGATGGCACGGTATAGGTGACGCGCTTCAGGCAGATAGTGCTTGTACGAGATACTGTGACATAATGCTACGGT
>NZ_AQOD01000261.1 GCF_000513715.1 Salinivibrio socompensis S35
CGGCGATGAACTTAACCTTATAGCCTTGCTCGATAAGTCCATAACCGATGCCACTGGCGATATGGGTTTTGCCGAGACCGCTGGCACCGAACAGTAAGATATTAGCGCCATGCCTCAGCCAACTGGGTTGATTAACCAGGCTCATGACTTGGTGTGTCGAGATACCATCGATCAGAGTAAAGTCGACGCTACCAAGGTGTTTCCCAGCCGGTAACTTTGCGTCTTTTAATAACTGCTGTAAGCGTTTGTCCTCGCGGTTTGCCAGCTCGATATGGCACAGCTCTGATAAGTATTGCTGAGGGCTCCACTGCTCTTTAACCGCTTTATTGCCTAGCGCCTCCCACTCTTTAACCATGGTAGCCAGCTTAAGCTGCTTGAGCATGAGTGGTAGAGAGGCTGTTGTGTTATCCATGTAGGCCTCCCGGTATCATATTGGCATACGCGCTTAGGCTATGCTGCTTGATAGAGAGTGATGGCTTATTTGGCTTAATCACTAAAAAGCGCTCTTCG
>NZ_AQOD01000262.1 GCF_000513715.1 Salinivibrio socompensis S35
TCGGCAGGCATCTTCTTTTAATCCAACATCGAGTTGCCAATGCATCGATTCAATTAACCAATGCGAGCGCGTGGCATCGTGAAGCTCTTTCGCAGTAAGTGCTTTGGAACTTATATAATAGCGTACTGAAATATCTGTCTCTTCGGCATGTTTGCCTTCTTGACGAACACTCACCATGATGCCCATTGTTTTTAATTCAGGCCAATCATAAGCCAAATCACCTAGTACACTTAAATCGGTATTAATCAGTGCACATCTTGTTTCCAAACGCCCATGGGATTTCTCTTGTGATGAATAACTATCACCATCAAAGTGTTGGAGCATTGACGGGCGATAGTAATTATCAAACGCTTCATCCAACTTTCCTTGATTCGCTTTAACGGCAAGCAAATAATCGGCGTTTTTATCGATGATTTTCTGTGCGATTTTTCGCTGACAACCCATGGCATCAATAGTAATCAAACAGCCTGAAATATCTAGCAATTCCAGCAGCTTAGGTATTTCAGTAATCTCATTGGTTTTACTGTTTACTTTTGACTGTCCGAGGCACACACCATTTGCGGTCGCAAACGCATTAACCATATGAATCGCGGCTTGGTCTGTTGCTCGATTATATGAGCCCCTTAGTGTTTTTCCATCAATGGCAACCACTTCGCCATCCGTTAATTCATGACACGATTTCATCCATTCTATAAAGGCTTTTTGTAATGCTTTTGTACTGATGGTTCCCATTACTCTTGCAATCGTATCTGCCGACGGGGATGTTTTACCCTGAGGAATCCCCTGATGATTTAGATAAAAATCATCAATTAAGGTAGATGCACACCTTGTCATATGATCAAATGGTTTCACCAAAAATCAATAATCAGACAACAAGATGTGCGAACTCAATATCTTACATGACTCTCTCTACCAATCTGTCCTGAACTGCATTTAAAGCGACTTAATAGCTTGATGTTAGCTTGCCGAGCATTGCTTGAGAGCAACACA
>NZ_AQOD01000263.1 GCF_000513715.1 Salinivibrio socompensis S35
GATTTGTTGGACGTCAAGCGGCGGACGGGTGAGTAACGGCTGGGAACCTGCCTGACGAGGGGGATAACCGTTGGAAACGACGGCTAATACCGCATAATGTCTTGGTTCGTTAGAGTCAGGACCAAAGGTGGCCTCTACATGTAAGCTATCGCGTTGGGATGGGCCCAGTTAGGATTAGCTAGTTGGTAAGGTAATAGCTTACCAAGGCAACGATCCTTAGCTGGTTTGAGAGGATGATCAGCCACACTGGGACTGAGACACGGCCCAGACTCCTACGGGAGGCAGCAGTGGGGAATATTGCACAATGGGGGAGACCCTGATGCAGCCATGCCGCGTGTGTGAAGAAGGCCTTCGGGTTGTAAAGCACTTTCAGCAGTGAGGAAGGTCGTGTACTTAATAGGTGCACGGCTTGACGTTAGCTGCAGAAGAAGCACCGGCTAACTCCGTGCCAGCAGCCGCGGTAATACGGAGGGTGCGAGCGTTAATCGGAATTACTGGGCGTAAAGCGCATGCAGGCGGTTTGTTAAGTCAGATGTGAAAGCCCGGGGCTCAACCTCGGAACCGCATTTGAAACTGGCAGGCTAGAGTCTTGTAGAGGGGGGTAGAATTTGCAGGTGTAGCGGT
>NZ_AQOD01000264.1 GCF_000513715.1 Salinivibrio socompensis S35
TGGGTCGCGAATAAAGCACCGAACCCATCTGAGGACTCCCTACTTTTTTCACCTGAGCTCTCCCGCTGCCATTGCCTTCAGCCCTCCAACCGCTAAAGCCAGATCCCTCACTCTGTACCCATATCCTTCTCGTCCAATCAGCTCCCTCCCCAGGAAAAAATAGGACAGAACCCGGCGGGTTCGAATGGTATTAGCCTGAAAGTCTTTGTAGTAACCTTTCACATAACCCACCTTTCCCAGAATGAGAAGGCCAAATTGACTCAGCATCGCAATCAGCAATAAGATCTCAACCCGCTTAGGACAATGGCTACCACTAAAGTTAAGTGATAAACCAAATCGCTCGTTCTTTGTATCTCGAAAGCCTTCTTCGATAGCCATCCGTTGTGTATATAACGCGACAAGGCGTTCAGCGCCCCAGCTTTCTTCAGGCAGGTTCGAGACCAACAGCCAGGGCTCTCTTCCTCCTTTGGCATGGACACGACTGGCGGTATCTCGTTTAGGTGAGCCACTCCAGTTCTTCGCTTTTCGGCCTTTAAGCTTCTTCCGGTAGAGCACCGCCTGGCAAGCATGTTTATGTTGTTTTGTGTAGTCTTGCAGCGCCTAACTGGCGCGGTTTAAGTTGGGCTTGTCC
>NZ_AQOD01000265.1 GCF_000513715.1 Salinivibrio socompensis S35
GGGGTTGCGACGACTTCCGGTCCCTTGCTCAGTCCAGTGGAGGCGCACCCTCATGTGGCAAGCCCGATTCTATCAAGCGATGCCGCGTTTAGCGGCAGAGCATCCCAAAGCGCGTTGGATCTTCCTGACGTTGACGGTTAAAAACTGCCAAATCAGCGAATTACGCGACACTCTCAAGCATATGAATGCGTCTTGGCAGCGGTTAAAAGATCGCAAGGAATTTAAGCCTGTTTCCGGTTGGATACGCTCGACGGAAGTCACGCGCGGCAAGGACGGCACCGCACACCCGCACTTTCACGCGTTGCTGATGGTGCCTCCATCTTGGTTTACTCGGCATTACATCAAACAGCTCGCTGGGTGGAGCTTTGGCGCGAGTGTTTACGCGCAGACTACGCGCCGAACGTGGACGTGCGAGCCGTTAAGGCGAAGAAAAATCAAGATGAAGCGGACGCGCTACGCGCAGCCGTGGCGGAAACGCTGAAATATTACCAACCAATCCCGCACCCGAACCAGCGACCAGCGCTTGGTTTCTGGAGCTGACA
>NZ_AQOD01000266.1 GCF_000513715.1 Salinivibrio socompensis S35
TAAAAGTGGATAACAACAAGAGCACAGTCAATTCGTTTGTCTCGTAAGAGATAAACAAAACAGTAGTTATCGAGCCGTTTGTCTTTCCTTTCGAGGAAAGCAAACAAAAGAACTTTAATTGAAGAGTTTGATCATGGCTCAGATTGAACGCTGGCGGCAGGCCTAACACATGCAAGTCGAGCGGAAACGGCAGCATTGAAGCTTCGGTGGATTTGCTGGACGTCAAGCGGCGGACGGGTGAGTAACGGCTGGGAACCTGCCCTGACGAGGGGGATAACCGTTGGAAACGACGGCTAATACCGCATAATGTCTTGGTTCGTTAGGATCAGGACCAAAGGTGGCCTCTATATGTAAGCTATCGCGTTGGGATGGGCCCAGTTAGGATTAGCTAGTTGGTAAGGTAATGGCTTACCAAGGCAACGATCCTTAGCTGGTTTGAGAGGATGATCAGCCACACTGGGACTGAGACACGGCCCAGACTCCTACGGGAGGCAGCAGTGGGGAATATTGCACAATGGGGGAGACCCTGATGCAGCCATGCCGCGTGTGTGAAGAAGGCCTTCGGGTTGTAAAGCACGTTT
>NZ_AQOD01000267.1 GCF_000513715.1 Salinivibrio socompensis S35
GTCCGACGGTGCACCCGCCGCCGTCGATGTACGCCTCACTTACGTCGGTTTAACTGGCACGATTCGGAACGTCGACGTCACAAGACCAGCGCACCGAACAGCGAGTAAACAACGTACCTCAGCACGCGCGCGCACTCCCAGAGCAGGAAGCATTTTGGAGACAAGGAGCACAAGCGAGTTGTCCGACAAAATGCGTTTCCTGCCCTCTCTCCGCACGACTTGCTTGCAAGTCCTAAGTGCGCCCTTGCTCCATAATCACCTGGTGAAATCGCGATTTGCCGCTGTTACAAGCAAATATTGCCCTGTTACAACGTCAATTTGTCCTGTTACAAGCGAAAAGGGTTGTTACAAACGCTACAACCCCTGTTACAGGCTCACAAAAGCGTTGCCAGCTCGGGGAAAGACCTCGCTTCGCGAGCTAATCCCCCTCACCGGCTCAATAATGATTTTCGGGTAAATGGTTTTAGGCCGGTTGAACTTGTTACCGAGCGAAAAGCGCCTGTTACCGAGCGATATTTACCTGTTACCGAGCGATATTGCTTGT
>NZ_AQOD01000268.1 GCF_000513715.1 Salinivibrio socompensis S35
TGGGAATCGTTTATACTTTTCGCCATAAGAAAACCCCAGATTTTGTTGGACTCGACACTCAACATCTTCGTTGGGTTTTTCTTTCTACATGTCCAAAACCGCCCCTAAACCCGCGCCACCACTGGCCTGAGCGCCTATTTTGAGTCCCAGATTTATCCCTTAAGTATAAATACAAGGAAAAACACCCCTGCCAGCGTCGATTTTTGAGCTCAAAATCACGCAAAAAAGCGCGGTCTAATTACGGGGTTTGCGCCACTCCGTTCTACAAACCCCCAACCCTATTTTTTGAGTCGCTCTGGCAGCATCAAGGCCAAGCCGCTTCGCGGTCGCTTCGCGAGCCTTGACCCTGCCGCCACTCCAACGCGTCGCAGACCCCTCGGAGAGCAGGAAGCATTTTGAATGCAAGGAGCACAAGCGAGTTGTAATACAAAATGCGTTTCCTGCCATCCATCAAGCCCCGAGATCCCAATCAGCAAAAAACGCCCTCACAGCCTCTGAGAGCGATTTTTTACCTAACCCCCTAGGTTGGGCTTGGTAACAAGGCGTTTTCGCTCGGTAACAAGCAAATATCGCTCGGTAACAGGT
>NZ_AQOD01000269.1 GCF_000513715.1 Salinivibrio socompensis S35
CGCGTGAAAGTGCGGGTGTGCGGTGCCGTCCTTGCCGCGCGTGACTTCCGTCGAGCTATCCAACCGGAAACAGTCTTAAATTCCTTGCGATCTTTTAACCGCTGCCAAGACGCATTCATATGCTTGAGAGTGTCGCGTAATTCGCTGATTTGGCAGTTTTTAACCGTCAACGTCAGGAAGATCCAACGCGCTTTGGGATGCTCTGCCGCTAAACGCGGCATCGCTTGATAGAATCGGGCTTGCCACATGAGGGTGCGCCTCCACTGGCAGACGGGACAGTGACGCACCCTGCAAAAATGCGCCTCGCGTAGCCTTAGGCGGCTCTCGCCCGTATCTGGCGCGGTTTGCCAGCCGAAACGCAATACACCGCTGCATTCCGCCATGCGCTGCGCATACCGCTCAAACTCCAAAACGCCCGCGTAATATCTGGCCAACATCGTCAGATTGGCAGCGGTGCGCATCCCAAGGCTTGTCATGCGTATTATAATCGGTAAGATAGAGTAGGTGATTTTGGCGGGAATCGTTTATTACGTTTCGCCTATAAGTAAACCCCATGATTTGAATTGACCGACTTTCGATAACGATGGACCAGGCTAGAAGGAGGC
>NZ_AQOD01000270.1 GCF_000513715.1 Salinivibrio socompensis S35
CTGCGTCCGAGGGGTCTGCGATCGCGGTTGGAGGTGGGCGGCAGGGTCAAARGGCTCGCCGAGCGAACCGCGAAGCTGGCCGTCGATTGGCCTTGACTGCTGCCAGGAGCGAACTACTAAAAAGTGTAGGGTTGGGGGTTTGTAGAACGGAGTGGCGCAAACCCCGTAATTAGACCGCGCTTTTTTGCGTGATTTTGAGCTCAAAAATCGACGCTGGCAGGGGTGTTTTTCCTTGTATTTATACTTAAGGGATAAATCTGGGACTCAAAATAGGCGCTCAGGCCAGTGGTGGCGCGGGTTTAGGGGCGTTTTGGACATGTAGAAAGAAAAACCCAGAATGTTGAGTGTCGAGTCCAACAAAATCTGGGGTTTTCTTATGGCGAAAAGTATAAACGATTCCCGCCAAAATCACCTACTCTATCTTACCGATTATAATACGCATGACAAGCCTTGGGATGCGCACCGCTGCCAATCTGACGATGTTGGCCAGATTTACGCGGGCGTTTGGAGTTTGAGCGGTATGCGCAGCGCATGGCGGAATGCAGCGGTGTATTGCGTTCGGTCGTGGCAAACCGCGCCAGATACGGGCGAGAGCCGCCTAAGGCTACGCGAGGCGCAGTTT